>JBATRI010000654.1:0-4980 GCA_049292515.1 Geminicoccaceae bacterium
GGCCGGGCGACCAGCGCGGCCGGACGATCGGGTTTCCCACCGCCAACGTGCACCCGCTGGCGCGGCGGCCGATGCTGCCTGCCATCGGCGTGTACGTCGTCGAGGCCGGTACCTGCCGGGACGGCCAGATCGTGTGGCGGCCGGCCGTCGCCAATCTCGGCCGCCGACCCACCTTCGACGGCCGTTCGCTGCTGCTGGAGGTGCACCTGCTCGAGGGCGGTGGCGACCTGTACGGCCAGCGCCTGCGCGTCGCCTTCAAGCATCGCCTGCGCGGCGAGCAGAAATTCGCCGGCATCGATGAGCTGAAAGCGCAGATCGCCCGCGACTGCGACCAAGCCCGTGCCCTTTTCGCCCCCATCCCCGCCTGAGCCAGCCCCAGATCATGAGCACCGACTACCGCGACACGGTCTTCCTGCCGCGCACCGACTTCCCGATGAAGGCCGACCTGCCCAGGCGCGAGCCGGATCTGGTCGCCCGCTGGGACGCCGACGACCTCTACGCCCGCCAGCGCGAGGCTGCCGCCGGGCGTGAGAAGTTCGTCCTGCACGATGGCCCGCCCTACGCCAACGGCCACCTGCACATGGGCACGGCGCTCAACAAGATTCTCAAGGACGTCATCAACCGCAACCAGCAGATGCTGGGCAAGGACGCGCCTTACGTGCCCGGCTGGGACTGCCACGGGCTGCCGATCGAGTGGCAGATCGAGCAGGAGTACCGCAAGAAGGGCAAGGACAAGGACGCGGTGCCGGTGGCCGATTTCCGCCGCGAGTGCCGCGAGTTCGCGCAGCGCTGGATCGACGTGCAGCGGGCCGAGTTCAAGCGGCTGGGCGTGCTCGGCGACTGGGCCGACCCCTACACCACCATGGCCTTCCACACCGAGGCCGGCATCGTCCGCGAACTCGGCAAGTTCCTGCTGAGCGGCGCGCTCTATCGCGGCAAGAGATCGGTGATGTGGTCGGTGGTCGAGAAGACCGCCCTGGCCGAGGCCGAGATCGAGTACCACGACCACACCAGCACCACGATCTGGGTGCGGTTCCCGCTGATCAAGGCGAGCCGGCCGGCGCTGGACGGTGCCGCCGTGGTCATCTGGACCACGACGCCGTGGACCATCCCCGCCAACCGGGCCGTGGCCTACGGTGCCGAGATCGCCTACCGGCTGATCGAGGTGGACGAGGTCGAGGACGGCGCTTGGAGCCGCGCTGGCGACCGGCTCGTCGTGGCCGCCGAGCGCCTGGCAGACTTCGCGGTCGATGCCGGCATCCTCGCCTACCGGACCCTGGATGAGTTCGACGGCACGGCGCTGGCCGGCAGTCTGGCACGTCATCCGCTGGCGGGCCACGAGGACAGCTACGGCTTTGCCGTCCCGCTTCTGCCCGGCAATTTCGTCACCACCGAGCAGGGCACCGGCCTCGTCCACATCGCGCCCAGCCACGGCGAGGACGATTTCGAGCTGGGCGCCCGACACGGGCTCGACGTGCCGGACACGGTGGCCGAGGACGGCACCTACACCGAGGCCGCACCAGGCTTCGTTGGCCAGCACGTGTTCAAGGCGGCCGAGCCGGTGATCGAGGCGCTCCTGGCCCGCGGCAACCTCCTGGCCCGCGGCAAGCTCGTGCACAGCTACCCGCACAGCTGGCGCTCCAAGGCACCGCTGATTTTCCGTGCCACCGCGCAATGGTTCATCCCGATGGATGGTGCCGACGGGCTGCGCGACAAGGCGCTGGCCGCGATCGATGCCACCCGCTGGGTGCCTGGTCGCGGCCGCAACCGGATCCGCTCGATGGTCGAGACCCGGCCCGACTGGTGCGTGTCGCGCCAGCGCGCCTGGGGCGTGCCGATCGCTGTGTTCGTCGCGAAGGCGACCGGCGAGGTCTTGCGCGACCCTGCCGTGATCGAGCGCGTGGCGCTGGCGTTCGAGGCCGAGGGTGCCGACGCGTGGTGGACCCGGGACCCGCAGGAGTTCCTGGGCGACGCCTATGCCGCCGCCGACTACGAGAAGGTCGACGACATCCTCGACGTCTGGTTCGACAGCGGCTGCACCCACGCCACGGTGCTGGAGCAGCGGCCCGAGCTCAAATGGCCGGCCTCGCTCTATCTCGAGGGCTCCGACCAGCATCGCGGCTGGTTCCACTCGTCGCTGTTGGAAAGCTGCGGCACGCGCGGCCGCGCACCCTACGATGCGGTCCTGACCCACGGCTTCGTCGTCGACGCCGACGGCCGCAAGATGTCCAAGTCTCTGGGCAACGTGGTCTCGCCGATCGACCTGATGAAGACGCATGGTGCGGACATCCTGCGCCTGTGGGTGGTGAGCGGCGACTTCACCGAGGATCTGCGCATCGGCAAGGAGATCCTGGGCGGCATCGCCGACAGCTATCGCCGCCTGCGCAACACGTTGCGCTATATCCTGGGCAACCTCGCCGGCTTCAACGACGCCGAGCGGCTTGACCCGGCGCAGATGCCGGAGCTCGACCGCTGGGTGCTGCATCGTCTGGCCGAGCTCGACGAGCAGGTGCGCAGTTGCAACCACGAGTTCGACTTCCCGCGGCTCTACGCCCAGATCAACAATTTCTGCGGCGGCGATCTGTCGGCCTTCTATTTCGATGTCCGCAAGGACGCGCTCTATTGCGACCCGACGGACAGCATCCGGCGCCGTGCGGTCCGCACGGTGCTCGACCAGCTGTTCCGCTGCCTGACCGCATGGCTGGCCCCCGTGCTGGTGTTCACGGCCGAGGAGGCTTGGCTCACTCGGCATCCGCAGGCGGCAAGCGTGCATCTGAATCAGTTTCCGACGATTTCCGGCAGCTGGCGCAGCCCCGGTCTCGGCGAACGCTGGGAGCGTATCCGGGAGGTGCGCCGGGTCGTCACCGGCGCCCTCGAGCTTGAGCGCCGGGAAAAGCGCATCGGCTCCAGCCTGCAGGCAGCACCCCACGTGTATCTGGGCAGTGCCGACCTCGAGCTGCTGCGGGGTCTCGATCTGGCCGAGCTGGCGATCACCAGCGGCATCGTGATCGTGGACGGCCCGGCTCCCGAGGGTGCGTTCATGCTCGACGACGTGCCGGGCGTGGCCGTGGTGCCCGGGCTGGCCGAGGGCGAGAAATGCCAGCGCTGCTGGCAGGTCCTGCCGGAAGTGACTTCATCGGCCGAGCATCTCTGCCACCGCTGCACGGACGCGGTCGCCATCGCGCGGGCGGCCTGAGGTGGCGGACAACCGCACACGGCATCTGGGCGGCCTGGCGCTCGCGCTGGCGCTGCTCGCACTCGACCAGATCACCAAATGGGCCGCCTTGCAGGCGCTGGATCCCTACCAGCCACATGCGTTGACGCCGTTCTTCAACCTCGTCCTGGTGTGGAACCGCGGCGTCAGCTTCGGCATGTTCGCCAGTGTCGGTCAACATGGACCCTGGCTGCTGACCGCGCTGGCGGCGGCCATTGGCGCCTTCGTCATCGTCTGGCTCTACCGCGAGACCAGGACGGTGCCCCGGCTCGCGCTGTGGATGGTCCTGGCGGGGGCGGTCGGCAACTCCATCGACCGCCTTCGTTTTGGCGCGGTCGTCGACTTTCTCGACTTCCATGCCTTCGGCTATCATTGGCCGGCATTCAACGTCGCCGACAGTTCCATCGTTGTCGGCGCCTGCCTGATCCTTCTCGACAGCCTCGTGCTGTCCCAAACCAGAACCAAGCTCGGGCGAGGCCAACAATGAGCAGGCAAGGTCGGTTGCCGACGAGGCTGGCACTGGGCGCCGCGCTGCTGGCCCTCACCGCCTGCAGCGGCACGGTCCAGGAGAGTCTGGGCCTGGGCAAGAACCAGCCCGATGAGTTTCAGGTGGTCCGCCGCGCGCCGCTGACGCTGCCGCCGGACTACAGCCTGCGCCCGCCCGATCCCGGCGCGCCGCCAACGTCCACGCAGGACACCTCGGCCCAGGCACGCGAGATCCTGACCCGGCAGCCTGCGCCTCCCGTCGAGACGCAGCAGAGTTCCGCCGAGGCAGCCCTTTTGGCGCAGAGTCCGGTTCAGGCCGAACCCGGCATCCGCCAGATCCTGGTGGCCGAGAACAGCGAGCTGCTGGACATCGACGCGAGCCGGTTCCTGTTCATCTTGAACTTCCAACGCCGGGCGATGGAGCCGGACGCCAACGTGCTCAATCCCGTGGCCGAGGCGCAGCGTTTGCGGGGTGCGGCTTCAGCGGGAAGCGTGGTCACGCTGCGCACGGGCAGCGAGCCGTTGGCTCCGGTGGGGCCGGTGCCGTGAACAAAGGAACGCCGATGATGCTGCCGACTGCCGCCGGCCTCAATCTCCTGCCGGGCGATGCCGCCGCCGGGGTGTTCCATCCGCAGACCTTCATGCTGGACAACGGCATGCAGGTCGTGGTGGTGGCCAACCATCGCGCCCCGGTCGTGGCACACTGGGTCTGGTACCGGGTCGGCACGGCCGACAGCCCATCGGGCAAGTCCGGGCTGCCGCACTTCCTTGAGCATCTGATGTTCAAGGGCACGAGCAATATCCGGCCGGGCGAGTTCTCCAAGGTCGTGGCTCGGCATGGCGGCAACGACAACGCCATGACCAGCCATGACGCGACCGCCTATTACCAGATGATCGCCAAGGACCGGCTCGAGCTGGTGATGGCAATGGAAGCCGATCGGATGGTCAATCTCGACCTGACCGACGAGCACGTCTACCCCGAGCGCGACGTCATCCTCGAGGAGCGGCGCTCCCGCGTCGACAACGAGCCCGCGGCCCTGCTAGGCGAGCAGCTGATGGCGGCGCAGTATCTGAACCACCCCTACCGCCTGCCGGTGATCGGCTGGTTCCACGAGATCGCGGGCTACACCCGGGAAGACGCGCTGGACTTCTATCGCCAGTGGTACGCGCCCAACAATGCGATCCTGGTCGTTGCCGGCGACGTGACGGTCGACGAGCTGCGGCCGCTGGCCGAGCGCACCTATGGCCGGATCGAGGCCCGCCCGGTGCCGGCGCGCAGC
>JBATRI010000655.1:0-17198 GCA_049292515.1 Geminicoccaceae bacterium
GCCCCAGGCCACCGCATCGTGCCGGGCGGTGCCGCCGCGCCGCTGCAGCGCAGCCCCCAGCACCGGGTAGCGCAGGTTCTCGATGTTGAGCGGCGGGCAGAACGCCTTGGCCTGCGCCGGCGTCAGCCATTCATTGTCGACGCCGTTGAGGCGGTTGGCGTGGATGTGCCGCTGCGCCGATTGAACGTCGTGGACATTGTGGGCGAGCATCATGACGCCGCGCGGGCTGAACATGACGTTGTAGTTGAGCTCCTGGCTCAATCCTTCCCAGAGCTTCAGCGCATGGTCGTAGAAGGCCGCACTCTGGTCGTAGAGATAGTTCGAGCGGCAGATGGTGGTGTTGCGCCCGGTGTTGCCGCCGCCCAGCCAGCCGCGCTCCAGCACGGCGACGTTGGTGATGCCGTGCTGGCTGGCTAGGTAGTAGGCCGTGGCAAGGCCATGGCCGCCGGCACCGACGATGACGACGTCATAGGCCGGCTTCGGCTCGGGGCTGCGCCAGGCCGCCTGCCAGCGGCGGTGCCCGCTCAGGGCATTGCGAGCCAACGAAAAGATCGAGTAGCGCTGCATGCCTGCCATTTCGCCTCAACTCGGCCCCGTGGCCGTCAACAAGGGGGATAGCGGTGCCGCCCAGTGTCGCTTGTGCGCAGGCGACGCCGGTGGCAGCGAATCGGTCACGCGGCCGTGCCGGGCAAGCATCACCGATGCGAAGCGCCAGGACACTGTGCTAGGTTCGCGATGTCGCGGATAGGCAAGATTGACCGACCGCGCGCAGCCCTGTGGTCAAGTGCATGAGCGATCGTCCCGCGCCCTCCGTCAACGTCGCGACCGAGACCATCCTGTTCTTGCTCATTCCCGACTTCTCACTGATCGCCTTCACCAGCGCCATCGAGCCATTGCGGATCGCCAATCGCCTGGCCGGCAAGCCGCTCTACCACTGGACCCTGGTATCGCGCGATGGCGGCCCGGTGGCGGCCAGCAGTGGCGTGGTACTCCAGGCCGATGCCGGGATCGCGGCCCAGGAGCCGACCGCGGGTCGGCTGCCACCCGCCATCGTGCTCTGCGGCGGGCTCGGCTCGGAGCATTACCAGGACCGGGAGGTGTTCGGCTGGCTGCGGCGGTGGGACCGGCGCGGCGCCCAGCTGGGGGCGATCTGCACCGGCGCCCACGTGCTGGCCCGGGCCGGCCTGCTGGACGGGCACCGCTGCACAATCCACTGGGAAAACCTGCCGGGCTTCGTCGAGGCCTTCCCGGAGATCCAGGTCAGCTCCGACCTGTACGAGATCGACGGCAACCGCTTCACCTGCTCGGGCGGCACCGCCGCGCTCGACCTGATGCTGAACCGGATCGCGCTGACGCACGGCGACGATCTGGCGACCAAGGTGTCCGAGCAGTGCATCGTCGATCGCATCCGCGGCCCGCACGACCGCCAGCGGATGCCGCTGCGGGTGCGCCTGGGTGTGCACCACCCGAAGCTGATCCGCGCCGTCGAGATCATGGAGAGCCGGATCGAGGAGACGCTGAGCCAGGAGGTGCTGGCCCAGCATGTGGGCCTGTCGCGCCGTCAGCTGGAGCGGCTGTTCCGGCGCCATCTCGGGCGCACCCCGGCCCAGTACTATCTGGAGACCCGCCTGGAGCGGGCCCGTCATCTCCTGTTCCAGACCGACATGCCGATCATGAGCGTGGCCTGCGCCACCGGCTTCGTCTCGGCGTCCCACTTCACCACCTGCTACCGGCAGATGTTCGGCAAGACGCCCAGGGCCGAGCGGGTTCGTGCCGCCTGACGGGCACGATGACCGCGGGTCGATCTTCCTGTAGAGTTCATGCAACCCTGGGGAGGCGCCACATGCGACAGACACTCGAGGTCTGGATGCAGCGGGTATGGGTCGAGCGGGACGAGACCGCGATCGACGCCATGATGCAGGCCGACACCGGCGCGCATGGCCTGAGCACGCAAACCCTGATCGGCCCTGATGGCTTCAAGTTGTTCCACCGCGCCCTGTGCGCCCTGTTGCGCGACACCAGCCTGATCATCGACCACCATATCGAGGCCGACGGCTGGCTGGCGGCACTCTGCACCTTCTCGGGAACCGCCGCCGACGGCCGCCGCGTCGTCATCACCGGCTCGATCCATGCCCGCATTGTCGAGGGAAAGATCCTCGAGGCCTACAATCACTTCGACTTTCTCGGCCTCTTCGCGCAGCTGGACCTGGTCCCGCCCGACACGTTCCAGCACTGCCTCGCCGGCCGACCCGCCTGCGCCGCATAGGCCCCTGAGCGGCGGCAGGCCAGTCAGGCAGGCGCCGCCAGTTCCTCCAGTGGCCAGCGTGGCCGGGCTGCCACCGCCTGATCGTCCGCCTCGCCCAGCCGCAGCCGCTCGATCCCGGCCCAGGCCACCATGATGGCGTTGTCCGTACAGAGCTCGAGTGGCGGGGCGACCAGCCTCGACCCTTCCCCGCCCGCGGCCTCGTCCAGCCGTCGGCGCAGGTAGCGATTGGCTGCAACTCCGCCGGCCAGGACCAGGGTGGTGCAGTCCGGCCGCTCGGCCCGCAGGCGGCGCATGGCGCGCACCGTCCGGTCCACAAGGACGTCGCCGACCGCCGTCTGGAATCCGGCGCACAGGTCGGCCATGGTCTGCGAGGCTCCTGCAGCCGGGCCGAGGCCCAGGATCTGGTGGCGCACCGACGTCTTCAGCCCGGAAAAGGAGAAATCGCAGTTCTTGCTCGCCAGCAACGGCCGCGGAAATCTGAACCGATCCGGGTCGCCACTCGCGGCCAGCGCCTCGACGGCGGGGCCGCCCGGGTAGCCGAGGCCCAGCATCTTGGCCACCTTGTCGAAGGCCTCGCCCAGCGCGTCGTCGATGGTGGTACCGAGCTGGCGATAGCGACCCACGCCTTCGACCGCGAGGAGTTGGCAGTGCCCCCCCGATACCAGCAACAGCAGGTAGGGAAAGTCGACGTCGGCAACGAGCCGGGCAGTCAGCGCATGGGCTTCGAGATGATTGATCGCCAGGAGCGGCAGGTCGTGCACCATGGCCAGGGTCTTGGCCGTGACCAGCCCCACGATCAAGCCGCCGATCAGCCCCGGGCCCGCGGTCGCGGCGACGCCGGCAAGGTCGCCGAAACCGATTCCAGCCTCGCGCATCGCCTGCGCCACCAGCAGGTCGAGCTTCTCGACATGGGCGCGGGCTGCTATCTCCGGTACCACGCCGCCATAGGGAGCATGCTCGGCGAGCTGGGAAAACAGAGGTGCCGCGAGCACCCGACGGTCGCCACGGACCAGTGCCGTCGCCGTCTCGTCGCAGCTCGTCTCGATCCCGAGCACGATATCATCGTCCCGCACGTCCACCTCCAGCCGCAGAGCCCGATGTCTAGCGCAGTGCAAGAGAACCGGCCATGACGCTCCGCCTACCGCTCCGTCTGGGCACCCGCGGCTCGCCCCTAGCGCTGGCCCAGGCCCATATGGTCAAGGCCGCACTGGCGACTGCCCACCCGTCTCTGGCCGACGACGCGGCCGTCGAGATCCAGGTCGTCAGCACCCAGGGCGACCGGATCCAGGACCGCACCCTGGCCGAGATCGGCGGCAAGGGCCTGTTCACCGAGGAGATCGAGGCCGGCCTGCTGGACGGCAGGCTCGACCTCGCGGTCCACTCGATGAAGGACATGCCAACGGCCCTGCCCACAGGCCTCGTCATCAGTGCCGTGCTCGAACGGGCCGACCCGCGCGACGCGCTGATCGCCCGCGGGCAGCGCGGCATCGCCGACCTTGCCCAGGGTGCCGTCGTCGGCACCGCCTCGCTGCGCCGGGCGGCCCAGCTGCGGGCGGTGCGGCCGGACCTCGAGGTGGTACCGCTCCGCGGCAACGTCCAGACCCGACTGCGCAAGCTCGCCGCCGGCGAGGTGCACGCCACCTTCCTGGCGATGGCCGGATTGATCCGGCTGGGGCTCGAGGACGTCGTCTCCGCACCGCTGGCACCGGAAGAGATGCTGCCGGCGGTGGCGCAAGGTGCCATCGGCATCGAAAGCCGCGCCGACGACGAGCTCGTGCTGGGTTTGCTGGCGGCCATCAACCATGGCCCGACCATGCTGCGAATCACCACGGAACGAGCGTTCCTGGCCGTGCTCGACGGTTCCTGCCGCACGCCCATTGCCGCCCTGGCGGAGATCGATGGCGTCCAGCTGCGGTTGCGCGGCCTCGTGGCCAGCCCGGACGGCTTGGCCGTGGAACGGATCGAGATGGCGGGTGGCGTCGACGACTGCCTCACGCTCGGCGCCAGTGCCGGATCCGAGATCCGCGCCCGGCTGGCGCCGGGTTTCTTCGCGACCTGAACCCGCGGACGGCGTCCGGCATGCTGGTCCTGGTGACCCGACCGCTCGGTCAGGCGGCTCGTACGGCTCGGCTGCTCGAGGCCCGGGGCCACGACGTGCTGATCGACCCCGTGCTCGAGGTACGACTTTTGCCCGTTCCGCTGCTAGGCGCCGATATCGTGGCTGTGGCCGTCACCAGTGCCAACGCCGTCCCGGCCTTAGCCGCAATAGATCCGGGGCTGCCCGTGTTCGCTGTCGGGGAGGCCACGGCGGCCGCGGCCAGGGCCGTCGGCTCGTCTCGGGAGATCCGCGTTGCCGAGGGCAGCGGCATAGCCCTTGCCCAACTGATCGGCCGTAGCGCGACGCCAGGTCGCGGCACGATCCTGCACTTGGCCGGGACGGACGTCCGCCCCGGCTTCGAGAAGGAGCTGGTAGAATCCGGATACGGCTATCGACGGGCGATCGTCTACGAGACCATGCCCACGGCTGATATGGATCCGGCTGCGGCAGCGGCGATTCGAGATCACCGCCTGGACGCCGTCCTGCTTTATTCGCCACGCAGTGCGGCCCTTTGGGCCGCGAAAGTCAGTCGACTCGGTCTAGGTCCGCATCTTCACGGCACCATTGCGGCGTGCCTCAGCAATGCGGTGGCCGCGCCGTTGCGCGGATTGGTGCTGCGGGAGGTCCGCGTTGCACGGGCAGCCGACCAAAAGAGTCTGCTCGGTTGCCTTGATGCCCCGGAATGAAGATGGTACCCGAACAACGCCGTCGACAGCTGGCGACACCGGCATGTGGCATGCAGTTCAGGCTGCGACATAAGACGGTCGTCCGGCAACAGGGTTTTGGGGAGGGCACGCCAGATGGCGCGCGGCAGGCGCAACGACCGCACCAGACCGTCTGTGGGGTCGAGCCCGGAGGCCGACTCCAGTGGCGTTCCTGCGTCCTACGAGACCGTCGAGTATGAAGAGATCGATCAGCAGGCCAGCCCCGGAGAGCCGGCTTCGGTTGCGGCCGAAAGCGCCGATGCGGCTGCGGACAGCACGAGGGAGCAGGTAATGGCGCAGCCCGAGGACGTGGCACCCGTGGCAACCGATCCCGTCGTGGATCCGCAGCCCGAACCCGAGCCGCGCCCGGAGCCGGCGCCGCAACGTCGTGGTGGCGGTTTCGTACCCGGCCTCATCGGCGGCCTGCTGGGCGCGGCCGCGATCGTTGGCGCTGGTGGCTGGTATTTCTATGAGCATGGTCCGGTGAAGCCGACGCTCGCACGGCTCGATGCCACCGAATCCGCCGCGCATGATGCCCAGGCCGGGGTCACGACGCTGGGCGGCCAGGTGGAAAGCGTCAGCACAGACGTGGTCGGCCTGAAGACGGCCCTAGAGCAAGCGGACAGTTCCGTGTCCGGGCTGTCCGACCGCGTCTCGACCACGGAGAAGGCTGCGGCTGACCTCAAGACCGAGGTCACGCAGGCCAGTAGCACCTTCCGCGCTGCTGGCGATCAGGTCATCAGCCGGCTGGAGGCAGTGAACGCCAAGCTGGTCGAGGTCGAGCAGGCGCAGCCGGCGGACGTCGTCGACAAGAAGACGGTGGGAGATATCGCCGCCAAGCAGGCCAGCATCGAAGCGGCGACCAAGAGCGTGGCGGAGGGCCTTGCCCGCCTCGAGCAGCTGGTGACGCAGAGCCTGGAGGCCGGAAACCAGCAGGCTCAGGCGCTGCGGGTCGTGGTCGACAGCAATCGCAGCCGCATGGACGAGATCATCACCCAGCAGCGTGACCTGCTGGCGCTCAAGGATCAGGTCGAGCAGCAGGCCGAGGCCGATCAGAAGCAGCTGGCGGCCCTGGCCGAGACCGGCGACAAGGTGAGCGGTGTGCGTTCGGACCTCGAGCAGAAGCTGTCCGACATGACCACCAAGCTCACGGCGCTCGATGCCGCCCGAGAGCGCGGTGTCGGATTGTCGCTGGCTGCCCACAGCCTCGAGACGGCCTTCGAAACTGGTCAACCGTTCGAGCCTAGCATCCAGATGCTCAACGAGCTCGGGCAAGGCGATTCGACGATCGCGAGCGTGAGCGGCACGCTGGCGCCGCTCGCCGCCAAGGGCATTCCGAGCTACGGCAACTTGGCGGCACAACTGGAGCAAATCGGGCAGACGCTACAGCCGGTGTCGACGGCACCGTCCGACGACTGGCTGGCCCGTACGCGCGAGAACCTCCAGGGGCTGGTCAATCTGCATCCCGTCGACGAGGAGGCCGTGCCCGGCGAGAACGCGGTGCAGGCTGCATCGCAGGCCCTGCTGACGCAGGATCTGGCCGCTGCCGTCGCCGCGATGAAGCCATTGGCCGAGTCGGGCAATGCCGCTGCCGCCGATTGGGTCGCCACCGCACAGCAGCGCCTGGACGCAGGTGCCGCCATCGAAACCCTGCGTCAACGTGTCAAGACCATGCTGGTTCAGCAGGGCTGAGCGCAGAGACCCGCGAAGGAGCCGACCATAATGCTGCGCCTCGTGTTCTTCCTCGCCGTCTCGTGCGTGCTCGCCTGGGCCGCCGTCTGGGTGGTCAATCATCCAGGCACAGTGGCGGTTCATTGGCTCGATCAGGAGCTGATCCTCAACGTCGGCACCGTGATCGCGATCGTGCTCGCCTTCGCCGGGATCGTGATCGTCCTGTTCGAGTTGCTGCGCTGGATGCTCGGCATGCCGTCGCGCTGGCGCAGCTCGCGCGGCCATCGCCGGCAGGTCCGCGGCTATGAGGAGCTGACGCGCGGCCTCATGGCCGCCGCGGCAGGCGACCTTGCGGCCGCCCGCGGGCATCACCGTCAAGCCGAGCGCTATCTGCCGGGCAATGGCAGCCTGCTGCTGCTGTCGGCGCAGACGGCCCAGCTCGAAGGCAAGGAAGAGGTGGCACACCTGAAGTTCCGTCAGATGCTCGACCGGCGCGACGCCGAGTTCGTGGGCCTGCGCGGACTCCTGGCTCAGAGCATGAAGACCGGCGAGTACGACGAGGCCCTGACCCTGGCCCGGCGCGCCTATCGCCGTAGCCCGACCACGCCTTGGGTGCTGACCACGCTGTTCGAGCTCCTGGCTCGTGCCGAGAAATGGGACGAGGCGCTGCCGCTGATCGCCGAGATGCAGTCCCACAAGCTGCTCACCGACAGCCAAGCCAAGCACAAGCGTGCTGTCGTCAGCCATATGCTGGCGACGCGCCTGCGGCAGCAGGATCGCCTCGACGATGCGCTGGCCCAGGCCCGCAAGGCCGAGAAGGCGGCGCCCGACTTTACACCGGCTGCGGTACAGGCGGCCGAGCTCGCCCAGCAGCTGGGTCGACGCCGGCTGGCGCTGCAGCTGCTCGAGACAGCATGGCGCGCACAGCCCCATCCGGACCTGGCAAGGGCCTACGCCCAACTCGATCCGAACGAATCGGCAGAGAAGCGTCTGCAGCGGGTCGACACGCGGCTGGCCCCGCTGGCCAAGTCGGACCCCGAGACTTTGGTGCTCCAGGCCGAGCTGGCGATGCAGGCCGGGCAGTGGGACACGGCGCGGATGCGGCTCGAGCATGCCGGCGACAGCGCCCGGGTCTGCCGCCTGCAGGCCGAGATCGAGCGCCAGACCAACGGCGACAGCGCCAAGGTCGGGGAATGGCTGGCCAAGGCCTCCGAGGGCGAGCCTGATCGGGCGTGGGTCTGCGAGGACACGGGCGAGGTCCTGCCGGCATGGCAGCCCTTCGCACCTAGTGGCCGGTTTGATGCCGTCCAGTGGAGCACGCCCCCGCGCGTTGCTACGATGATGAATTCCGACGAGACCACCTACATCATGGCCCGTGGGAGTGACACCCAGGCTCCATTGATGGCGGAAGCCGCCGCGGCCAGCTGATATCGGCTCGGCAGGGCGTTGACGCCCTGCCCCCGATCGGTTAGTCCCGGCGCTCTGGTTGGCCGCAGTAGCTCAGTCGGTAGAGCAGCTGATTCGTAATCAGCAGGTCCGCGGTTCGAGTCCGCGCTGCGGCACCACCCTCCTTCTCGAATCGACCACAGCGGTGACCTGAGAAGGCGCCGCGCTGCGGTGCCGTGGAAGCGAGGCACGCCATGCGACGCGACCAGCTACCCACGCCCTCTCTGGTTCTCGATCTGGATACCCTGGACCGGAACATCGCCACCATGGTGGCCCACGCCGCCGTGTCAGGGGTCGCCCTGCGGCCGCATGCCAAATCGCATAAATCGGTCGAGATAGCACTCCGCCTGCACGCGGCCGGCGTGCTCGGACCGGCCTGCGCCACGATCGCCGAAGCCGAAGCGATGACCGCAGGCGGTCTGGTGGGGATTCTCGTTACTTCACCCCTGGTTTCGGACGACGCCTTGGCTCGAGTGGGGCGGCTGCTGGCGAGCGGCGGGGATCTCACGCTGGTCGTGGACGACCTCGCCAATGTCGCCGCACTGGCGCAATTGGCTGCGAGCATCGGCTTGACCCTTCCTCTCGTCGTCGAACTCGATGTGGGCGTCGGCCGCACCGGATGTCCCGAACCGGAACAGGCGCTGGTCGTTGCCCGGGCGATCGCCGCCGCCCCTTCCCTCCGATTCGCCGGTGTGCAGGCCTACTGGGGCAATCTTCAGCAGGTGCGGCCGCTGGCCGAACGGAAGGCCCGGGTACAGGAAGCAGCTGCCCCCTTGCAGCGGCTGCTGACCCTGCTGCGTATCGCCGGCCTGCCGCCCGAAATCGTCACCGGCGGCGGCACCGGCACGAGCTTCATCGACCCGACGCTCGGGTTGTTCACGGAGCTGCAGCCGGGCTCGTTCCTGTTTTTGGACAGCTGCTATGGCCCGCTGCCGCTCGACGACATCGGCAACCCCTTCGCAGCTTCCTTGTTCGTCGCGGCCGGGATCGTTTCCGCCAGTCGCCGGCACCGGGTCATCGTCAATGCCGGCCTCAAGGCGTTGGCCACCGACTCGGGCCAGCCATTGCCGGTGCGCGGCGCCCCCGATGGCTCGAGCTACCGCTTCATGGGCGACGAGCATGGAGCCATCGAATTCGCGCAGAGCATCGCACCGACCCTGGGCTCGACCATCGAACTGCTGACCTCGCATTGCGATCCGACCGTCAACCTTCACGCCCGCTACCATGTCGTACGCGGCGACATGGTGGTCGACGTCTGGCCTATCGTCGCCCGCGGCTACTGACGCATACGCCGGTCTCGGCGCCAGCGTGGCATTGCGTCGGCTGCGACCGAAAGCACCAGTGTTCTTTGGCCCCGCGGCGCCCATAGCATCCAACATGAATGATGCAATGCGGTAATGAGGTCCGATGTCCACTGAAAGTGACACGACCACTCGGCGCGAGCCGTTGCTGGTTGATCTGGCGCTGCAGGGTGGTGGCTCGCATGGAGCCTTCACCTGGGGAGTGCTGGACCGCCTGCTCGAGGAGCCCTGGCTGCAGCTCGACGGCATTTCCGGCACCTCGGCCGGCGCCATGAACGCGGCCGTTCTCGCCGACGGCTACGCCCAGGGAGGCCCCTCCGAGGCCAAGGCTGCCCTGGAGCGCTTCTGGCAGCGCGTCTCCAAAGCCGCCCAGTTCAGCCCGCTGCAGCGCGGCCCACTGGATGTGCTGCTCGGTCGCTGGACACTGGACTCGTCGCCGGCGTTCATCGGTCTCGACCTGTTGGCCCGCATGTTCTCGCCTTACGACCTGAATCCGGGCGGGGCCAACCCCCTGCGTGGAATTCTCGAAGAGAGCATTGATTTCGGCCGTCTTGCAGCATCACCGATCAAGCTCTTCATTACGGCGACCAACGTCCGCACCGGCCGGGGCCGCGTGTTCCGCAACGCCGACATCACCGCGGACGTGCTGTTGGCGTCCGCCTGCCTGCCGACGATGTTCCAGGCGGTCGAGATCGAGGGTGACGTATATTGGGACGGCGGCTATGCCGGCAATCCGACCATTACCCCCTTGGTACGCGAGCTGAAGTCGGACGACACCATCCTCGTCCAGATCAATCCGGTGGAGCGCCCCGGCACGCCACGCACCGCCAGCGAGATCCTGAACCGGCTCAACGAGGTCTCGTTCAATGCCACCCTGCTCAAGGAGCTGCGCATGATAGCACTGCTCCGCCAGGTGGCCGATCCAGGCTCCGGTGAGGGTGCGGTATGGGCGGCGATGCGCATCCATCGTATCACCAGCCCAATGATGATCGAGTTGGGCCACTCCTCCAAGCTCAATGCCGAATGGGCCTTCCTCACCATGCTGCGCGACGAGGGCCGGCGTGCGGCTGGGGAGTTTCTCGGTGCTCACGCGGGCGATCTCGGCCGGGTTTCGTCGCTCGATCTGGATGCGCTGCTGGAAGGCGTCTGATCACCCGTCAGCCGGCCGGGGCATGATCGAGCGCTTGAGCATCATGAACTTGACCCGGATGGTGCTGGCGCTGCGGAAGAATGCCACTAGATCGCGCCACGGCCCCTCGATCCGGCTCAGCCCGGTGAGGCTCGCCACCACCGTGCCGACATCGCTGCGGCCGTGAAGCACGAGCCAGCCGCCGAGGAACAGCACTCCCACGACACCAATGGCGCTCAGCGTGCTGAGCGCGAACTTCGAGGACAGCTTGAGCAGGAAGATCCGCTTGCGGGTCTCGAACACGTCGCGGAAGTCCGTCACGATGGCCTCCTCGACCCGGGCCAGATCAGTATCGGAAATACGATCCGACGCGTCTCGCAGCGCCTGCACACGTTCCCGCACCCGGCGATTGATCCGGCTCTGCAGCGCCATCACCACCACCGCCTGCGGCACCACGACAGCGAGCGCGAGCAGGCCCAGCCAGGGCTGACTGGCGACGATGAAGATCAGGACGCTGGCCAGCGTCCCGATCTGCATCAGCGGCGTGGCGATGGCGGCCCCGGCGAAGGCACCCACTGCCTCCGCCTCCGCGGACAGCATCGTCACGAGCGTGCCGCGTTTGGGCAGGTCGGCCGCCCCCGCCGCCGCGTCGGCGACGTACATGGTGTAGAGCCGCTCCCGGATCAGCAGCACGACCCGCTCGCCGACGATGGAAAGACGGTATTTCAGGGCGAACTTGAGCGTGGCGCTGGCCAGCACCACACCTAGAAATCCGGCGCACAGCCAGACGAGGCTGCGCACGTCGCCGCCGTAGACCAGCCCGTTGATGACCAGCTGCTGGAACTTCAGCGGCGCCGCCGCCAGCACCGAGATCAGGAGCGACAGCGCGATCAGCAGAATCTGCTGGCGGCCGGTGACCCGCCAGATCGCGCGGTAAAGCTCCACCATGCGCGGTTCGACCGTCCAGCAAAGCGGCAGGCGGCATCACCTGCGCCGCTCTACATAGCTCGGAGATTGCTGCTAGGTCGCCAGCTGATGCAGCACGCGGGCCCAGGACCGGATGCCGCGGTGGAAGCTCTCCAGGTCGTACTTCTCGTTCGGGCTGTGAATGCGGTCGTCGTCGAGGGCGAAGCCGGCCAGGACGACGTCCATGCCCAAAGCCGTCTTCAACTCGTGGGTGACCGGAATCGAGCCGCCACCGCCGATGAACACCGCGTCCCTACCCCATTCGGTCGTGAGTGCGGCCTGTACCTTGGCAAAAGCCGGCGCATCGATCGGAAAGCGGATGGCGCGCCCGGCGCCATGCTCGTGGAACTCGACCTTGCAGTCGGCCGGCAGGCGCTGGCGGACGAACTCCCGGAACGATTTGCGGATAGCATGCGGGTCCTGGTCGAACACCAGCCGGAACGAAACCTTGGCCGAGGCCTGGGACGGGATCACGGTCTTGAAGCCCGCACCCTGATAGCCGCCGCCCATGCCGTTGACCTCGCAGGTCGGGCGCGACCAGGTCATCTCGAGCACCGAGCGGCCCTTTTCGCCGGCGGGCACCGACAGGCCGATGGCGCCCAGGAACGCCCCGGCGTCAAAATCGAGGGAATCCCATTGGGCGCGCAGCGCTTCCGGCAGCTCGGGCACGCCGTCGTAGAAGCCGGGGACCGTGATCCGGCCGTCGGCGTCGCGCAGATCGGCCAGGATGCGCGCCAGCACGTGATTGGGGTTGGCCGCGGCCGAGCCGTAGAAGCCCGAATGCAGGTCGCGATCGGCGGCGGTGATGATGAGCTCCTCACCACACAAGCCGCGCAGCATGGTCTGGATCGCCGGCGTCCTCGGGTCCCACATATTGGTATCGCAGATCAGGCCGATGTCGGCGCGCAGCTCGTCCGCGTTGTCCTTCAGGAACGGCGGCAGGTTCACGCCGCCGGATTCCTCCTCGCCCTCGATCAGGATCGTGAGCGGGATCGGCAGCGATCCAGTCACGGCCCTCCAGGCCCGGCACGCCTCGACGAAGGTCATGATCTGGCCCTTGTCGTCCGAGGCGCCACGCGCCCGGATGCATTTGGTGCCATCGACACGGGTCTCGATCGACGGCTCGAACGGATCATGATCCCACAGCTCGAGGGGATCGACCGGCTGGACGTCGTAGTGGCCGTAGAACAACGCCGAAGGCCCCTTAGCGGACCTTTCGTGCGCCACGACCATCGGATGTCCGGCCGTCGGTCGCACCGCAGCGTCGAACCCGATGCTCGCCAGATCGGCCGCCTGCCACTCGGCCGCCGCCAGGCAGTCACCGGCGTAGGCCGGATCGGTCGAGATCGACTTGATCCGCAAGAACGCGAACAGGCGCTCGAGCGCAGGCTCCACCTCGGCATCGATCCGGGCGAGCACTTGTTCCAATGCCGACATTCATGTACCTCCCGCGACGCGCTTGGTCATGCGCGCCATGACACCCCGTCTGTTTTACGGAAACTAGGCCAATCGACTTACTGGCACAAGGATTGACGAGTGCGTGCAACCTGTTACCGTCCACTTGGTGGCGTCGTGGCGACTGCTTTGTTTGTCGCACGTCATATTTGCATTTCCGTACCGTAATGCTACCAGCAGGAACGGTGCCAAGTCGGGGAGGCTCAAACGATGGCCACGGTAACCACGCCCGCAAATAGCGGAGCGGGTGGCTTCTTGAACGCGATTGAGCGTATCGGCAACAAGGTCCCCCACCCCGCCGTCATTTTCCTGATCCTGCTCCTAGCCGTCATCGTGCTGTCGCACGTGCTCTACCTGCTCGGGGCCAGCGTCACCTACCAGACGTTCGATCTGGACACCGATCTGCTCGTCTCCAACACGGTAGCGGTCAACAGCCTGCTGACCGCGGACGGCGTCCGGTTCCTGTTCACCTCGATGATCCGCAACTTCATGGGCTTCGGCCCGGTTGGCGTGATTCTGGTGGCGATGATCGGCGTCGGCCTCGCCGAGCAGGCAGGCCTGATCACGGCGCTCATCAAGAAGATCGTCAGCGTGGCGCCAGCCTGGTCGCTCACCTACATCATCGTGGGTGTCGGCGTCCTATCGAGCATCGCCGCCGATGCCGGTTACCTGGTCCTTATCCCCTTGGGTGCTGCGGCCTTCCTCACCGTGGGGCGCCATCCGATCGCGGGGATAGCCGCCGCCTTCGCCGGCGTGGCCGGCGTCTTCCTGGTCAACGTGTTCATCGTGCCGACCGATGGCATCCTGACCGAGATCACCAACGACGCCATCCATCTGCTCGACCCGAACGTGTCGATCGACTTGGCCGCCAACCTCTACTTCGGGATCGCGGCCAGCGTGCTTCTCACCATCGTCTGCGTGGTGATCACCGAGCGGGTGGTCGAGCCGCGGCTCGGCCCCTATCACGGCCCACGGCCGGATCAGGCGGAAGGTGCAATCTCATACGCCGAGGCTAAGGGCCTGCGCTGGTCGCTCTGGGCATTCCTGGCGGTCGTCGCGGTGATCGCGCTGCTCACCGTGCCAGAGGGGGCACCCTTGCGCGACCCGGTCACCGGCGCCATCGGCGGCACCTCGCCGTTCATGAGCAGCCTGATCGTGATCATCATGCTGATCTTCCTGGTGATCGGCTTGGCCTATGGCATCGCTGCCGGCACGATCAAGAAGGCTGCCGACGCGATCGATGCGATCGTCAAGACGTTCGCCGGCCTGTCGGGGATGATCTTCCTGCTGCTGATCATCAGCCAGTTCATCGCCTACTTCAACTACAGCAACCTCGCCACCATCGCGGCGGTCAATCTCGCCAACTTGCTCCAGGGTGCGAATCTCGACACGCTGGTGCTCCTGGTCGGCTTTATCGTGGTCGTCGGCATCCTCGATCTGATCATCACCGGCGCCATTCCGAAATGGGCGATCTTCGCACCCATCTTCGTGCCCTTGATGATGAAGCTGGGCGTCAAGCCCGAAGCAGTGCTTGCCGCCTATCGCATCGGCGATTCGCCGATCAACGCCATCACGCCGCTCAACGTGTATTTCGGCATGGTCGTAGGATTCTGCCAGCGCTACGACAAGGAAGCCGGCGTGGGCACCGTGGTGGCGATGATGCTGCCCTACGTGGGTGCCCTGTTCGTGGTCTGGATAGCCATGTTCGTCGGCTGGTATCTGCTGGCGGTGCCGTTCGGGCCCTGAGCTTGCCGGTCAGAGCGGCAGCAGAAGCGGCACGAGAAGCACGCTGACCACCATGACCACCAGCGTGAACGGAACGCCGACCTTCACGAAGTCACCGAAGGCATAGTTGCCAGGCCCGACCACCAGCGTGTTCACCGGCGACGAAACCGGCGTCATGAAGGCGGCCGAGGCCGCCAGGGCCACGGTCATCGCGAACGGATAGGGCGAAGCGCCCAGATCCTTGGCCATCGCCAGCGCCACCGGTGCCATGAGCACCGCGGTTGCCGTGTTGGAGATGAACAGACCCAGTGCAGCCGTGATCGCGAACAGGCTGGCCAGGACCACGCGCGGCCCGGCGCCACCGACGGCGGCGATCAGCGCGTCGGCGGCGAGGTCGACGCCCCCGGTGCGCTGCAGCGCCAGCGAGAAGGGCAGCATGCCGACGATGAGGATCAGGCTGGCCCAGTGGATCGAGCGGTAGGCGCTGGTGAAGTCGATGCAGCCCAGGACGCCCATCAGCAGACAGCCGATCAGCGCCGCCTGGACGTTAGGGACGACGCCGCTGACCATCAGGCCCACGACCAACAGCAGGCAGACCAGCGCCTGCGGTGCCCGACTGGCCGCCGGCAGCACCTCGTCCAGCTCGGCCGGAAGATCGAGCACGATCATGTCCCGACGGAAGCTCTGCAGCTTGCGGATGTCGGACCAGAAGCCCGCCACGAGCAGGGTATCGCCCACCCGCAGCGCCTCGTTGATGATGTTGTCGCTGCGCGCCACATTACCGCGGCGCAGCCCAACCACCGTGACGTCGTAGCGGGTGCGGAACTCCGAGTGCACCAGCGTGCGGCCGACCACGCCCGAACTCTCCGGCAGCATGACCTCGACCATGCCGACCTCCTGGGATCGATCTGCGAAGTAGGTGCCGCTGAGCGGCAGCAGCTCCAGGTCAAGCTCGCGCGCAAGCTCCTCGGCATTGGCATCGGCGACGAACAGGTCGATCAACAGCACGTCGCCGGCCTGCAGGCGTGTCGAGGCCACCGGGCGAACGATCTCCGGCGCAAATCGGGCGTCGCGCTCGACTGCGAGCAAATGCGCACCCGACTTGTCGCGTAGTCGCAGCTCCTCGAGCGTGCGCCCGGCCAGCGGCGAGCCGACCTTGATCCGCACCCGCCGCTCGCGCCCGGCCAGCCCATACTCCTCGACCCAGTCCCGCAGGCGTGGCCGGCCGGCAACCGAGCTGCCTGCTCCGGTCTCGCTCGAGAGCCAGCGCCTGGCGAACAGCATGTAGCCAATGGCGAGCACCAGGACCGGCAGGCCGAACGGAGTGAAGCTGAAGAACTCGAAGCCGGTGGCACCACTGCGGCGCAGCTCGGCATCGACGACGAGGTTGGGCGCGGTGGCGACCAGGGTCAGCATGCCGCTAGTCAGAGCCGCGACGCTCAGCGGCATCATCAGCCGGCTGGGTGCGACACCGGTGTTCTGTGCGATCCGCAGCACGATCGGGATGAAGATGGCAACGACCCCGGTCGAGCTCATGACCGCGCCCAAGCCGCCCACCACCAGCATCAGCAGGACGAGCAGGCGGGTCTCGCTGCTGCCGGCCCTGGCCACCAGCCAATCGCCGAGCCGTTGCGCGACGCCGGTCCGCACGAGGCCTTCGCCGATCACGAACAGGAGCGCGATGAGTACGACGTTGGAGTCGCTGAATCCGGCCAGCGCCTCGCCCATGGTAACCACACCGGTGAGCGGCAGCACTGCCAGCATGATGAGCGCCACCGCATCCATGCGCGGCTGGCCGCGCGCGAACATGACGACCGCAGCGGCCAGCGGGGCCAGGACCATGGCGAGATCGAGATTCATCCACGATCACCCGATGAGAGCAGCGCCCCGAGCGGCGTCATTGATAGGGCGCGAACGCCGCAGCGACGGTGCCCGCTCCGGCCTCTGATCGCAAGCACAAGCCCAGCAGCAGGCGGGCCTTCAAGGCGGACAGAAAGCCCGCTGGGACCAGGCCACGAGCGATGAGATCGATCTCGCCGCCGGGGTAGCCGTAGGTGACGGTGAACATCGGCCCTGACGCCGGGCGCGATGCCAGCACCACCGGGACTTGCGCCGCGAGATTACCCAGGATCGGTGCCATCTCGGCGTGGACATGGCCCGCGCCCATCCCCTCCAGCACGACCCCGGCGAAGCCGAGCTCAGGCAACCCCGCCAGAATCCGGCCATCATCGCCCATCGCGACCTTGACCAGGGCGACAGGCGCCGGCGGCCCATCGCCGGTGGGCAGCGTCGGGCTGCGCGCCAGCCGCACGAAGAAGCGCGGCCGGCCTTCAGCGACGAGGCCGATCGGCCCGGTCAGCGGCGAGGTGAACGCCGACGTCAGCGCGGTATGCGACTTCTGCACGAAGCGCGCGGCGTGGATCTCGTCGTTCAGCAC
>JBATRI010000656.1:0-8027 GCA_049292515.1 Geminicoccaceae bacterium
CCGCGGGCCTGCGCCAGCGCCATGCGGACCCGCCGGGCCAGCTCGTCGCGGCGATAGGGCTTGCTCAGCAGCAGGACGTCCCGGTCGAGCCGCCCGTCGTGGACGATCGCGTTCTCCGTGTAGCCCGACGTGTAGAGCACCGCCAAACCAGGCTTCTTGTGCTGCGCGCGGCGGACCAGCTCGCGCGTGCTGACCGGGCCCGGCATCACCACGTCGGTGAACAGCAGGTCGACGGCGGCGCCGCTGGCCAGGATGGCCAGGGCCGCCTCGGCGCCGCCCGCGGCCAGGACGCTGTAGCCCAAGTCACCCAGCAGCTCGATGACCGCCAGCCGCACCGGCGCGTCGTCCTCGACGACCAGTATCGTCTCGGTGCCGCCTTGCGCGGGCGCCGTCTGGGCGACTTCGAGCACGTCGGCCGGCCGGCGCGTGCGCGGCAGATAGAGCTTCACCGTCGTGCCGTGACCGGGCTCGCTGTAGATCTTGATGTGCCCGCTCGACTGCTTGACGAAGCCATAGACCTGGGACAGGCCCAGGCCGGTCCCCTGGCCCTCGGGCTTGGTGGTGAAGAAAGGCTCGAATACCCGTGTCGCCACCTCCGGGCTCATCCCGGTGCCGGTGTCGCTGACCGCGAGCATCACGTACTGCCCGGCCACGACTTCCTCGTGCGCAGCCGCATAGGCGTCGTCGAGCGAGGTGTTGGCGACCTCGATCGTCAGCTTGCCGCCATGCTCGGCCATGGCATCGCGGGCGTTGATGGCGAGATTGAGGATGGCGTTCTCGACCTGGCTCGGATCTACCAGCGTGTTCCACAGCCCGGCGCCGCTGACGGTTTCGACGGCGATGTGCTCGCCCAGCGTTCGTTGCAGCAGCTCACCCATCTCCCCCACCACCCGGCCCAGGTCCAAGACCCGGGGGTCGAGCGGCTGCCGACGGGCGAACGCCAGCAACTGACTGGTGAGCCTGGCTCCGCGCCCGGTGGCGGACACCGCATTACCCAGGCGCCGCGTCGCCTCGCCATCCGGCGGCAGCTCGCGCGCCAAGAGGTCGAGATTGCTGCCGATCACCTGCAGCAGGTTGTTGAAATCGTGGGCGATGCCGCCGGCGAGCCGGCCGATCGCCTCCATCTTCATCGCCTGGCGGATGATGGCCTCGGACTGCCGCCGCCGGGTGACGTCGAGGGCGGAGATGACGAAGCCACCGTCCGGCGTCGGGTTGCGGTAGATCTCCAGGTCCCGCGTGCCGATCCTGGCTTCGATGGACGTCTCGGCGGCATCCGTGCTCGCCGGATCCGGATCCACGAGTCCGCGTCCGGGCCGACTGCGCTCGAACTCCTGCAGCGCCGCGAAGGGCTGGCCGGCGCGGGCGTACTCGGATGGCAAATCGAGCAGCTTGAAGAAGCGGCGATTGAAGGCAGCGAGACCGCCCGAGGTGTCGACGGCGGCGATGCCGTCGCGGCAATTGTCGAGCGTCGCCTGCAGCACCATGCTCTGCTGCGACAGCCGCGCTTCGGCCCGGCGCAGATTCCCGTTGCTGCGCTGGAGTAGGAAGGTGCCGAGGATGAGGGCCGCCAGCGCCAGGGTGGAGCCCAGCATCGCTGCGCGGAGCGTATAGCGTTGGGTGTCGGAAGTGGCGACGACGCGATCGGACAGGCGAGCATGCTCGGCCGCTACGATCTCGCCGACGATGCGGCGGATGCCGTCCATCGCGACCTTGCCCTGGTCGCTCATGATAACCGCCTGCGCGTCGCTCGCCTGGCCGCGCCCGTTCAGGTCCAGCGTGACGCGCAGCTCGTCCAGCTTGGCGTCTACGGCGTCCCGGAGCTCGGCCACCCGCCGCGCCTGCTGTCCGTCATCGGCGGTGAGCTTGCTCAGCGTCGCGAGGCGGCTGTCGATCGTCGCTGCCGACGATCGATAAGGCTCCAGATAGGAGGGGCGCTGCGTGATGATGAAGCCGCGCTGGCCGGTTTCCGCATCCTGCGCCAGCGAGAGCAGCTCGCGCGCCGTGTCGATGACCTCGAAGGCTCGCAGCACGGACTGCCGATCGGCGTCCAGGCGGCCCGAGAAGTGGGTCGTGAGATATGCGGCCAGCGACAGCAGCAGGACGACCGAAGCCAGCGCCACGAACAGGGGCCGACCAGCTCCACGCATGACCTCGTCCTACTGCTTTTCGCTCCAGTTCAGAGGATGAACTTGCTCAGATCCGCGTTGGCCGCAAGGTCCGCCACCTGTCGACGAACATAGGCGGCGTCGATCGCCACCGTCTCGCCGTTGCGATCGGAAGCGGTATAGCTCACCTCCTCCAACAGCTTTTCCATGACGGTCTGCAGGCGGCGCGCGCCGATGTTCTCGACCCGGCTGTTGACCTCGTGGGCGAGCTTGGCGATCTCGGCCACGGCGTCGTCGCCCAGCTCGAGGGCGATGCCCTCGGTCTGCATCAGCGCCTTGTACTGCTTGATCAGGCTGGCCTCGGGCTCGACCAGGATGCGGGCTAGGTCCTCGCGGCCCAAGGGCTGCAGTTCGACCCGGATCGGCAGCCGGCCCTGCAATTCGGGCAGCAGGTCGGAGGGCTTGCTCAGGTGGAAGGCGCCGCTGGCGATGAACAGGATGTGGTCGGTCTTGACCGGACCGTGCTTGGTCGTGACGGTGGTGCCCTCGATCAGCGGCAGCAGGTCGCGCTGCACGCCTTCGCGGCTGACGTCGGCGCCCATGCGGCCCTCGCGGGCGCTGATCTTGTCGATCTCGTCGAGAAAGACGATGCCGCTCTGCTCGGTCGTCGAGACCGCCTCGCGGATGACCTGCTCCTGGTCGAGCAGCTTGTCGCTCTCCTCGGCCATCAGCACCTCGTAGCTCTGTGCCACGGTGAGCTTCTTGCGTTTTTGCTTCGGCCCGAACGCCTTGCCGAACATCTCGCCGATATTGAGCATGCCCATCTGCGCGCCGGGCATCCCCGGGATGTCGAAGGTCGGCATCCCGCCGCCGGCGCCTTCCTGGACGTCGATCTCGATCACCTTGTCGGCCAGCGAGCCGTCGCGCAGACCACGGCGGAACCGGTCGCGGGTCTCCTTGCCGGCGGCGGTGCCGACCAGCGCGTCCAGCACCCGTTCCTCGGCGTTCAGCTCCGCCTGTGCCGCCACTTCCTTGCGCAGCCGGTCGCGGGTGAGCTTGATCGAAATCTCGACCAGGTCGCGAACGATGCTCTCGACGTCGCGGCCGACATAGCCGACCTCGGTGAACTTGGTGGCCTCGACCTTGAGGAACGGCGCCTGCGCCAGCCGTGCCAGCCGGCGCGCGATCTCGGTCTTGCCGCAGCCCGTGGGGCCGATCATCAAGATGTTCTTGGGCAGGACCTCGTCGCGCAGGCTGTCGTCCAGCTGCTGCCGGCGCCAGCGATTGCGGAGCGCGATGGCCACGGCGCGCTTGGCGGCGTCCTGGCCGACGATGAAGCGATCGAGCTCGGAGACGATCTCACGGGGGGTCAGGGCACTCATCGGCGGTCCAGAGTCTCGATCACGACATTCTCGTTGGTGTAGACGCAGATCCCGGCCGCGATCCGCATCGCCTTTCTGGCGATGTCCTCGGCGCTGAGCCCGTCGATGTCGAGCAGCGCCCTGGCGGCGGCCAGCGCGTAGGAGCCGCCGGACCCGATCCCGATCAGCCCGTCCTCGGGCTCGAGCACGTCGCCATTGCCGGTGAGGACCAGCGATACCTCGGCATCGGCCACGGACATCATCGCCTCGAGCCGGCGCAGATAGCGGTCGGTCCGCCAATCCTTGGCCAGTTCGACGCAGGCGCGGGTCAACTGCCCGGGATGGCGCTCGAGCTTCGCCTCGAGACGCTCCAGCAGCGTGAATGCGTCGGCGGTGCTGCCGGCGAAACCGGCCAGGATGGAATCGCCACCAAGCCGGCGCACCTTGCGTGCGTTGGCCTTGATCACCGTCTGCCCGAGGCTGACCTGGCCGTCGCCGGCCATGGTCACCTGAGAGCCCTTGCGGACGGTTAGGATGGTTGTGCCGTGCCAGGATGCCGGCTCTGTCATGGGCCCTCACGATCGCGTCGTCGGCGGCACCGAACCGGTACCGCCGCTGGCGACGCATGTGGGCCCCGCCCGCAGTGCGATCAAGAAGCGCCGACGGCGCCCCCGTTCTCCAGGCCGCCCAGGGCTTGGGCCAGCAGGCGCAGCGTGGCGATCAGGCCCTCCTCGTCGCGCAGGCGGAACGCGGCCGCCACCAGGACGGCGGCGCCGATCACCGGCTCCTGCGCCTGCAGCTGGGCTTCGAGCTCGACGACGCGCGCCTGCGGCGCATCGTCGTTGGCATTGGCATGGCTCTGCTCCCGGTCGAAGCCGACCAACGCCTGCGAACTGCTCATTCAGGCTTCCTTCCTCGGTTGCGGGTGACGCGCGAACTGGGACCCCACACAAAAATGCGCCCCCGCTGGGAGCTGCCCGGCGGGGGCTTAGCGAGGGAGGGAGGCACCGTCTGACTTGACCTGATGAACTTATGTCATCGAGCGTTTTAATGCAACCTTTAAGGTGTAAAGGAAGTAAAGAATTTCAATCAGAACGCGATGTCGGTGATTCACCATTGAACAAAATTTGTTCACAACTTTATCGAATTTTTCGGCGGCTTTGTGGCAAGTCTCAATTGAGCTGGCAAATCCTCCAGATGGCGTTGATCGGCAGCCAACAACTGTGCCTGCATTGAAGTAAAGCAAAACACAGCCTTCCGTCCGCTCACACTCAGCGAGCGAGGCCTAGTCGGCAGTACTTCAGCCGAACCTTAATCTCCTCCACATTTCCCATAATCACGCCTTGGACATGCTCTGTCAACAATCTCAGTCATTACTATAAGTAATTGAAATAACAATATATTAGGCGATCGAAAGGAATAGTGTCGGGCTCGGCCGTCGCTTGCCGCCGATCCTGCGGCGCCGAGGCCGCATAAGCAGCTCAAAGCAAGCCCCGTGCCGCCATGTAAAGACCCAGTGCCAGAAGGCCCACGAAGAACCAGCGGCGGAAGGTCTCCGGGCGCAGCCGACTCCGTGCCCACTGGCCCAGGGCCATGCCGGCGAGCGCCGGCGCAATGGCCAGCAGCGAAGTGCCGGCCAGGGTGGCGCCGTAGGCCCCGTCGCCGGCGAGGCTGGCGGCCAGCGCGATCGTCGAGACCGTGAACGATAGGCCTAGCGCCTGCACCAGTTCATCCTTTGTCAGGCCGAGCGCCTGCAGAAACGGTACGGCCGGGATCACGAATACGCCGGTGGCCGCGGTCACGAGGCCGGTGAGCGTGCCCACGAGCGGCGACAGCCACGTCTCCCAGGCTGGCGGCAGCGTCATGCGGACCGCGGTCAGGCCGACCATGGCATAGACGGCCAGCGCCAGGCCGAGGGCCGCGGTCGTGACCGCCGTATCGGCGCCCGCGATCAGGCCGGACCCGGCCCAGGTCCCGATGCAGATGCCGCCCAGCATCGGCCACAGTCGCCGCAGCAGAGCCCCGAATTTTGGCCCGGTCAGCAGCTGCCAGAGATTGGTCACCAGCGAGGGTACGACCAGCAGCGCTGCGGCCTCGGCCGCCGGCATGACCAGGCCCAGAAGGCCCATCGCCAGCGTGGGCAGGCCCAAGCCGAGCACGCCCTTGACGAAGCCGGCGACGCAGAAGGTCAGGGTGATCATGACCAGCTGATGGGTGGCGAATTGATCGAGCATGGAGAGAGCTTGTGGTGGTGCCGGCCGGGGCACAATGTGGCTGACGTTGCGGCTGCCTTCGTGTGAGCCGAAGGCAGAACCGCTTTGCGGTGGAGATGCCGGTGCGTTTCGACCTGACCGACCTGCGGCTGTTCCTGCACGTCGCCGAAGCGGCCAGCATCACTGGTGGCGCGGAGCGCGCGGGCCTGGCACTGGCCTCGGCCAGTGCCCGCATCCGCGGGATGGAGGCCGCGTTCGGGGCGGCGTTGCTGCGGCGCGAGCGCCGCGGTGTCCGGCTGACGCCGGCGGGACAGGCACTGCAACATCATGCCCGCCTCGTGGTCCAGCAGCTCGAGCAGATGCGTGGCGACCTCGCTGCCTACGCGGGCGGGCTTAAAGGGCATGTGCGCCTGCTGGCGAACACGGCGGCGGCGGCCGAATTCCTGCCCGAGCCGCTGGCAGCCTTTCTCGCCGCCCATCCCCTGATCGACGTCGACCTCGAGGAGCGCCCGAGCCATGCCATCGTGGTGGCCGTGGCCGGCGGGCTCGCCGATGCCGGCATCGTCGCCGACACGGTCGATCCGGGCGATCTCGAGACCTACCCGTTCGCGCTGGATCGGCTGGTGGTCGTCGGCCGACGTGACCATCCGGCCCTGGCCGCGCGCCGGCCACTGGCGCTGGCCGATGTGATTGCGCACGACCTTGTCGGCCTGGGACCCGGCAGTGCGCTGCAGGCGCATCTGGGCGAGCACGCGGCCAGGGCCGGCCGCCCGCTCAAGCTGCGCGTGCGGCTCACCAGCCTGGAGGCGGTCTGCCGCATGGCGGAGGCCGGCGTCGGTCTGGCGATCGTGCCCGAGAAAGCGGCACGTCGGAGCCGGCGCTCGATGGCGCTGCGGCTTGCGCCGCTGACGGACGCCTGGGCGGTTCGGCGGCTGACGATCTGCACGCGTCGCCTCGATGCCCTGCCGGCCCATGCCCGCCTGCTGGTCGACCATCTGCGGCAGCTGGGCGCTTCGTCGCCGGATGAGCCTGTCAAGCCGACGCCATCTGGCTGAACGGGTGCCGCGTCTGCTATAGAGCCCGCCCACACTGCCCGCTCCCACCCCATCAATGACGAGTCATGGCCGGTCATTCCCAGTTCAAGAACATCATGCACCGCAAGGGCCGCCAGGATGCGGTCAAGGCGAAGCTGTTCACACGGCTGCAGCGCGAGATCACGGTGGCGTCCAAGAGCGGCCTGCCGGATCCCAACGCCAACCCCCGCTTGCGCTCCGCGATCCAGGCGGCCAAGGCCGCGAACATGGCCAAGGACACCATTGACCGGGCGATCAAGCGCGGCCAGGGCGGTGACGCCGACAGCCTGGACGAGATCCGCTACGAGGGTTACGGGCCCGGCGG
This sequence comes from Geminicoccaceae bacterium, assembly GCA_049292515.1. Lineage (GTDB taxonomy): Bacteria > Pseudomonadota > Alphaproteobacteria > Geminicoccales > Geminicoccaceae > Benzoatithermus. Next base: position 7,078 of record JBATRI010000656.1, read on the forward strand.
GGTCGCCGTGATCGTCGAGGCGCTGACCGACAACCGCAACCGCACGGTGAGCTCGGTCCGCTCCAGCTTCAGCAAGTATGGCGGGGCGCTGGGCGAGACCAACAGCGTCAGCTTCCAGTTCAACCGGGTGGGGCAGCTCCGCTTCGCGGCCGGGGTGGCGACCGCGGACGCGATGCTGGAGGCCGCGATCGAGGCCGGGGCCGAGGATTGCGAGAGCTCGGAGGACGGCCACGAGGTGATCTGTGCCGCCGACGAGCTGGCCAGCGTGCAGGAGCAGCTCGAGGCAAAGTTCGGGCCGGCGGATGAGGCGGGCCTGACCTGGAAGCCGCAGGTGACGGTGCCGGTCGAGGACGACAAGGCCGAGACCCTGTTCAAGCTCCTGGAGGCGCTGGACGAGAACGACGACGTGCAGCGGGTGATCGCCAATTTCGAGGTCTCGGAAGCAGCGCTCGCCAGGCTTGCCGGCTGAACCGGGTGACGCTGATCCTGGGTCTCGATCCCGGCCTGCGCCACACCGGCTGGGGTCTGATCGAGGCGGAGGGCAATCAGCTCCGGTTCGTCGGCTGCGGCGCCGTGCATACCGATGCCGCGACCGATCTCGCCAGCCGGTTGGGCGGGCTCTATCGTGGCCTGGTGGACGTGATCGAGGGTCATTTGCCGACCGAGGCCGCGGTCGAGGAGACGGTGGTCAACCGCAACCCGCTGTCGTCCTTGAAGCTCGGCCACGCCCGCGGCGTCGTGCTGCTGGCGGCGAGCCATGCCGGGCTGCTGGTCAACGAATATGCCGCCAAGCAGGTCAAGCGCTCCGTGACCGGCACCGGCAACGCCGCCAAGGAGCAGGTGGCGGTGATGGTGCGGTTCCTGCTGCCCGGTTGCGGCGCGGTCACGGCCGATGCCGCCGACGCGCTGGCGGTGGCGGTCTGCCATGCGCATTTCCGGGTCGGCCGGGC
>JBATRI010000657.1:0-5193 GCA_049292515.1 Geminicoccaceae bacterium
CCAGCACGCGCCGCCCGGCCAGCCCAAGGTCGATGGCGCTCATTGGCTTCTCCCCGTCAGGCCCGATTGCCTACGCCGTCCGGCTGTCCTACCTAGCCTTCGCGCAGACGCAACCGCCGCCGAAAGCCCAGCCCATGACCGCACCCGTGTTCGTCGACGGTATCAGCGACTTCGCGGATCGCTACCAGGGCTTCCTGCTCGATCAGTGGGGCGTGATCCACGACGGCCGCCGCGCGCTGCCCTCGGCACTGGAAGTACTGAGCGAGCTGAAGCGCCGCAACAAGCGGCTGGTGGTGCTGTCGAACTCGGGCCGCCGAGCCGACCTGAACCGGCACCGGCTGACGCAGCTGGGCTTCAACGTCGCCATGTTCGACGCGGTGGTGACCTCCGGGGAAGCCGCCTGGCACCTGCTGCGGCACCGCAACCAGCCGGGCTTCGCCGACCTCGGCACGCGCTGCCTGCTGTTCACCATCAATGGCGACCAGGGCGTGGTCGAGGGCCTGGGCCTCGAGCTGGTGGAAGCCCCCGAGCAGGCCGATTTCCTGTTCACGACCGGCCTCGAGATCCCGCCGCTGACGCTCGACCACTACCGCGCCGTGCTCGAGCGGGCTGCAGCCCGGCAGCTGCCGATGGTCTGCTCCAATCCCGATCGCGTGGCACCCTCCGGGGGTGAGCTGGTCGTGGCACCGGGGACAGTTGCCGCCATGTACGAGGCCATGGGCTGCCGGGTGCTCTATGTCGGCAAGCCGCACGCGCCCATCTACGGGGCCTGTCTCGACGCCCTGGAAGGCCTCGAGCCGAGTGAGATCGTCGCGGTCGGTGACTCGCTGGAGCACGACATCAAGGGCGCCAACGGCATCGGCATCGCCAGCTGCTTCCTGACCGGCGGCATCCACGCCGCGGAATTCATGCCCGGAACGCAGCCGGAAGCGGGCCCGCGGCTCGAGCGGCTGTGCCGCAAGTTCGACGCCCGGCCTGACTGGGTGGCACCGCAGCTGGTCTGGTAGGCACCAGCCGCGAGATCCCCGCAGCTCAGAAGCGGTAGTTCACCAGCAGGCCGCCATAGACCTGGTTCTCGTCGCCATTCTTGGTGATCGGGCTGTCGCCGGCATCCCCGACCAGCAAGCGGTAGGCGGCGATACCCGTCAGGCCCCAATGCTCGCTCAGGGCATAGCTCAAGGTCAGGGTGGCGCCGACATCCTTGAACCCGCTGTTGGCGTCGTACTCCTTCAGGCCACTGCGCGCCGAATCGCGCCCGTCGACACCGAAATAGGCCTCCATGTAGTCGGAGCTCGCCCACGTCGTCTCGACGCCGGCGGTCATGAACCAGCGCTGCGCGAACGGCTGCCGATAGGTCGTGCGCAAGGTGCCCAGGAACCCGTTGCCGCTGGCCACATCCTGGCGTCCCAGCCCCTGGACCAGGATCCCCTGTCGCTCGCCGAGCTTGAAGTCGTAGCCCACGACCGCGCCCAGCATCAGCGACGGATCGACATTCTGCAGATCATCCACCTGGTTGTCGTCGACGCTGCCGCGCTTCGGGAGATACTGGACCATGGGCCCGAGCTGGAACCCGGCATCAGGCACGAGGTTCGACGTGAAGGTGTTGGTGAACAGCTGAGCGTAGGTGTCGGGATGGTAGAGATCCTGCGCCCGAATGTTCAGCAGCGGCACCGCCTGGTAGTCGCTGGCACCTTGATACTGGGGAACCACGCCGGCACCGAGGCCCAACGTCCACCGCGTGCCGCCGGTCTCGGGCTGCTGCGGATCCTCGACCAACGGGATGGGTATGTCCTGCGCCACGGCGGCGGTAGACAGGGTGACGGCCATGGCAGCCACGGCAATCGCGTATCGACGCATTGGAATCTCGCCTGTTTGATATCGGCCCAGCCGTCCACAGTAACCGCACTGTCCGGCCACACAGCAACACGGTATTGATCCGCAGCCATAGATCAGCGTTGGCTGGTGCGGGTCCACCACAGCGGTGGAGGCAGTTCTGCCGCGGTCGTTGGTGGGTCAGTGCCCAACTCGGCCAAAGGCCCGCTGCTGGATAGTACCCTGGCCGGACGATATATCATGGCAGCAAACGACGCGTGTAAGGCCCCCTGTTGCCGGTGCTGTGCAGTCGGGTGCGTGGCTGGAAGAGGCAGGCCAGTCGGCGTTCGGGGCGCTCCTGGACCATATCGGGATGCTGCACGCCGCATCACGCGAGTGCGAGCGCAACCCCCACGCGGCGCTGGCGGCGAGGACCATGCGATGTGCCTGCGAATGCATGAGCATCGCCGGGAGCTCGAGCGCCTGTCCGTCGCATCGGACTGCATGGTCAGGCGCTGTGGACCGCCCGCACGAAGGCTGCGAGCTTGTGCTCGTCGAGCCGGCCCGCCGTCCGCAGCCCGGTGCAGAGATCGACGCCGAAGGGGCGTACGGTGCGAATGGCCGCGACCACGTTGTCGGGCGTCAGGCCGCCCGCCAGGAACACGGGTATCGGCACGGTGGCGACGATCCGCTGGCTGATCGCCCAATCGTGGACCCGCCCCGTACCGCCCAGCAGTCGGACGGGCGCATCGGGCTCGCCGCTGTCGAGCAGCAGCGCGTCGACCTGGCTCGCCAGGGTCATGGCCTCGTCGATCGTGCGCTCGCCGGTGACATGGACCACCTGGACGATGCGCAGCGCCGGCAGTTCATGCCGCAGCAGTGCGTAGGCACGAGGATCGACCGCATCGACGATCTGCAGCACGGTGGGGGCGACATGCCGCGCTTCGGCCAGCAGCTGCTCGGGCTCCGTCGCGGAGCTGAGAAGGAAGCTCGCCACCGCGGGCGGCACGCCCGCCGCCAAATGGCGCGCCGTCTCCAGGTCGATGATCCCGGTCCCGCTCGGCATGGGGCCGACGAGCCCCAGCGCATCGGCACCATGACGCACGGCCAGCCGCGCCGCCTCGGTTGTCGTGATGCAGCAAACCTTGACCCGCGTTCGCAATGCTGGCGCCTTTCCCGCGGGCTCGGCCCCGCGATTGTCAGCCGGATGACGCTCCTTTAAGCCTGCTTCGCGCCTCGAACACAACGGTACAGCCTCATGTCCAATCTCGTCGTGGTCGACCACCCGCTGGTCCAGCACAAGCTCACCCTGATGCGGATGCAGCAGACGCCGGTCGCCGAGTTTCGCCGCCTGGTCCGCGAGGTGGCGCTGTTGATCGGCTACGAGATCACACGCGATCTGAAGCTGACCACGACCGATATCCAGACCCCGCTGATGCCGATGCGGGCACCGCTGCTCGAGGGCAAGAAGGTGTGCCTGATCTCGATCCTGCGCGCCGGCAACGGCCTGCTCGATGGCATGCTCGACCTGATGCCGTCAGCGCGGGTCGGCCATATCGGCCTCTACCGCGATCCGACGACGCTGCAACCGGTCGAATATTACTACAAGGTGCCGGTCGACATCGCGGACCGGCCGGTGATCGTCGTCGACCCGATGCTGGCGACGGCCAACTCGGCCGTGGCCGCGGTCGACCGCATCAAGCGCGACGGGGTGAAGGACATCAAGTTCGCCTGTCTCCTGGCCGCACCCGAGGGCATCGCACGGATCGCCGCCGCCCACCCGGACGTGCCGGTGTTCACGGCCGCGGTGGACGAGGGGCTGAACGATCACGGCTACATCCTGCCGGGTCTAGGCGACGCGGGCGACCGGATCTACGGCACTCGCTGACGTGATGCGTTGACGGGCCGTTAACCAATCGGCGCTAGCCTGAGGCCGTCCGAAAGGGGGGCGCCATGCGGCTAGGATGGGGTTGTTTTCTCCTCGAAGCGCATGCCGGTGCGCTGAACGATCTGCAGCTCTGCCTGGAAGCCCGGCAGATCGCTTGTCGGCGATCGATCCCGAGCGACTCGTCGCCGGCCATTGCCGACGACCTGGAGTCCGTGCTCGTGGTCGAGCTCGACAGCGGATCCACACCACCGAGACAGCTGGTCGAGGCATGGCAGGCGGCCGGGCGGGCTATCCTGGCCCTGTGCCGCGAGCACGATCCGAAGGCCATGATGCTGGCTGCCTCCCTGGCGGCCGACGACGTCCTGACCTTCCCGCTCGACGAACGCGAGCTGTTGCGCCGCCTGGAGAGGCTGGCCGACCTCGCGACGCTCGAACGGGAACGCCGCGTCCGTACCCGGCTGCTCGCAACCTATCAAACGGGACGCTACGACATAAGCTGGCCGCACCGCGCCCCAGAGGCGGTGCCCACGGTCTGTATACTCGGTCAAGCCAGCGCGGCGCGGACGCCACTCGCCCATGCACTGCCGGCTGTCCTGATCTCCTATATCGAGACTCCGGCAAGACTGGGCGCCTTCCTGGCGGCGACCACCCCGGATGTGCTGCTGGTGACCAGACCGGACGATCTCGCCGGGGCGCTGGCGTCGATCGACGAAGCCGGTACGCCCATCGGCACGCCCGCCGTGCTGGCAGCGTATCATGGCCCGCCGGCGCTGGAGCAGCTGCCGCCACCGGTCGATCTGCTGCCCCTGCCGGCGCCGTCGGAGATGATCCGCACGCGTTTGCGCACGGCGCTGCGGGTCGCGGGCCTACGCCGGTGGCTGCGTCGGCCGCCGCAGGCGCAGGCGCCGAACCTGATCCTGGATTCGCTGACCGGTCTCTATAATGCGGGCTTGCTGTTCGACTATGTCTCGGCCGAAAGGCACGACCGGCAATTGGCGCTGATCGGCATCCGATTGGACAATCTGCGGGAAATCAATGCCGAGGCCGGCTATGCGGCCGGCAATCTGGCGCTGGCCGAGATCGGCCGGCAGCTGGCGCGGGTCACGCGGCCGGATGATCTCGCAGCCTATCTGGGTGCCGGGCGGTTCGTGGTCGCCGTTGCATCGCATGGACCGATCCAGGTCGAGCCCATGCGCCAGCGGCTGCAGCATCTTCTGGCCAGGGGCAAGGCCCGGCCATGCCGGCTGATGGTCGAGGCCGAGCGGTCGCCGCCGCGCGGCGAGCCGATGGAGCGGATCGAGCGTCTCTTTCGGGAGCTGGCAAGGTTGCGGCGCGCCGCCTGACGGCGCGCCCACCCCCTCAGGCCCCGGTCAGGCCATGTACTGGCCGCCATTGGCGGACAGCGTCGAGCCGGTGATGAAGCCGGCCTCGTCGCTGGCGAGGAAGGTCACGCAGCGCGCGATCTCCTCGGGCTCGCCCAGCCGCCCGACCGG
>JBATRI010000658.1:0-5953 GCA_049292515.1 Geminicoccaceae bacterium
TGCTGCTGCTCGACGAGCACACGGCAGCACTGGACCCGCGGACGGCCGAGTTCGTGCTGGCGCTGACGACGCGGCTGGTGGCCGAGCTGCGGCTGACGACGCTGATGGTGACGCACTCCATGCACCAGGCGCTGGGCCATGGGGACCGGCTCTTGATGCTGCACGAGGGGCGGATCGTGCTGGACGTGGCGGGCGAGGCGAAGGGGAGGCTGGGGGTGGAGGACCTGCTGGCCGAGTTCAAGCGCAGCCGCGGGGTGGAGATTGATGACGATGCGCTGCTGCTGGGGTGAGGCAGGTTGTGTTGGCGGCTCACGGCCCGTGTCGTCGGCATGCATTGACTATCTCATCGAACCGGCGCAGTTTTGTTCGTGCTGGTGTGGGGTGAACCGCACTCATCCATGAAAATTCCACCGACGCAGTGTCGACGTAGTCGGATGAAGAGCCCGGGTTTTGTCGTCGTCCTTGTTTTCGCCGCATTACTTGTGGCTAGTTCCGTAGTTGTGTCCGCATCGCCCCTGTTGCATCCGAACATTCTGCTGATCCTAACCGACGACGAAGATTTGGCCGTGCACTCGGCCATGCCCCGAACGAAAGCCCTCCTGGAGGCAGAAGGAACGACATTCGACAATTTCTTCGTGACAAGTCCCTTTTGTTCTCCTTCACGGGCGACCATCCTGCGCGGACAATATCCACACAATCATAATGTTCAGGGCAATGTGCCGCCAACGGGTGGATATGAAAAATTCAGCGCGCTCGGCTTGCAGGCCTCAACTGTTGCGACGTGGCTTGATGCTGCTGGGTATCGCAGTGCAATCATTGGGAAATATTTGAATGGATATGAGCCAGCCACGCATTCGCCTGCAATTGGCTGGCATGAGTGGTTCATCGCAGAAGGCAAATACTATAATTTTCGAGCAAATTGGAATGGAACTGTAGTCCAGTACGGGTCTACATACAGCGAGTACCAAGCCGATGTAGTTACCCGCCGCGCCATGTCAGTGGTGGAGGACGCCGCTGCCGACAAGGTTCCCTTCTTTTTGCTGCTGACGCCCTATGGGATTCACGCTCCGGCAACGCCGGCGCCGCGTTACGCAAGGGGCGACGAGGCCGCGATACTTGACCCCGTGGTTTCATTCGATGAAGCGGACGTAACCGACAAGCCCTCCATCATCCGTGCCCTGCCTGCCATTGAGCCCGCGAAGCTGGCCGCCATTCAAGCCTACTATCAGAAGCGGACACGTGCATTGCGAGCGGTGGACGACATGGTCGCGCTTCTGGTTCGCACCCTCGCCGAGACCGGCCAATTAGCGCGCACCTTTATCGTCTACACGACGGACAATGGGTTCCACATGGGGGAGCACCGCATCGTCCGGCAAAAGAACACTCCCTACGAGGAGTCGATCCGTGTGCCGATGATCGTACGTGGGCCGGGCGTACCGGCGGGCCAACGGGTCGCGGCCCTGGTCATCAACAACGATATCGCGCCCTCGGTCGCGGCGATGGCCGGCGTCGAGCCACCGTCGTTCGTCGACGGACGTTCGTTCCTACCGCTACTGCACCGGCCTGACATGCCGTGGCGACAAAGTTTCCTGATCGAGCGGCGAGAGACGGAGCGGCACGAATTGACGGATGCCGCCGTCTTTGACGGTATTCGGACCAAGCACTGGACCTATGTCGAGTACGGCAACGGCGAGCGCGAACTCTATGATCTGGAGCGCGATCCGTTCCAGCTTGACAACCGGATTAGGACGGTCGCTCCCGCGCTGATCGCTGCGTTGTCGTCCCGCCTGGCAGAACTCAAGAACTGTGCCGCGGAAGATTGTCGCGTAGCCGAAGATCTCCACGTCCATGAATCGGAGCCACAGGTGAACGGTCCGGAGTAACAGCTTCCCCACATGGTGTGAGCGTGCCGGAGCCCTCTCACGAGCCGATGATGTGCCCCAGCGGCTGCAGCGGGGCCACGCGGTCGCAGATGATCTTGGCGATCGCCACCAGGGGCACGGCCAGGAAGGCGCCGGGGACGCCCCAGATGGCGTGCCAGAAGAACAGGCTGACGATCACCACCACCGGGTTGAGGGTGAACTGGCTGGCCAGCAGCATGGGCGTGATGGTCTCGCCCTCGGCGATGTGGATCAGCAGATAGAGGGCGGCGGGCAGGAAGGCCTCCCACGGCCAGGGGAGGGTCAGGAGCCCCGCGGCGGCGAACATGCCGACGCCGCATAAGGGGCCGAGGATCGGGATGTAGTTGAGCAGGAAGGCGGCGGTGCCCCAGAGCAGCGGGTTGGGCAGGCCGCACAGCCACATCGTGACCCCGGTCGCGACCCCGACCAGGGCATTCATCAACGAGATGGTCAGCAGGTAGGCGCCGATATTGCCCTCGATCTCGGCCGCGATCTCGACCACCTGCCGCTTGTCCTCAAAGCGCGGCATGACCTCGACCAGGCCGCGCAGCAGACGGTCGCCCGAGCTCAGGAGGAAGTAGAGGACGATGATGGTCGTGAACGAGCGGCTCAAGGTCAGCGTCGTGCCGCTGAACACCTCGCTCAAGAGCCCGCCGCCCGGCTGCACGGTGACCGCCTGCTCGCCACCGGCGGGGCTCGAGGGCGTGGTCGCCTGCTCCACGCCGTGCACCACCTTCTGCAGCGCCTCGAGCGGCTGGCGGAGGATCGCCAGCTTCTCCTGCAGGATGCCAAGACTGCCGGGGGCCTTGGCGATCCAGTCCGAGGCCGGGACCGATAAGGCCAGGGCCAGCAGCGCGATGCACCCGAACAGCGCCAGGATGACCAGCGCCGCGGCGATGGGGCCGGGCAGGCGCAGGCGGGTGGTGAGAAGCCGCATCGGCGTCTGGAGCAGCAGCTTGAGCAGCAGCGCCAGGGTGATGGGCAGCAGCAGCTCCTTGCCGATATAGAGCGTGAACACCACCGCCAGTAGAGCCAGGACCAACAGGCTCGCCGAGCGAATCACCTGCGGTTCCGGTGTCGATTGGACGACGGCTCTAGGCTCGTGGTCCTGCTTCTGGCTGATCGCCCGCTCCCCAACCTGCACGCTGGCCGTCCTTTGCTGTCGTCCCACCCGGCGTGGAAGCGGTCGACAGATTAACGTTCAAGGCGCCGAGCTGGTTGCAGACCGGTAAGGCGCGGCCTAGGAGCGGACGACGAAAGCGGAGGAGAGGACAGTGGCGGGCGGCAAGGGCATGACGGTCGAGCGGACGGGCCTCATCCGCCAGACCTTCTTCTGCATCGACGGCCACACCTGCGGCTGCCCCGTCCGGCTGGTGGCGGGCGGCGGCCCGCGGCTCGTCGGTGCGACCATGAGTGAGAAGCGGCAGGATTTCCTCGACCATCACGACTGGATCCGGACCGCGCTGATGTTCGAGCCGCGCGGGCACGACGTGATGTCGGGCTCGATCCTCTACCCGCCGACGACACCGGACGGCGATGTGGGCGTGCTGTTCATCGAGGTGTCGGGCTGCCTGCCGATGTGCGGCCACGGCACCATCGGCACGGTCACCATGGCGCTCGAGCACGGGATGGTGACGGCCAGGGAGCCGGGGCGCCTCCTGCTCGACACGCCGGCCGGGCGGGTGGTGGCCGAATACGAGCAGGAGGGGCGCTTCGTCGAGCGGGTGCGGCTGACCAACGTCAGGTCGTACCTGGCGCGGAGCGAGGTCAGGGTGGTGTGCCCGGAGCTGGGCGAGCTCGTGGTCGACATCGCCTACGGCGGCAATTTCTACGCCATCGTCGAGCCGCAGCCGAACTATCCCGGGCTGGACGAGTTCTCGGCGGCCCAGGTCCTGCGCCTGTCGCCGCTGCTGCGCCGGGCACTGGCCGAGGTCGTCGAGGTCGTGCATCCCGAGGACCCGACGATCCGGGGCGTGCACCACATCCAGTGGACCGGCCGGCCGCGCGACCCGCGCGCCCACGCGCGCAACGCCGTGTTCTACGGCGACAAGGCGATCGACCGCAGCCCGTGCGGCACCGGGACCTCGGCGCGGATGGCGCAGCTCGCGGCCAGGGGGAAGCTGAAGGTCGGCGACGCGTTCGTCCATGAGAGCATCATCGGCAGCCTGTTCGAGGGCCGGATCGAGGCCGCGGCCGAGATCGGCGGCCGGCCGGCGATCATCCCCTCGATCGCCGGCTGGGCCCGGATGACCGGGCTCAACACCATCTTCGTCGACGAGCGCGACCCGTACTGGCGAGGGTTTCAGGTGAGCTGACCGCCGGTCAGCCGGTGTAGCTGACACAGTAGATATAGTTGTTGGCGTCCTCGGAGACGAACAGCGAGCCATCCTTGCCGACCGCGATGCCGACGGGACGGCTCCAGACATTGTGGTTGGAGACGGTGAACCCGGTCATGAAGTCCTCGTAGTAGCGCGCGGCATTGCCAGCGGCGTCGAAGGCCAGCCGGATCACCTTGGAGCCAGTCGGGTTGGCGCGGTTCCAGGAGCCGTGGGCGGCGATGAACAGGCTGTACCGGTACTCGGCGGGGAACTGGCTACCGGTGTAGAAGGCGGAACCGAGGCTCGCCGTGTGCGCCTGCAGCAGAACCTTGGGCACCGCGACGGGGGGCAGGCTGCCGGGCAGCGCGGTGCCCGGCCGGGTGTCGCGGCGCTGCCCGATATAGTACCACGGCCAGCCATAGAACTCGCCGCGCCGCACCCGGGTGACGTAGTCGGGCACGAGCTCGTCGCCCAGGCCGTCACGCTCGTTGACCGTGGTCCACAGCGCGCCGGTCACCGGCTGGATGCTGAGCGAGACCGGGTTGCGCAGGCCCGAGGCGAAGATCTTGCGGCTGCCGCCGGTAGGCGTGAACGAGAGGATGGCGGCGCGCTCGGTCTCGTCCTCGCCACTCTGCTGGACGTTGGAGTAGGAGCCTACCGAGACGTACATCGTCTTGCCGTCGGCCGAGAAGGCGACGTCGCGGGTCCAATGACCCTTGCCCTGCAGCGCGCCGGCACCCTGCGGCAGCCTGGCCACCACCACCTCGGCGGCACCGCCGGGGGCGAGGGCACCGGAGGTGTAGGGATAGCGGACCACCCGGCTGTTCTCGGCGACGTAGACATATTGCGGGTTGTCGCCTGCCGGGTAGAACGCGATCCCGAACGGCCGGTCCAGGCCGGTGGCGAACAGCGCCGTGGTGCCCACGCTGCAGGTGCTGGACGGGCGCAGGACACGGATCTGACCAGCCGCGCTTTCGGCGACGAACACATCGCCGTTAGGGGCGGTGCGGATCAGGCGGGGCTTGGCGCCGCTGCGGAAGAGCCGGGTGACCTGGAACCCCGGTGGCACGCGCGGCAGCACGCCGGTGGGCACGGCGACGATCTTGGAGAAGCTGGTGTTGCTCTTGGATGGCGGCAGCAGATCGCCGGGCAGGAGCCGGCGGCAGCGGCCCGGTCTGTCGTCCGACCAGTCGCTGAGCGCGGCGGCGGCCCCCATGAGCTTGCCGGCGGCACAGTCCGCTGCGGCGGCGGCGCCACTGATGCACGTGGTCGCCAGGATCCCGATGGCGAGAACAAGGATACGTACCGGCATTTTTGTGCTGTTTCCGACGTTGTTCGTTGATGTCGATCGAGGCGTTGGCCATTGGCCGCGGCGCCGGGTGCTGACGAACAACGGCGCCGCGATCGAAGGCAGGCGCAGCATACCACTTGTAAGATAATGATAGTAAGATTTGGACGTCTTTGAGTTCTGAATCGGTGACGCTTGCGACCCCTGCCGACGCTACGGGCTTGATCCGTGCGACGCCCGGCCCGATAGGACCTGCCCGGCCCTCCGAGGAGACAGCGATGCAGTTCACCGACGGCATGTGGAGCGAGATCGAGCCGCTCTACGCTTCCATCCTGGCGCTGCCGTTCAACCAGGAGCTGGCGGCGGGCAGCCTGTCGGTGGAGCGGTTCACGTTCTACATGATGCAGGACGCGCATTACCTCGGGGCGTTCGCGCGGGCGCTGGCG
>JBATRI010000659.1:0-2007 GCA_049292515.1 Geminicoccaceae bacterium
AGCTGTCCTGCAAGGTGGTGGCAGCGCCGGTGCCCTGCTGGGGAAACAGCTCTTCCAGCGGGATCTCGTGCCCGCCCTGCAGCGTGACGGTGCCGTCCTCGAGCTCGAACAGGGTCTTTGGATCGACGGTGAGCTGCTGACCTAGCGTGCGGCCTTCCAGGGCCGGGTCCAGCGCTTGCGCCGTGCCAGGCTGCGGGTAGGCCGTGAGCACCAGGCTGGCCGTGGTGAGGGCGGCAACCGCCGCGCGCAGAGCGGTCCTGATGCCGGCAAGGCTCATGGCAGGGTGGCCTTGATGGTGAGCAGGGTGGTCATGATCCTGGCGCCGGCGGCAGGCTTTCCGGCCGTGGCCGGAAGCGATCGAGGAGAAAAGCTGTGAGGAGACCGAGAGCGAGCCCGAGGGGCAGGGCGGCGGCGGTGCTGTAGGCGAGGGTTGGGTGCTCGAGCGGGAGCCCGAGAGCAAAGGCAACAAGCAGGCGGGTGATGACGTAGAGGTGCAGCAAGACAGCGGGCCGGCGAGCGGCATCCGACGAGGAGCCAGACAGGACCGGCCCATGGAGAAACGCGTACAGGAGCACGCAAAGTGCAGCGCCGCCGATGAGGTTGTGCCGGTGGGTGAAGAGGAAATCGAGATCCGGCATGGGCTGATCGGTGACGATGCCGAAGGTAGCGCGCCAAAAGATCGTGATCAGGGTACAGAAGAGCTCGATGCCTGCGGCCGTCATGGCGAAGGTCAGCAGGCTTCGATCACCAGCGCCGCCGGTGATGAACAATATCCCGCGCGACAACAGCAGGAGCGGCGCAAATATCAAGATCAGATGCACGACGAACGGGAAAGGAAGGCTGACAGAAGCAAGAGGCAGCATCAGTAGACCAAAAGCGCCGATAAGGAAGCCTACCAAGCTTGCCCATAACCAAAGTCTGATGGTGATACGCAGCTCGATTGCCGGATGAATGGAATTGACAGGAGATTGTGCATGCATGTCCATATTCCATCAATTTCCTGGAGTACGCTCGTTAACATATTTTGTATTCTTATTGGTCTCAGTGCCTTTTCTTATGCTGTATATAAAAGCTTCTCGCATTATTACGGTGATGAATGGCGTGCGTGCGGATGGCAAACATGCGTTGTCGAGAACGATGATGTCATTCGTGTCGGTAGAATAGCGACCCGGGGTAGCGAGACGTTCAAGCACCTGATGCAGGAACGGATGTAGTCCGGGTCTACCGCGCCGGTGGTGGTGCGTGTGGACAGTGTTGGCGGTGATTTCGGCGAGGCGATGGCGATGACCGAGGCGCTGCGTCGTCTGAGCACTCGGCAGCTCGTTCGGATCGAGGTTCTGGCGCATGGGCGGTGCGAGAGCATGTGCACGGTGCTGTGGACGGCAGCCGCCGAGCGGGTGGCGGCACCCGGGGCCAGGTTCATGTTCCATGCGCCCCGACGGCCCCTTGGCGGCTCGGAGCGGCACTTTGCCGGGACGGAAACGGAAACCGAGGCGATGCGCCAAGCGATCGGTGGAGTGGATCCGGCACTCCTGGCAGAGCTCGAGCGACGTGGGGCCTTTGCTGCCATACCGATCGACGTGCCGTTGACCGCTGCCGAAATCGCGGCCTTGGGCGGCGATTATCTGCGCCTCGACCCCGCGCTGCGCTGAGCGTCGGTGCGCTGCCGGGCCGATGCTGGTCATGTTCGGGCTCCGTGTGGTCAGAAGGTCAGGCAGCAGTCGAGCCACCGCCAGGTCAGGTGCAGGAAGTCCTCGCCGACCGCCGGCAGCACCCGCCATTCGCCCCAGTCGAAGCTGTGCGCGCCGATGGCGTGCCGGCCGTTGGCCTCGGGCTTCGGGTAGACATGGCTGAGCTGGTACTGGCTCTTGGGCAGGAAGGGCTCGATCTGCGCCTTGCACAAAGCCTCGTCGCCCATGGTGCGGCGGGCGAGGCCGCGGCGATGCATGGCGGCGAGGGCTCGGGTGGTGAGCAGGCTGGTGTTGCGCGGCATCGAGCTGTGGGTCA
>JBATRI010000660.1:0-2022 GCA_049292515.1 Geminicoccaceae bacterium
CATCGCCGCCGACGGCGCCGTGGCCGCGCTCGAGGTGGCGCTTCAGCGACTGCCACCGCTCGGTGCGATCGTGCATGCGGCGGGGGTTCGTGGCGATGGGCTGCTCGAAGGGCTCACGCGCGAGGCCCTGGACGCGGCCCTCCGCCCCAAGTTGCAGGGGGCATGGACACTGCACGCGCTCAGCCTGCGGCGACCGGTCGAGCATTTCCTGCTGTTCGGCTCGATCGCCAGCTTCATCGGGGCTGCCGGCCAGGCCGCCTATGCCGCCGCCAACGCGGCTCTGGATGCGTTCGCTGCCTTTCGGTGCGGCCAGGGCCTGCCGGCCAAGGTGATCGACTGGGGGCGCTGGGAAGGTGAAGGCATGGCGGGCACGCTGAGCCCGGCCCAGCGGGCCCGGATCGACGCCCGCGGCGTTGCCCCGATGCCCGCCGACTCGGCTCTGGCCATGCTCGATGCGGCGCTGGCATCATATGAGACCCGGCTGGTGATCGCGGCCTTCGACCGTGCGCGACTGGCCGTTGCCCAGCCCATGCCGGTCCTGGAGCGCTACACGGCCGGCGCCAGCGACGTCCCGACGGAGGATCCGGCCGATGCGGTGGCCGCCATCGTCGCGCGCGTGCTCGGCCGACCGGTTGAGCCCGGTCAGCCGCTGACATCCTACGGCCTGGATTCGCTGATGGCGGTCGACCTGCGCAACCGGCTCAACCGCACCTTCGGCACCAGCCTGCAGCTCGCCGACCTGCTGTCGGGCATGGATCTCGACGAGCTCGGCGTCCGGATGGGCGTCGCCTCGGCAGACGCGGTCGAGGTCATGACCATATGAGCGTGCAGGATCTCGTCCGTGATCTGGAGCGGCGGGGCGTCGTGCTCGAGGTCGATGGCGATGCGCTGACCATGCGAGCCCCCAAGGGCGCCCTGGTCGAGCAGGACCGCGAGCGGCTGCGCGCGCGCAAGGCGGAGATCCTGGCATGGCTCAAGGGTGACAACGACGCCTGCGATCCGGGCGAGCCGTTCCCGCTGACCGACATCCAGGAGGCCTATCTGGTCGGGCGTGCCGCCGAGCTGGAGCTCGGCCGGGTCGGCTGCCATGCCTACCGCGAGTTCGAGGCCACAGTCTACGACGTGGCTCGGCTGGAGCAGGCCTGGAATCGGCTCGTCCAGCATCACCCCATGCTGCGGGCGATCGTGATCGGCGACGACCGGCAACGTGTGCTGCCGGAGGTGCCTCGCTACCGGATCGATCTCTTGGACCTGCGCGGCGTCGCCGACGCGCAAGGCCGGCTCGACGCCATCCGGGCCGAACGCTCGCACCATGTCTTCGATCCCGGCCAGTGGCCGCTGTTCGATATCCGGGTGACGCTGCTGGACGACCGGACGCGGCTGCATGTCGGCATGGATCTGCTGATCGCCGATGCCGTCAGCATGGTGCAGCTGTTCCGCGAGTGGGGCGCTCTCTATCGCGACCCAGCCACGGCATTGCCCTCACCGGCGGGGACGTTCGCGCAGCATTGCCGCGCACTCCACCGGCGTGTACCGGCAACCGCGCTGGACTATTGGGGCCGGCGGCTGGAGAGCCTGCCGGGCGGCCCCGATCTGCCACGCCAGGCGCTGGCCGGTCAGCCGCGCTTCCGCCGCCATACCCATCGCCTCCCGGCTGCCGCGTGGTCGGCGCTGAAGGTGGCTGCTCAGCAGCGAGGTCTGACCCCTTCGGCACTGCTGGCGGCAGCCTATGCCGACGTGCTGGCCGCCTGGAGCCGGCGCGCACGCTTCCTGATCGTGCTCACCACCTTCGCCGCACCGCGCGGGATGGAGAACGTGGTCGGCGACTTTACCTCGACGATCCTGCTCGAGGTCGACAGCACGCCCGCGACCTTCGCCGAGCGGGCGTTGCTGCTGCAGCGCCGGCTCGCCGCCGATCTCGACCATGCCGAGGTCAGCGGCGTGCGGGTCATGCGCGACCTGCGCCGGCAGCATCCGGACGTGACCCCGGTGTCGGTCGTGTTCACCAGCACGCTCGGCCAC
>JBATRI010000661.1:0-2565 GCA_049292515.1 Geminicoccaceae bacterium
GCGCAGCGCAGCGGAGCACCCGGGCGGCCGGGAGGGGTGCCCCGGGCTGCACGCAGCGACAGCGGAGGAAGCTTGGGGATACCGGCCGCCCGGGTCGTGCCGGCGGTGGCGGGCTCGTCCCCTTGCCGCTGCCAGGGAGCAGACCAAAGGCCGCGGAAGGGCCGGCTCGGCCACCCGAGGGGTAGGCGACATGCTGCCCGAAGATCGGCTCGCCTGCATCGTGCCTATGGACGGCACCCTCGGCGACGCCCCTGCCCTCTTCGGGTCGACGACCACGCCGCCGCCCTCGTCCAATCGGTTGGGGACAGCGACGGCAAGAGCCGGCCCATCTTTCGCCATCAGCCTCGTGCCGGGCAAGGTCGAGCACGACGGGTGGTCCTGGCTGGGCAGCCGGGAGAGAGGTTTGACGCGCCTTCTCGGGTGGCCTCGATGGTTCGATCGGCACCCCCGCGCGGTGAAGGGCCGTGCGCTGCTCCCGATCGGGGCCGGCGATCGCTGCCGTGGGTTTTCTCGCCGGTCGCGCCCGCGCAGGCCGGGTGACAGTAACGGGTCGCTGCAGATTCCACCTGCCGGCAGGCCTGGCCGCAAGGTCGGGCGCCCTTCGTCGCGTCACCCGCAAGCACGCCGCACCCTGGCGCTGCCGGCAGAATGCACCGGCAACAGCTACCGGCGCCCGTCATCGTCCCGGCGGCCGGTGGCCGAACTCCCAACTGCAGCGCTCGAGGTGGGCCAGGAGCCGCTCGGCCACCAGCTTCTCGGCCTGATCGTCCACCGGCTGGCGACGCCTGGCGAGGTCGCGCCAGATCGCCGGCGGCACGGTGCGCAAGGCACAGCACGGGTCCACCAGCATCGCGTCGCGGTCGTCGGCCGTCGCCTTGAACATCTGCATCCCCGCAGCTGCCGCCACCACACTTGCAGTTGTTTTCGAGACCCTGCAAAGCTCCGGCCAGACGATCGAGTCGCTGGCGGCGGCCGGTGAAGCGGCGGCAAGGCGCCATGGTACGGCCATGGGGCTGTCGGTCGACCAGCCATCCGCGCCTGGCGAGCGGTCGACGTTCCCGCCCGTCGGCACGGACCGAGGATCATGCGCACCAACGCCGGCACGAAGCATCGGGCCGATGCGATCGATCGCCACATCGGCCTGCGGATACGCCACCGCCGTCACATGCTCGGCCTGTCCCAGCAGGAGCTGGCTGCTCGCATGGGCGTGAGCCCCCAGCAGCTTTTCAAGTACGAGACGGGTCAGAACCGGTGCGGCGCGGCACAACTCTATGCCCACGCCGCCGTGCTCGAGGTCGAGATCGGCTATTTTTACGAGGGCTACGGCGAGGCGAGCCGCCAAGGCTGGCCAACGTCGTCCGACCGCCTGCTCTTGGAGCTGACGCGCAGCTTCCTCGCCATCCCGGATCGCCACCTGCAAGAGGCGCTCTGCCAGGTGGTACGGGCGTTGGCCGATCAGGATGCCGCCAGCACGGCCGTTCACGGGCGACGGCAAGGCCGCAGCCTGAGGCTCAACCTCTCGTTGGCGGACCAGACCGAGGCCTGACATCGTCGATCACCCAGTCACGGTGACCATGCGTTTTGGCGGCCTCGTTCCTCGCTGTCCGGGCGGCAGCTTCCTCGTCTACCGCCACGACGTCGACATACCCTTCGTAGAACGTGCGGCCGATGGCGGGCCTGGCGTGCAGCCGGACCCGAAACCTGATCGCGTCCATGATCATGCTCCCTCGCCCGGTCAGGCGGCGATCGGATCCTGCGCCTCTGCGCCGGCTTCGATGTCACCGGCCTCGTCGTCGGCCATCTCCCCGGCCGGGATCTCGCCACCAGCGTCGCCGCCATCTGCTGTCGCCTCGGGCTCCAGGTCGGAGGAAGCCGGCACCGACCAGCGACGCTCCGCCTCTAGCTCGCTTGCCGAGAGCGCGAACCGGGCTGCCGGGTGAACGTAGGCCCGCTCCCTGAACGCCCGGCACAGGGCCGCCCGTGTGTCCTTGGCCCGCTCGAACCGGGCGACGTCGTTGGCCATGGCGGCATCGTTCAGGGCGGCCTTGGACAGGCAGCCGAGGAACTCCTCGGTCGCCATGTTCGGCAGCCAGGCATCGGCCCCGATCACAGCCCCGGCATGACGGGCCATGGTGCCGCTGCCGGAGGCGCCGACCTGGCAGGAGAGCACGGCGGCCAGCATCGCCCGGGCGGATCGGCGCAAGGTCGCGGGGTCCGTGGTCAGGCTGCCGCCCTCGACGAGCGGGCGTACGACCCGCCTGGTCTCGGCGTGGTAGCTGTCGCCGGGGCTGATCACGGTGACGTTCTCGCCGGCGAAGGCCAGCACGAGCAGGCCGATCAGGGTCGGATCGTCGATCTCGGCCGCCTCCAACGCCTGGTGCAGCGCCTCCGTGCGCAGCTCGCCGATCAGGGCCATGCCCTTCTTCGTCACCGCCGGCCGGGTGGCCTTCGGCGGCGTCTCGGGCGTGCCCGCGGCCGTCCCCTGCTTCGGCTTGGTGACAGGATCGGGCAGCCGGAAGGCGATGGTTCTGATCTCGCCCGTGTGCGCGTCCAGGTAGTGACCGA
>JBATRI010000662.1:0-18576 GCA_049292515.1 Geminicoccaceae bacterium
GATCAACCGCAGCGACGGTTCGCTCACACCCCGACGGGCAGCGGCAGGGCCGCGCTGTCGGCGGCCTCGCGCGCTTGTGCCGCCAGGCGAAACGCAAAACGGCCGATCCTGTTGCAGGCCTCGGCCAGACGCTCGTCGGGTGCCGTCAGACTGAGCCGGACATGCCCGGCGGCGTCGCCGCCGAACGCGTCGCCGGAGAGCACGCTGACCCCTTCTGCAGCCAGTAGCCGTTTCGCGAAACCGTCCGCCGACAGCCCGGTGCGGCGGACATCGAGCATGACGAACATCCCGCCCTCGGGCCGGCTGCAGGCGAGGCCGGGCAGACCGGCGAGGCGGCGGCAGACGGCATCGCGGCGATGGCGATAGCGTGAATGCATGGCCGCGATCTCGGCAACCTCACCCGTGAGCGCCGTGATCGCCGCATCCTGAACGAATGCCGGCGATCCGTAGAGCATGCAGAGGGCCAGATTGGTGGCATGCTCGATCAGCGCCGCCGGCCCGATCATCCAGCCGACGCGCCAGCCGGTCATCGCGTGCGACTTGGACAGGCTTGAAATCGTGATCGTGCGCTCGGCCATGCCCGGCAGGGAGGCCGGGGCCACGTGCTCGCCAACGTAGACCAGGTCCGCGTAGACCTCGTCGCTGATCAGCCATAGATCATGGCGACGGCAAAGCTCGGCCACCGCCTCGAGCTCGGGCAGCGTCATCACGGCGCCGGTGGGGTTATGGGGCGAATTGATCAGAATGGCGCGGACTTGCGGTCGGATCGCTGCTTGGAGCGCCGCCGGATCGACGTGGAAGCCACGGTCCGCAGCCAGGGGGACCCGGATGATGCCCGCCCCGGCGGCGGCAATGGTCGCCGGATAGGTGACATACATCGGCTCGGGGACCACCACGGCATCACCGGGCTCGAGCAGGCACTGGCAGGCGGTGAACAGAGCGGACTGCGCGCCAGCCAGCACCAGGACCTGATCCAGCCCAACCGACGTTCCCGTCGATCTCTGGTGCGCAGCAGCGATCGCCTTTCGCAGCTCGGCCTGGCCGGCGATCTCGGCATAATGGGTCCGGCCGCGGTCGAGGCTGGCCTTGGCTGCCTCGACGATCGGCGCCGGTGTGGCAAAGTCGGGATCGCCGACGGAGAGCAGGATGACGTCCTCACCACGGGCTTGGCGCCGGAGCGCTTCGCTGTGAATGTTCCAGGCGGCCGCCTCCGCTCCGCCAAGTTGATGGACCCGTGCCGCGTACCGCATCGATTTCCAATCGTCCCGCTCAGCCTTGGTCGTGGCATGGCTGAGCCCAAGTGAATCAACAGCTAGCCAGCAAAACCCGTGCCGTTGAACGACATGCAGGCACACCTCCCGGTACCGGTGCTGGGGCGATCTATGCCGCCCATCGTGGCCATTGAGCCGCTTCCGTTCCACCAGCACCAAGTTGCCATTCGGGTGCCGACATGGCATCCACGTTGGCGTCGCGTCCCGTTGGCAGGATTGCTGACTGTTTGAGGTAGTCCGCAGCCTGCGGTCGACAGGCCCTCGAGGTGTAAATTGCATGGCAGCTTCGATCACGTCCCTGTCGATACCCGAGGTGAAGGTAATCGTGCCGGACCGGTTTGGGGACGATCGCGGGTTCTTCTCGGAAACCTACAGCCGACGCAGCATGGCTGATGCCGGAATTGAAGAAGAGTTCGTTCAGGACAACCATTCGCTGTCGGCACTTGTCGGCACGGTGCGAGGCCTGCATTACCAGCTGCCGCCGTTTGCCCAGGCCAAGCTGGTGCGGGTCGTCCGTGGTGCCGTGGTCGACGTGGCCGTGGACATTCGCTGGGGCTCGCCGACGTTCGGCCAGCATGTCGCCGTGACGCTGAGCGCCGCGGCCTGGAACCAGATCTACGTGCCCGTGGGATTTGCGCACGGTTTCTGCACGTTGGAACCCGACACCGAGGTGGTCTACAAAGTGACGGCGTATTACAGCCGTGCCCACGACCGCGGCATCAGCTGGAACGATCCTGAGCTGGGAATTGCGTGGCCTGTCGAGTCCGCTACGGCGCAGCTTTCCGACAAGGATCGCAACCAGCCGCGTCTTGCGGACGTTGCAGTGGGTGATCTGTTCGATTTCGCTCCCGATCGGGAATGATGATGCAAAGGCGGCCTCGATGAGGATTATGGTCACCGGCGGGGCGGGGTTCATCGGCTCGGCCCTGGTGCGGATGTTGGTGCGTGAGCACGGCCACAATGTGCTGAACATCGATATTCTGACGTACGCCGCCAGCCCCGAGGCGCTGGAGGAGGTCGGAAGCGACTCCAGGTACGCCCTCATGAGGGTCGACATCTGCGACCGAGCCAAGGTGGCGGCCGCCATGGCCGAGTTCGCACCGGAAGCGATCGTGCATCTTGCGGCCGAGAGCCATGTCGACCGGTCGATCGACGGGCCGGGTGCCTTCGTCACCACTAACGTGGTCGGCACCTACGTCATGCTCGATGCCGCCCTGGCCTATTGGCGGGGTCTGCCGGCAGGCTCACGCGAGGCCTTCCGCTTCGTCCATGTGTCGACGGACGAGGTCTACGGCTCGCTCGGACCCGAGGGCAGGTTCACCGAGAGTTCCCGCTACGACCCAAACTCGCCCTATGCCGCCAGCAAGGCAGCTGCCGATCACTTTGCCCGCGCCTGGCACCGCACCTATGGCATGCCGGTGATCCTGACGAACTGCTCCAACAATTACGGTCCCTACCAGTTTCCAGAGAAGCTGATCCCGCTGACCATCATCAAGGCGATGGCGGGCGAGTCGTTGCCCGTCTACGGCAGCGGCGACAATGTGCGCGACTGGATCCATGTCGAGGACCACGCCCGCGGCATCCTCGCCGCTCTGACCGGTGGTCGGGTGGGAGAGGGCTACAATTTCGGGGGCGCCAGCGAACGGCGCAACATCGAGGTCGTGCGCGCCATCTGCGCCGCGGTGGACGAGATGGATCCTAAGGGTGCGCCCAGGGAGCGTCTGATTACCTTCGTCACCGATCGGCCCGGGCACGATGCCCGGTACGCGATCGACGACAGCAAGGCGCGGGCCGAGCTCGGCTGGGCGCCGTGCCAGAGCTTCGAGACGGGCCTCGCCGCCACGGTGCGCTGGTATGCCGAGCACGCGGCGTGGTGGGAGCCGATCCGCGCCGGTCGGTATGTCGGCGATCGGCTGGGGCTGGGCCCCGCCGGCTGCACACCCGCTGGCACCGCCCATGGCGCCTAGGCTCCTGGTCACCGGCGCCCAGGGACAGCTCGGGCAGGAGCTTCTCCGGCGCGGCGCGGCGCAGGGGCTGGCGGTCACCGGGCTCACCCGGGCGGAGCTGGACATCAGCGATGCGCCCGCCGTCGAAAGGACCTTGGCCGAGGCCGGCGCCGACATCGTCGTCAATGCGGCCGCCTACACCGCCGTCGATCTGGCCGAAGCTGAGCCTGAACGGGCCTTCGCGATCAACGCCGACGGGCCGCGCCATCTGGCCCGGGCCTGCGCCCGCCTGGGGTTGCCGCTGATTCACGTGTCCACGGACTACGTCTTCGACGGCGCCAGCGACAGCGGCTACCGCGAGGACGACCCGGTGGCGCCGCTAAATGTCTACGGCGCCAGCAAGGAGGCGGGCGAGCGCGCCGTGCGCGAGGAGCTGCCGGCGCACGTTATCCTGCGCACCTCCTGGGTCTACAGCTCGCACGGCCGCAATTTCGTCCTCACCATGCGGCAGCTGGCGGCCAGGCAGGACGAGCTGAAGGTGGTGGCGGACCAGCACGGCTCACCCACGTCGGCCGCCGATCTGGCGGATGCGATCCTCACCATTGCGAACCGCATCCAGGCCGGCGCCGACGGCTGGGGCACGTTTCACTTCGCCGGCCATGGTGTCACGAGCTGGCACGGCTTTGCAGTGGCGGTGATGGAGCTGTGCCTGCCTCCGGGCCAGCCGCTGCCCAGGGTGCTGCCGATCGCGACCGCTGATTTCCCCAGGCCGGCGCGCCGCCCGGTCAATTCGGTCTTGGACTGCACCAGGATCGGCTCGGTTCACGGGATCGTGCCGCGGCCCTGGCGCGAGGCGCTGGCGGATGTCGGCCGCGAGCTGCGAGCAGGCGGCTGATGGAAGGGGGCACGCGATGAAGGGAATCGTTCTGGCCGGCGGATCGGGCACGCGCCTCTACCCGATGACGCTGGCCATCAGCAAGCAGCTGCTGCCGATCTACGACAAGCCGATGATCTACTACCCGATCGCGACGCTGATGCTGGCGGGCATTCGCTCGATCCTGATCATCACCACGCCGCGCGACCAAGCCCAGTTTGCGGCCCTGCTCGGCGACGGCAGCCAGTGGGGGCTGGACCTGCACTACGCGGTGCAGGACGAGCCGCGCGGCCTCGCCGACGCGTTCATCGTCGGCCGTAGGTTCATCGACGGGCAAAGCTGCGCCCTCGTGCTCGGCGACAACATCTTCTACGGCCATGGCCTCGCCGAGGAAGTCCAGCGTGCCGCGTCGCGGGAGCAGGGTGCCACCGTGTTCGGCTATGCCGTCCGCGATCCCGAGCGCTATGGCGTGGTCGAGTTCGATGACGCGTGGCGGCCCATCGGCATCGTCGAGAAGCCCGAACAGCCGCGCTCGAACTGGGCGATCACCGGCCTCTACTTCTACGATGGGCAGGTCAGCGATATCGCCGCTGCCGTGAAGCCCTCGGCCCGGGGCGAGATCGAGATCACCGACGTCAACCGCGCGTATATGGAGCTGGGGCAGCTCGCGGTTGCTAGGCTCGGCCGTGGCTATGCCTGGCTGGACACCGGCACTTGCGATTCACTGCTCGAGGCGGCCGAGTTCGTGCGCGTGCTTGAGCATCGGCAGGGCCAGAAGATCGCCTGCCCGGAGGAGGTGGCCTACCGGATGGGCTTCATCGACCGCGCGCAGCTGCTTCGCCATGCGGAGCAGCTCCACAAGAGCGGTTACGGCGAGTATCTGCGCCGCGTCGCGGACGAACGGATGCCTGCGCTGGCGTGAGGCCGGGTGCCGGCGTGAGGCGCACAATGTTGGGATGGCCCATTTGGATCGGGTGCAGATTCTAACGTCGATGTTCGATCCGAGCGGGTTCGGGCTGGAGATCGGGCCGAGCTACAATCCCCTGGTGCCGAAGTCGAGCGGGGCTCGGATCGAGACGATCGACCATGCCGACCAGGCGGGGCTGATCGAGAAGTATCGCAACGATCCATCCGTGGACGTGTCCCGAATCGAGCCGGTCGATTACGTGTCCGACGGCCGCCCGATGGTTGAGGTGATCGGCCATCGGGCCAGATATGACTATATCGTAGCCTCGCACGTCATCGAGCATACGCCCAACATGCTCGGTTTTCTCAACGATTGCATCGGCCTGCTGAAGCCGGACGGCTGTCTCGTCCTCGCGGTGCCGGACAAGCGGTACTGCTTTGATTATTTCCGACCAACGACTTCAACCGGAGATATTCTCCAGGCCTACCGTGAGAACCGCATGCGGCACACGGCGGGGGCACTGTTCGATCATTTTGCCTACGTGACGCGACGGGGCGGTAACATCACCTGGGCGCCCCAGGATAGAGGCTCGTTCACTTTCTGCCATACCCTCGAGGATGCCGAGAGCTTTGTCCTGAATTATGACTCGGCCGGCAGCTATGTCGATTGTCATGCGTGGCAATTCACGCCGTCGAGCTTCCGCTTGATCCTGCACGATCTGGCCGCCATCGGCATGTTGCGTCTGCGCGAGAAGGAATTCCGTGATACATGTGGATTTGAGTTCTTTATCTCTTTAACCCCTGGCGAGGCGCATGCCAGCCTGGATCGTCTCGCGCTGGCGGAAGCGGCCCAGCTTGAAGCCGCGCCAAGCCTCGACGCGCAGTCAATGGATAGCAAAGCTAAGCCCATGCGCGAATTTGAGGTCGCGCAGGAGCCGGAGCCAGTTGTCCTAAAGTTACGCAAGAAGAAGTCAGTGAAAAAATTCATTAAACGACTGTATGGATCAATTCAAGGTCGGTAGTCAAAGAGTAATAGAAATTGTACTGTCTTGTTTCAATGCTGCTCGCTGGCGTTCTAATTTGTTCATAATTTTGTGTACCTTAGGCGCGAAACTAAGAATGTCTTTGTCAAATACGTCATTGCGATCATAGAGCGAAAAAAGGTCGACTGACCGTTTGATATCATGGTAGCCGCGCTTCATTTTGTCGGCCCATTGATGGGATGATTTCACGAAATAATGGTTGATTTGGGCTATATCATACTCAGGCATGCTGCTCGACAAGCCAGGCAATTCCCAGTTCAGCGCTTTGCCGAGCGGTGAGACGATGCTGCCATCGACCTCGAAATAGTGCGCGTTGACGCAATGGTTTGTCCGCCGCGGCTGAACGAAACACTTGACGTGGCGGTTGGGGGCAAACGACGCATCGCTTCGTTGCAGAAAGTTCTCGATCACAAGCCCATCCGGGCGTTGCTGGAGGCCCGACGAGCCAAATATGGCCCAATTGACGGCAATGGCTGCGCAGCTGGGGAAATCGGCCACGAATTCACGGATGGATACGTGATGCTTCAGGAGCACGAACTCATCTGCATCAATGAAGCATAGCCAGTCATAGTCCTGGCGAAGCATCTCCAGAGCTGCATTGTATGCATTCACTTGGTAATACGTCGAGGTATCGCTCCATGCGACTCGCCTGACATCGTACTTGCGCGCATATACGTCGACGATGCTTGATGTGTCGTCGTCCGACATGTTGTCGAATAGCAGGACCGTATCGAAGCCAATGGCCAAGTGGTATGCGATCCACTCGCTGATATCATTCCGTTCATTTTTGACGATGACACAGACTGCAGTCTTTATCTGCTTAAATATCTGCGGCCACAGTCTGACCAGTTTCATTCGTAGCATTTAATGAGCCAGCTCCTATAGATGTCGCCTCAATAAATTACACCGTGAATTAAACATTTGAAGGTAACGTATCATGGATTTATGCCTTTGAACAGGGCCCGTGTGGTCGACAGCCGGCATACGGACCGTGCTCCTCGCACGCCGTGTCAATCTTGATGGCTGCCGGAACCAACGTGGAAGCGGGCGTTCGGCTCTCCAGCTAGGCGGCGCGGCCGTCGCTGCGTGCCGTCGACGGCGCCGCAGACTTGTCGACGACGGTCCATGGCTTCACACGGCGAGGCGGGAAGGCGAGCTCATGGTTGCCGGAACCGAAGTGAAAGCTGGGATGATAGTACGGATCGACGAACAGCACGTGCTTCCACCGGCTCTGCATGTAGCTCACCTCGCCGCGGAACCGTGCGGCCTTCTCCGGGGTGTCGTCAGCACCCCGCGAGACCGATTCGTGGTGGTACAGCTCCGCGTATGCGGCGAACACGTTCCGGTAGCCACGCTCCCTGACCCGGATGCAGAAATCGACGTCGTTGAAGGCGACCTTGAGATTGACGGCATCCAGGCCACCAACCTCCAGATACACGTCGCGTCTGATCGCGAGGCAGGCGCCCGTGACCGCCGAAACGGTTCGCACGGCGCCGAGCAGGCCGAAATAGCCCGGGCTGGCACGGTCGGCCCGATGCCCGTAGTGGAAGGCGCATCCCCCAACGCCCAGGACTACGCCGGCATGCTGCACGGTGCCGTCCGGGTAGAGGAGCTTGGCGCCGACGGCTCCCACCCCGGGCCGCAGGACATGGGACACCATTTCCTTGAGCCAGCCGGGCTCGATCACCTCGATATCGTTGTTGAGCAGCAGGAGCACCTCGCCCTTCGCCTGCTCGACCGCCTGGTTGTTCATGGCCGAGTAGTTGAAGGCACCGCGGAACGGGATCACCCGCACGCGCTCGTCGGCGGTGATGCGGCGCAGATACTCGAGCGTCGCCGGCTCGGAGCTCTCGTTGTCGACGATGATGACTTCGAGCCGGTCGTAGTCCGTACGGTTGAGGAGACCGTCGACGCACACGGACAGCAGATCGACCCGGTCGCGCGTCGGTATGATCACGCTGACCAGCGGCAGCACCGGCGGCAGCGCGTAGGTTATCCTGTTGTTGCTGGGCACGGTCGTCGACGCGCCCACCTCGGCTTCGATCCCTTGAGCTTGAAGATGTTCGCGGATCGCCCGCCGCGCAGCCTGAACGCATTTGTCCAGCGACTGGTTCGAGAACGAAGTGTCGGGATTGATGCGCCAATGGTAGAGTACTGCCGGGATATGCGCGATGCGGTCATTCGATGAGGCGCGGATAAAGCGTAGTGCGAGATCGTAGTCCTGGCTGCCGTCGAATCCCGGTCGAAACCCGCCGATATGTTCCAGGATGGACCGCCGGTAGGCGCCGAGATGGCTGATCATGTTGTGGGTCAGAAACAGATCAGGGTCCCAGTCCGTCTTGAAGTAGCCCATCTGCCGGTGACCCTCGAGGTCGACTCGGTCTTCGTCGCTATAGATCAGATCGACGTCCGGGCGATCGTTGATGACGACCGCGAGTTCGTAAAGCGCATGAGCCGGAAGCAGGTCATCATGGTCCATGAGGGCCACGAATTCGCCCTCGGCCATGGAAAGGGCGGTATTGCTCGCTTCCGCGATATGTCCGTTTCGCTCGCGGTGAACGATCTTGATGCGGCGATCGTGCCAGTAGCTGGCCAATACCTCCCGCACATGCGGCATCGTCGATGCATCGTCGGCGATGCATAGCTCCCAATTGGAGTAGAGCTGCGCCCGCACCGAATCGATTGCCTCCCGGAGCTGTTCCTCACTGGGGTTGTATACGGGCATCACGACGGAGATCAGCGGCCGCCGGGGGAACCTTGCGATATGTGCGGCGATCAGGATGCGGTCCCGGTCCGTCAGCGTATCGTAGGCGGCAACCCAGTCCTGGTAAGTGCGCGAGGGTGAGGCTGCGCCGGCTGCTTTGCCTTTTCGGCCGCTCAAGCGACGTTTGACGAATTTGCTGACGCCGCGAAGCAGCATTGTGGCTGCGGAGCGCTGCCGCTTTTCTGCTTTCACCTTGGGCTTGTTTTTGGGCCGAGACACTGACGAGGAAGGATTCGGCAAGGGCGGCCGTGCGGCATTCACGCCCAGCGGTACCTCGGCCACCCGCGTATCCCGCCAAGCGATCCGCATGCCACGTGCCGCCACCAGCGCACCATACATGCGCTCCACGGCATGCTCCAGCTGCCCGTCGATCGTGCCGTACGCGGCGGCATTTTCGTAGGGGAGAAACGGCAGGTTGTGCAGCGCTCGCTGTAGTTCACTCAGAATAGCTGGCCGGATCATGAACATCGCACCGGCGACGTAAGGAGGCTGGTCGACGCCCGGCGTCAGATCGAGCCGGGAAGTCAAAAGGTTCACCAGTACCGCATTGTTGCCGGCGAAGGTGCTGCAGCACGATGCAGCAGCGATCATGCCGATGGACGGATCACTGGCCATCAGCTCAAGGTTGAGGCGGGCGATCGTGGTGGAGCCAAGCAAGGGATCGATCAGCGTCCGCCGCCACCGGCTGCCCTCTCCTTCGAGGAGATTGATGCTACGCTTGCCATGCAATACCAGCGCCACATCGTATTTTTGGACATCGATCGAGGTCAACAAGCTGAAAATGCCGCCGGCGTCCCGCCCACGATTGGGCGAGACCAGAATTTGCGCCGCGGGGAAGTCGGCGCGTACTCGTGCGAGAGCCTCGTCCGTAACGGTAGCCTCGACGAAATTCACAAAAACATCGTGAGGAGTTTGGCCCAGCTTACGGATGTCCGCCGCCAACTCGTCCCATAGTTCAATATAGAATAGATGGACCAAGCAGCACACACGTGGCACGGCAGCACCCTGCCGACCATTTTGGTTCAACTCGCGGAACGGCTCGGGCTCGGCGAAGAAGGTGAATGGTTGTACGGAAGGTGGCAGCAGGCTCGGCAGGCCCGCGGTCGGTCGGTCGCCGATCGCTGACGCAACCGAATGCTCCGAGATCGCCATGGGGCGGCGGGCGCGACGTCGTTTGAACAGCTCTCGATAAAGATTGTCAGCGCTTCGCAGAGGCTTGGTGAGCTTCCACGACATTGAGCGAGTAAGCTTCCTGCGCTTACGCTGATGCCTCGCTAAGTCATGGGCGATGGCGTCACGTTGCTGCAGTACCGTGGCCAGTTCCACGGTACGCTCGCCAACCGCAAGCTCGAGTTTCTCGTGCTCGGCTTTCGCCGCTGCCAGTGCGGCATTCGTCGCTGCCAGCGCGATATTTGCCGAGTTCAGATGCGACGCGAGCTGATCACGCTCGTTGACCATTTGGCGGCGATCGAATTCGGCCTGTATGCCCGCGCCCAGCCGTGCGAAGATCTGACGTATATGTTCGCAAGCAGGGTCGACCGCATCGGCGGCCAGAAACTGCCGTATGGGTTCACTCTGCTCGGCGCCTACGGCCAGTACGCCGAGGCCGTGGTGGTGGAGGAAGTTGAAGCTCGGATAGTCCTGCCGAACCTCCTCCCAGAAGCGCCATACGCCAAAATCGCCGTGCCGTTCCTCGGTGTCGTGGAACAATACGATCGCGCGGTTTGAGAGTTTCGGCCGCCAGTTCTCAAAGTCGTGGCGAACCGCCTCATAGGTATGGCAACCGTCGATATGGAGCAGATCGATCGAGCCGTCGGCAAACTGGGGCAGGGCGTCGTCGAACGTGGATCGAATCAGCCGCGAGAACGGTCCGTAGCGTGGCTCGAGGTAGGCACTCAGCTCGTCGAAGACCTCCTCCCCGTAGTGGCCGGCATGTGGGTCGCCTGCCCACGTGTCGACTGCATAGGCGCTGGTATCGATGCCGAGCGTGGCGATGGCTTGGCAGAATGCCGAGTAGGACGCTCCATTGTGGGTGCCGAGTTCGACTAGCACCTTGGGTCGCTGGATCGCCACCAGCCAGAAAGCGAACGGTATGTGCCCGAGCCATGCCGACAGAACGATGCGCTCCGGCGCCCAGAAGGCGCTGGCAATCTGGGACGGGTTGGGATCAGGCAGAGTGGCAACCAGCTGCACGGCTGTGCTGGCCAAGGGTCTGAGGGTGGCCTCGGGCGCCTTGGTGGTGCTCGGCATGCGTGGGTTCCGGCGGTTGCCGCGAGCTCGGATGAACGCCCACCCGGAGTCGCGAGGTTGAGGAAGGCGAGATAGCGGTCGGATGCGCGGGCGGCAACCCAGGCTCAGGGCCAGGCGAGGCTGCGGGCATCGGCGGCGATGGACCGCGCGTCGCCACCCTTCGCCGTGATAGAAGCCCACCAAGCACCGCAGCGAGCTTCGATTACGACGTGGCCCAACTCATCAGTCTCGGTGACTCGGACGCCACTGCCCATTGATCCTCCGGGAGCCGCCGCCAGTGCCAGCACGGCGGCCGCCCGGCGTGACGCCCATGGATCCAGCCTGTGGTGGGTCGCCAGCTGGCGGCGGTAGGCTGGCCAGCGCCGGTAGATCAGGCGCAAGTTACCCTCCACGATTGCCCGCTTGGCTGCCGAGCCGAACGAGCCGCCGTCAGCGTGGTAGACGAACAGATCGGGCACCAGCACGTTCCGCCAGCCCGCGGCGCCCGCGCGCAGGCACCAGTCGGTCTCCTCGCCGTAGCCGTGCCCGAACGTGGCGGCATCGAACGGTCCCAGCGCGCGCCAGGCCGCGAGATTGACCCCCATGCAGAAGCCGACGCCGGCCGGCGCGAGCAGGCTGGGATCATGGGCGGGCGACAATCGTTGGAAGGCCGCATCGATTTCCGCCACGCCCACGCCTTCCGGCATCGGGTTGACCGTGTCCGGGACGGGGAAGCTGAAAGCCGAGGCGGAATTGGAGAACGGCGTTGTCGAGGCCACCTTCGGCTCGCCGAAGATGGGGCGCATCAGCCGCTCGAGCCACGCGGGCGGAACCTCGGTGTCGGTGTTCAGCAGGACCGCGTGGCCCGCTGCCATGGTCATCGCCCGATTGACCGTGGCGACGAACCCCCGATTGACCTCCTCGCGCACCAGAACGACGTTCGGCCGCGTCGCCGCGTCCCGCAGCAGGGCCAGGGCCGTGGGTTCGCTGCTGGCATCGTCCATCAGCAGAAACCGGTGCTTCGGGTCGGTGCGGTCGAACAGCGTGGCGAACAGGCGAGCGAGATGCTGCCCCCCGTTATGGATCGGAATGACGATGTCGACAGGCTCGGCCAGCGGCCGCGGCTTTTCGAGGGTCCGCACATACTGCGCCTGCACCTCCTCGAGGCGGGGCAGGGCCGGCGGCGGCAGCCGCCAGCGGACATAGGCCTCGTCGAGCACCCCGCGCGCTTTGACGAGATCGCCACGGACGGCGAGCTTCAGTGCCCGAAACAAAGCTGGCGTGCTCAAGCGCGCCTCCGCATCGGGGTGTTGGCGATGTGCCTTCGACGCGGCTCAGGAAGCACGTGATGCAGCGAGGTCGGGCAGTCGCCGCGGCGTCGACAGCGCGGCCTTGCCGCTCTCGAGCCGATAGACCTGGTGAGCGGCTTCCTGCCAGGCCGTCTGGTGCGATACGGCGAGCACGGTCAGACCGGTGCGCTCGCACAGCTCGCGGACATGGGTGCAGATCGCCCGCTCGGTGTCCTGATCGAGGCCGGTCGTCGCCTCGTCCAGAATCAGCAGCCGCGGTTCGTGGAGCAGAGCCCGGGCGATCGAGATCCGCTGGCGCTGCCCGCCCGACAAGCGGTTGCCGCGTTCGCCGACCACCGTTTCCATCTGCTCAGGCAGTTCAGTCACGAAGTCCCAGGCACCCGCCGCCCGCAGCGCCTTGATCACCGCCTCGGGGGGAACGTCCTCCTCGAACAGCGTGACGTTGTTGCGCACGCTGTCGTGGAACAGCAGCACCTCCTGGGGCACATAGCCGATGTCATGGCGCCATGCTGTCAGGTCGATCTCGCGCAAGTCGACCTCATCCACGCGAACGCTGCCGGCATCGGGCTGGTAGAGCCCGACCAGCAGATCGACGACGGTCGACTTGCCGACCCCGGACGGTCCGATCAGCGCGGTGATCTTCCCGGTCGGGATGGCCAGGTCGACCCCGCTGAGCACAGGTCGCGCAGCATAGGCGAACGAGACATCGTCCAGCCGCAGCGCGGTCAGCAGGCTGGGTGCGAGCGTGCCCGAAGAGACCTCCCTCGCGTTCTCGGTGGTCTGCAGCAGGCTGCACAGCGATCGGTACTGGTCGTAGGTCTGGATGAACTGCTGGGCCTGACGCTGCATTGGCAGCAAGGCCGCAATGGTGCGGATCATCAGCACCGACATGATCAGGAGGTCATGGACCTCGAGCTGCAGCTTGGTGACCGCCAGGTAGAAGCCGATCGCCAGCACCGCCCCGATCACCGGCTCCTGCAGGTCGGCGGCGTACTCGGCGCTGAGAATGCGCTGGCGCGAGCTGCGGGCCATGTCGCGCGCTTCGCCCTCGAACACCTGGGCGAACCGGTCCGTTCGGCCCATGGCCCGAATCGGCTTGATGCCGATCAAGGCGTCGGTGAACTTGGCCGAGCGCTGCCGGACCAGATGGCGATGCTCCTTGGCCACTTGGCGCGCTTGTCGGACCAGCCCGCCGAACCAGAGCGCGGTGGCGATGGTGGCCACGATCGCGATCACCATCAGCTGCCACGACAGCAGCGCCAGGATCGTGACGAACACGGTGACCTGCAGCATCGCCGCCAGAAGCTTGGCCAGCGAATCGAAACATTGACCGGCGGCATCGGATTCGGGCCCGATCGCAAACGCGAGGCGTCCGACCGGCTGTCGCAGGAAATAGCTCCAACGCGCGTCGAGCAGGCCGCGGATCAGTCGAATCCGCATGTCGCGCGTGACCTTGGCCACCACGGTGCCGACATAGCGGGTGACCAGGACGCCAACCAGCGCCTTGAGCCCCAGCCCGATGATGATGACGACGAGGATCGGCATCGGCTCGAACGGCAGCCCAAAAAAGGCCAGGGCGTCGCCCATGGCGATCACGATGCCCTTGCTCGACGATTTGAGGTCGGTGGCGGCGATGATCAGCGGCACCATCATCGTCAGGCCGACAAGATCGAGCACGCTCGAGATGAACGTACCGACGATCACCAGCGCCCGGTGGCGTGGCGAGGCCAGCCGCAGCACTTGGCCGACCGCGTGTGTCCACTTGCCGAAACGCTTGCGCCAACGCGACAGTCGCCGCGGGCGAGCGTTACCCGGTCCCACATTGTTCGGTTCGCCTGCACCGGACGGCATGTTAGTCATCGCTTCCCGACCTCATCCGCGACGGCGCAGATAGTAGGTGTAGCGCTGCCCTGTCCATGCATAGATCTCGCCCAGCGCTTGTGCGGTGGCGAGCATCGGGTCCACGAGTCCGCTGCGGCCGGTGATGGCCAACGGCAATTGCAGCAGGGATTTGCCGAGCTTGCGCCAGCTCGACCAGACCAGCCGGCGCGTTTGCGCTGCCGGCTGATGGGCGCGCGCCAGATGCACCCGAGCACCGCCGAGCACAAATCCCCGCCGCAGGATGCCGCGCAGAGTCAGTCGCTCCGGCTCCCAGGTCCGTACCACGATCGATTGCAGGGCGCAGGCGTGGCTGAAGCCGGCGCGATGTGCCCGGATGAACAGATCGCTGTCCTCCCCGCTGCTGTGCGCGAACTCGGGTAGGAATGGTCCGTCCGGTCCCGACAGGCGGACTAGTGCTGTCATCGCGGCTAGCAGGTTGTAGGTGCCGGCCCAGGCCGGCAGCCCGTACCTGTTCCGGGCATCGGGATCGGGCGGCCTGAAATAGCGGGTCTGGCGCAGCCAGCCGGGCAGCTTCAGGTCGGCCGGAAGCCGCCAGAACCCGAAGACGAAATCGGCGTTGGTCGCCCGCTGCACGTCGATCAGCCGCCCAAGCCAGTCGCGCTCGGGAAGGTCGTCGTCATCGAGGAAGGCCACGAAATCGGCATCCCGGGCGCGTGCTTCGGCCACGGCGCGATTGCGGGCGAACGAGATGCCCCGCTGTGTTTCCTCGATGCACTCGAGCCGCATCGGCAACCGAGCCGCATACTCCTCGCAGAGCGCCTGCACGCGCCCGTCAGGCCGATTGTCGACGACGATCACGTCGACGCACACCGGCGCCAGTTGCCCGATATCGACCCGCTCCAGCACGTCCAGCACCCGTGCCAGCGAAGCGAGGCGGTCGCATGTGCAGATGCAGACTGCAATCCTCACCATAACCATGGACCCACTCGCCGCTGCGCCCCATGGCTGCTGGCGACCCGGTTCGGATCACCCACCATTACGGCTGATCTAGCATCAGTCCGCCATGTGCTCGTAGCGGAGAATCGGGTCCAGCCTGTTGTGCGCCTTGCCGGCGCGCAATGCCGGCCTTAGTTGATGGCGGCTTCGGCAAGCCGGGGCCAACCGCCCCTCCCGCTCGAAACCATTTCGAGCCCCTGCTGATGGGAAGACGAGCCGTCCATGGGCAGCCAGCCGATCGCTTCGGCACCGTCAGCGCCGCCACCCGTGGCGAGCGCGCCTTACCTGCTGGGCCTCAACCCGGAGCAGCTGGCGGCCGTGACGGCTGACGACGGGCCGCTGCTGGTCCTGGCCGGCGCCGGCACCGGCAAGACCCGCGTGCTGACCACCAGGCTCGCCCACATTCTGCTCACGGGCCGCGCGCGGCCACATGAGATACTCGCGGTCACCTTCACCAACCGCGCGGCGCGGGAGATGGTGGAGCGGCTGGAAGGGCTGATCGGCCGCAGCGTCGCCGGCATGTGGCTGGGCACGTTCCACGCCATGGGGGTGCGGATGCTCCGCGCCCACGCCGAACTGGTGGGTCTGCAGGCCAATTTCACGATCCTCGACAGCGACGATCAGGAGCGGCTGGCCAAGCAGATCATCCAGGCGGCCGACGTGGACGAGCGGCGCTGGCCGGCGCGTCTGCTGGTGACCATCATCCAGCGCTGGAAGGATCGCGGCTACCGCCCGGACCAGGTGCCGGCGGCCGAGGTCGGCGATTTTGCCCTGGGCAAGGGCGTGGCCCTGTACGCGGCCTACCAGCAGCGCCTCGCCACGCTCAACGCCTGCGACTTCGGCGATCTGCTGCTGCACGGGCTGACCCTGCTGACGCAGCATCCGGAGCTGCTTGCGCAGTACCAGCGCCGCTTCCGGACCGTGCTCGTCGACGAGTATCAGGACACCAACGTCGCCCAGTATCTGTGGCTGCGGCTGCTGGCCGGCGGCCACAAGAACGTCACCTGCGTCGGCGACGACGATCAGTCGATATACAGCTGGCGAGGTGCCGAGGTCGGCAATATCCTGCGCTTCGAGCAGGATTTCCCCGGGGCCCGCATCATCCGTCTGGAGCGCAACTACCGCTCGACGGGGCACATCCTGGCTGCGGCATCCGGCGTGATCACCCGCAATCGGTCGCGGCACGGCAAGACGCTGTGGACCGAGGACGAGCAGGGCGAGCAGGTACGCGTCGCCGGGCTCTGGGACGACCAGGAGGAGGCCCGCTTCGTCGCCGACGAGGTCGAGGCCTGGCAGCGGCAGGGCGGCCCCCTGGCGCAGTCGGCCATCCTGGTGCGGGCCGGTTTCCAGACCCGCTCGTTCGAGGAGCGCTTCATCCAGCTGGGGATTCCCTACCGGGTCGTGGGCGGCCCGCGCTTCTACGAGCGGGCGGAGATCCGCGACGCGATCGCCTATTTCCGGGTCATCTGCCAGCCCGACGACGATCTGGCGCTGGAGCGGATCGTCAACGTCCCGCGCCGAGGCATTGGCGACAGCACGATCCGCAGCCTGCGCGCCGCTGCTCGCGGGGCCGAGGTCAGTCTGTTTCAGACCGCCCGTACCATGTGCCAGACCGACGAGCTGCCGGCGCGGGCGCGCAATGCGCTGGCCGAGCTGCTGGCCACGTTCGACCGCTGGCGCGGCTGGTTGCCTGAGCGCAGCGCGCGCGAGCTTGCCGAGACCGTGCTCGACGAATCGGGCTACACGGCGATGTGGCAGGCCGAGCGCACGCCGGATGCGCCGGGGCGGCTCGAGAATCTGAAGGAGCTGGTGAAGGCCGTGCAGGAGTTCGACACCCTGGCGGCGTTCCTCGAGCATGTCAGCCTGGTGATGGAGAACGCCACCGCGCCGAATGCGGATCTGGTCAGCATCATGACGCTGCACGGCGCCAAGGGGCTGGAGTTCGACAACGTGTTCCTGGCGGGCTGGGAGGAGGGCGTGTTTCCCAACCAGCGCGCCATCGACGAGGGCGGCAGCAAGGCGCTCGAGGAAGAGCGCCGGCTGGCCTATGTCGGGATGACCCGGGCCCGGCGCCGGCTGACGATCAGCTTTGCCGCCAATCGGCGGGTCTACAATCAGTGGTCCTCCAGCGTGCCGTCGCGTTTCATCGACGAGCTGCCGGGGGCGCATATCGAGCACCTGCACCGCAACCCGGCGACGCGGCCGGATCTGGGCACCTTCCTCGACGACGAGCCGTTCGTGGCCCGCCCGACCAGCCGGTTCCGCTCGCGCCGCGCCGAGGCCGGCAAGCTGATCGAGGGCAGGGCGGAGATTCTCCAGACCCGGCCCCTCGGCAAGACCGGGGCGTTCAAGGTCGGCGATCGCATCTTTCACGACAAGTTCGGCTACGGGAAGGTCGAGGTGGTCGACGGCAACAAGCTCGACATCACCTTCGAGCACACGGGCCGCAAGAAGGTCATCGACAGCTTTGTCCGCCCGGCCTGACGGTCGCGGCCCGACGCTTCCAGCCAACCACGAGGTATCGCCATGACGGCCCCCGCCGAGCTCTGGCGTGTCAGCGTCCGCACCAGCGGGCCACCCATGCCCGACGTGCTGGAACGCTTTGAGGAGGAGGCGCTCAGCGTCTCCGTGTTCGAGATCGAGGACGAGGTGACCGCCGAGCCGCTCGGCTGGCGGATCGATCTCCTGTTCCCCGAGCGGCCCGAGCGTGCCCTGCTGGAGCCAGATCTCGCTCGGGCCTGTGCCGCTGCCGGTGCTGAGCTGGAGGAGATGGCGATCACGGCGGTGGCTGACGAGGATTGGGTCACCTCGACGTCGCTGCGCTTGCCGCCGATTGCCGCTGGTCGCTTCGTCGTGCACGGCTCGCACGCCCGTGACGAGTTGCCGGACGGTCTGATCCCGATCGAGATCGACGCCGGGGTCGCGTTCGGCTCGGGCGACCATGCGACGACGCAGTCCTGCCTGCAGGCGATCGACCGGCTCGCCGGTCGGCGCCGCTTCAGGCGGGTGCTTGACGTCGGCTGCGGCTCGGGCGTGCTGGCGATCGCCGCGGCCAAATGCTGGCCGGCACGCATACTCGCCGTCGACAACGACCCGATCGCGGTCAGGGTCGCGGTGCACAATCTCGAGATCAACGGTGTCGCAGACTACGCCCGGGCGATTGTCGCCGATGGCTACCGCCATGCGCTGGTGCGACGAGAGGCGCCATTCGACCTTATACTGGCCAACATTCTGGCCGATCCGCTGATCGAGTTCGCACCGGCCCTGTATCGGCACTTGGCGCCCGGCGGGCATGCGGTGCTGTCCGGGCTGCTCGACCGGCAGGCGGCGGCGGTGCTGGCGGCGCACTCGCGGCAAGGGCTCCGGCTGGCCGGGCGCATTGATCAGGGCCCATG
>JBATRI010000663.1:0-1823 GCA_049292515.1 Geminicoccaceae bacterium
GAGCACGGCTCAGCCGGCCGGGGTCGGCGGCCACTCCTGGACCAGTCGGTCGAGGTCGGCCCGCGGCGGCGCCGGCTGATCGCCCGCGGCACTGCCGAGATAGAGAAAGCCCACGATCTGGTCATGCCCGCCCAGCCCGAGCCCGGTCTTGACGGTTGCATCGTAGGTTTGCCGGCCGGTCGCCCACTTGGCGGCAAAGCCCAGCGCATGGGTCGCCAGCAGCATGTTCTGCGCCGCCGCCGCCACCGCCGCCAGCTGCTCGGACGCCGGTATCTTGGGGTGTGCCGGATCGACCCGGGCGACGACCACGACGATCACCGGCGCCCGCAACGGCGCCGTGCGCTGCTTGTTGAGCTCTTCGGCCGAGACTGCGGCCGACTGCCGCTGGACGAACGCGGCGAACAGCTCGCCCAGCCGCGCCCGCCCCTCGCCGCGCACGATCAGGAACCGCCACGGCCGCAGCAGGCCGTGATCCGGGGCGGCGACGCCGGCTTCGAGGATCCGCCGCAGCGCCGCCTCGTCGGGCCCGGGCGGCCCCATCTTGGCCGGCGGCACGGTACGGCGGGTGAGGATCGCTTCGAGTGCTTCCATACGAATGTCTCGTGCAATGGTCGGGCTTGACGAAGGGTTAAACTGTTTGGGACTTGATAACCATGCGCCTGGTGGCTCATGCTGCGGCGCAATAAGAACCCATTGGCCGCTGCGCTCGGAGAATTCTATCATGCCGCTGCACGGATACTATCTCGAGGACCTGTCGGAAGGCATGTCCGCGGCCTTCGGCAAGACGGTAACCGATGCTGACGTCTTGATGTATGCTGGCGTGTCCGGCGACACCAACCCCGTTCATCTGAACGAGGAGTTCGCGCTGGAGACGCCGTTCCATGGCCGGATCGCGCACGGCATGCTGACCGCCGGGCTGATCTCGACCGTCTTCGGCACCAAGCTGCCTGGCCCCGGCTGCATCTATGTCAGCCAGACCTTGCATTTCCTGGCGCCGGTGCGGGTTGGCGAGACGGTCCGTGCCGAGGTGACCGTGAAGTCGATCGACCACGACCGGCGTCGCTGCATCTTCGACACCGTCTGCAAGGTCGGTGCGAAGAAGGTGCTCGAGGGCGAGGCCGTGCTCATGGTCACCCGCCGCCCGAAGGCCTGATCCGGAGGCCCCGCTCCACGTCCGCTGGGCCCCGTTTCGCCCGGGTCCCCTCTTTACAGCCAAGGTGCCGCATGGGAGATAGCCCGCCATGCGCATTCACCGTGATCACGCCGGCCTTCCGGCTGCGGCGCGCGGTGCCTCGGTGGCGATCGGCAACTTCGACGGGGTCCACCGCGGCCACCGCGAGGTCATCCGCACGGCCGCGGGCCACGCCGGCGCTCTCGGCCGCCACTTGGGCGTCGTGACGTTCGAGCCCCATCCGCGCGAGCTGCTCAATCCCGACGACGCTCCGGCCCGGCTGACGCCGTTGCGGCGCAAGGCCGAGCTGCTCGAGGCCCTGGGCGTCGACCACCTCTACGTGTTTCGCTTCGACGCCCGCCTGATGCAGCTTTCGCCCACGGCGTTCGTCGAGGATCTGCTGTTCGGCCAGCTGGGTGTGGCGGCGATCAGTACCGGCCGCGACTTCAGGTTCGGGCACAAGCGCCGGGGCGACACCGTTTTGCTGGCGCAGCTGGCGGCCTCGCACGGCGTGCCGGTGAGTGCCGTCGAGCAGATCGCCGTGGCCGGTGCCCCCTGCTCCTCGACCCAGATCCGCAGCGCGCTGGCCGACGGGCTGATCGAACAGGCGACGGCCCTGCTGGGTGCGCCTTACGAGCTCGAAGGCGTCGTC
>JBATRI010000664.1:0-6854 GCA_049292515.1 Geminicoccaceae bacterium
GTATGGGCCTGCAGGGTGAGGCCGGCGGCACGCAGGACGCGGCGCACGCGCTTGCCGTTGACCGGCGGCTCGCCGCGCGTGCGACGCTCGCGATTGAGCAGGGCCGCGAGCCGGCGGTAGCCGTAGGTCGGGCGCTGGTCGACGAGGCGGCGCAAGGCGGCCAGGAGCTCGGCGTCGCCGGCCTTGCGATAGGTCTGTCGGGGCCGCCGCTGCCCGCGAGCCGCCTCGGCGAGGTTGGAACGGGCCACCCCCAGCGTGTCGGCGACGGCGTTCATCGGGAAGCGTCCTCGTCCCACGAGCTCGACCGCGAGGGCAGTTTTTTTGGCCGTGCCAGCTCGAGGGCCTCTTTGAGGATCTCGTTCTCCAGCGTCTTGCGCCCGAGCAGGCACTCGAGCTGGCGCACCCGCCGCTCCAGCTCGCGCACGCGGCTGGTGCCGACGACATCCTCGTCGGCAGCGACGGCCTGGAACCCGCCCTCCTGCATCCGCCGCTTCCAGGCAAACAGCAGGCTCGGCGCCACCCCGTGCTGGCGGGCGACGAAGGACACCGACAGGCCGGGCTGCATCGCCTCTTCGACCAGGCGGATCTTCTCGGCGGTCGACCCGCGCAGGCGGCGCTGGACCGACGTGATCACCTCGACGCGAGGTGCAGGGCTGACAGGATCAGAAGCCATAGTCGTAACCATAGGCGTATGCCTATGCCTTATCGGCTACGCCCTCTGTCCGGTCAAAACGGGGTGCAGTCCAATGGCCGAGCGCGACATCCGCGCCTATCTCGCCCCCGGCCGCGGCAAGCATGACGAGGCAGGCTCGGGCGGCGCGCGGACCTTCAAGGACAAGCCAGGATGGCAGCGATGGCGGGGACCCTCAAACAGCAGGACCGGCACTCACGCTACCGCTTGCGCAAGCAGGTCGTCGAGCCCGTCTTCAGCCAGATCAAGCAGGCCAGGGGCTTCCGGCAGTTCCTGCTCCGAGGCTTCGACAAGGGTCCGCCGCGAATGGGCGATGATCTGCACCTCCCACAACCTCCTCAAGCTGGCCCGGGCCAGAGCATGACCACCGAAACCTCATCCCGCCTCCGCCGCCAGCAACCGGCCACAGGCATTTTCCAGACAGGCGCCTAGCTCTCATGATGAGCTGCGGCATGTTCTCCGCAACCGTGCGGAGACAATCCTAGTTGCAGACATTCGCGATCAGCTCAGCGAGCGAACGTTTGTCTTCTTCGGGCGTCTTTGGGCTCAGGTAGAGGCCAGCAACTCCGCTCGAGCCGGCCCTCCTGGTGTGCGCCGATTCGTTAGCAATCCCTCCGCTCCTCAGGGGGGAGAAGTGCGGACTCCACCTCCACCACCGTGCAGGTGTCAATTCAGCACGTAGCTTCGGCGGCCTCGTGACGACAT
Source organism: Geminicoccaceae bacterium (assembly GCA_049292515.1). GTDB lineage: Bacteria > Pseudomonadota > Alphaproteobacteria > Geminicoccales > Geminicoccaceae > Benzoatithermus. The sequence goes on from JBATRI010000664.1 coordinate 1,397, forward strand.
CAGGGGTGTGTTCGGTCGGGCGCGTTCGGTATCGCTGGCCGCACCCCGACATGAGTATAGCGCGCTGAATAGGCGGCCTTCGAGCACCTTTGGCTACGCGCACCTCGGATGCAAAGGCTGCTGAGCAATCCCGCGCACGAGCAGAACCAACGATGCGCCGAATTGGCAGCCTGCCGATGCGGAAGATGGCGTCCCGCCGAGAGTATTGACCACCAGAGGCCGCACCCCGATCATGAGCTTGGTACGCTGAATGGGCGGCCTTAGCATCCGTGACAGGGCCGGACCCAAGAGAAAAAAAGGGGAAGTGATCCCGCGCATGGCCAGGACCGACCAGTACGTAGAAACCGCGGCCTTACGGTAGCCTTGGGAGCGGCGCGTACTGAAGAGCATTCGGTTCCAGCAACCGCATCTTGACCACGATTTCGGTCCGCCGAATGACCAATCTTGCGATACCTGTGGCAGGGTCAAGGTCGGCGGCAAAACGGGCATCCACCGGGAAGTAGCTAGAACGGACCAGCGCTCTGAGTTTACGGCCATGCCAGAGCAGTTGTGCAAGGACGGACGGTCGCCATCGGCGACGCTTCCGGGTCTACGCCTGGCCGTGGCCTGATCTCGATGAATCAGCGGCCTTCGATCGTAAGCCACTTGCTGGAAGCGTCTCAATTTGGTCGTTGGCGCACCGTTCCGTGGGCAATTTGCGCGGGTAACAGCAGCCTAGGCCATCAATTTCCTGGATCCAAGCTTGCCCCTGGTTCGAACGAGAAAGACGCTGAATCTACGGGGCTTGGGTCTGCAGCGATCTGCCCTTCTTTTGGCTCGCCAGTTACCCCAGTTCCGCGGCGGGGCTTGACGCACGACGACAGAAACCGCTCCGCTTGCAAGGTCTTATCAACTGCCAAGGCTAGTTGCCGACCTATAGGAAGTTTTTTATAGGTCATTCTATAGGTAAGTGCCGGTCATTCAGCGTGGACACTGGGCTAAATAGCCGCTTATTCAACGCACCCTCGACCTGCTGCAGGCCGCTGATTCGTCGTGCTCGCACCGTTCATGCAACGTGCATGGATCCTGCCCCTCGTCGGCAGGCCGCCAATGCAACGTGAGCCAATCCGGAAAGCCACCGATTCAGCGCGTCCGCATCATGCAATCGCGCTATGAGTGGTTCCAGCACCTACTCATTCAGGTCACCCAACGGGGCTGCAATGGCCGAAATCCACGATCAGCTCATGCTCTTCGGGGCCGATGTGCTCCGCCGAACCGCGTGTTCCATCGATGACCTGCACGAGCGTCGCCGGGAACTCCGCAGGATCGAGGCGGCAAGCGCGGTCATGGGCGAGTTGACGCTTGAGGATGATCTGGCCTTCTCGCATTCGGGCCTTTGCCAGACCTGCCTGCCACATGCCCGGCCCCACAACAACGACGATATCTGGCAGCGAAGTTCCGGTCGCTTCCATCTCATGGTAACGCCGGGCGTCGTGCGAGGAGACGACGGACGCGCTGTTCGTGTCGGCGTACCCTTTGGCACCAGGGCGCGGCTGATCATGATCTTTCTCCAGACCGAGGGCGTGAGGAGTCGCACGGTAAATCTGGGTCGTAGTATGTCCGCCTGGATTCGCTCATTGGGCCTACCGGTAACCGGCGGGCCGCGCGGCACCATCCAGGCAATCCGCGAGCAGTCCTTGCGCATTGCGCGTTGCGAGTTCACCTTGCAGTGGAACGCCCCGGCGACCGACGGCCGCGGTGGAGAGACCATCATTCGCGATCAACGCCTGGTCTCGGGCCTATCGCTGTGGCAAAGCGGCCAAGATGTAGGCGAGGGGGCGCGGTGGTCGGCAACCGTAGAATTGACGCAGGAATTTCACGAGCACCTTCGCGATCATGCGGTGCCATTGGTTCGAGATGCCATCGCTCACCTGAAGGACAATTCCCTGGGGCTCGATCTTTACACCTTGTTCGCCTATCGACTGCAGCGGCTCGACCGGCCGCTCCTGCTGCGATGGGAGGCATTGCTCGCTCAAGTCGGCTCGGAGGTAGGACGGACTTCTCATCTGGCGCAGCGCGTGAAAGCTATTCTTCCGGATGTTTTGGCTGTCTACCCGGATGCCAGGGTTGAAATCGTTCGCCATGGCCTGAAATTGCATCCGTCGCGACCGCCGGTGCCGAAGGTCCTGAGCCGTGGCTTCCGCGTGATCCAAAACACCACGCGATTTGCCTAGGCGTCGGCACTGCCCACGTCATCTCGTACGTCCGTGCGGTTGCCCGGTTCTGGCGCTACGAGGGTCCAGCATGCGTGCACCCCGGCTTTGAGCGGGACAAGGCGTTTTGATGGGATGGACGCGCGTGCCAAGACGTTGGTGCGAAATTGGCGATGATGCCCGTTGCACCGGCAGTCAGCCGGGAGAGGCGCCGTTGCAAAGATCGGTGAACCGCCCGCCAAGTTGACAGCGCCCCGTGGCCTGAACCTGCTCGTCACCACCATCGTGTTTTGGAACAGTCGCTACCTTGACGAGGCCGTCGGCGCCCTGCGAAGTCACGGGTACGATGGACCGACTAGATCCTTGCCCACGTCTGGCAGTTGGCCTGGAACCATAACAATATGACCGGCGACGCGTCGTTCGATCCCGATCGGCTGCGCGACCTTCGCCTCGACCAGCTCACGCCACTGCTCCCGCTGCGATGACGTACTGAATCTTGCGCCCAAGGCTGGTGGCGGTGGCTCCTGGTAGGGTGGGTTTGCGAGGACCAACCCGAAGGAGGAACCACCGATGGGAGAGGATAAGGGAACGTCGTTGCGGTCAATGTGGTTCGGATCGACAAGGAGCGGATCAAGGACCATCTGGGCTGGATCGTGCGTGGCGCTGTTGAGGAGACGCTGAACGCCCTGCTCGATGCGGAGGCCGATCGGCTGTGCAACGCCGAGTGCTACGAGCGGACCGAGGCTCGCCGGGATCTGCGGGCAGGCAGCTAGCAGCGCAAGCGGTACGCGCGTGCGGGCCAAGTATCGCTGCGGGTGCCGAAGCTGCGCCGCCAGACCTTCGAGACCGCGATCATCGACCGCTACCGACGGCGGGTGAGCTCGGTCGAGGAGGCGTCGATCGAGATGTACCTGGCGGGCGTGTTGGTGCGCCGGGTCGAGGCCTGGTGGAGCCGGCACCCATCCTTACGTCTACCTCGATGGCGTGGTCTTGAAGCGCAGTTGGGCCGGCGAGGTCAAGAACGTCTCGCGCCTGATGGCAATCGACGTCTCGGCCGCGGGCTTCCGGTAGATCCTGGGCATCTGCGAGGGAGGCAAGGAAGACAGCAAGGGCTGGTCGGGGGTTCTCGCCCGGCTCAAGCAGCGCGGCCTTGCCGGCGTCGAAATGATCGTCTCGGACGCCTGCCTGGGCCTGGTCGAGAGCGTTGTCGCGCACTTCCCAGAGGTCCGCTGGCAGCGCTGCGTCGCGTACCGGTACCGCAACGTCTTCAGCCCGATGCCGCGCGAGGTGGCGGCGATGCTGAAGGCAATCCGTGCCCAGAGGACGGTGCCGCGGCCGAGGCTAGGCGTTTGCCAATCTGGTGACGGAGTCGGCCGCGAACGGCACCGCCGTAGGCGCTTGCCGGTAGCTTGAGCCGTGAGGGGCGGAACGTCGCCGTAGTTTGGGCTGAGACGGCTATCGGGTTAGGGGTCGCTCGAGGCGCGCTGGGCCGCCGACGGGGCAGGGCCCTTTGTTCTGTCGTCAGTCCGCCCTGGCACTGGTGGTGCTGCAGCCGATGACGGTGGGCGGGTCGCGGCTGATGGTGCTCCAATCGTAGCTCTTGCCTACCGCCTCCTGGAACGGCTGGATGGCGCAGGTGTAGGTGCCGCCATTGTTCACGAGCTCGATACGGTCGGCATAGCCGGTACCGCGGCCGGTGAGCCGCAGGCTGCCGTCATGGAAGACGTTGTTCTGGATCAGGATGGCGAGCTGCCTCGCCCCCCAGATGCCGAGGCCACGGCCCTGCACGCGCTCGATGCCGCCGCTGTTCATGAAGTCGGCGACGATGGTGTCGGCCCACTGGCCCTGGAAGCTGTTGTCGTCGACCACGATCTGGTTCGTGTTGCGCAGGACCAGGGCCTTGGGGCTCCTGCCCTGCGGGTGGTCCTGGATCTGGCCGATGAAGTTGTTGTGCTGGATGGTGACGATCCCGCCGGTCTGGTCGCTGCCATCATAGTCCTGGGTCTGGCCAACATGCATGCAGGCTTGGCCGCAGCCGCGGAACACGTTGCCGGTGACGTCGAGCTTGGCGACGTTGTGCTTGGTCGAGACGGCATGGTTGAACACGCCGTCGAAGACGTTGCCGCGGATATAGCCGCTGCGCACGCCGAACAACGCGATGCCGTAGTCCTGGGCATAGCCCGCGCTGTGCCTGGCCTCGAAATAATTGCCCTGGACGAGCAGGTTCTCGGCCGGGTTGTCGACGATGATGCCGTACTCGATGCCCATGGCGTTGATGACACCGGTGGCGAAGTGGTTCTGCACGTAGCTGACATGGTCGGTCCGCTGGCTGCCGTGGCGGGCGGAGGTGAAGGCGCCTTCGTTGAAGTGCAGGCCGCAGATGACGAGGTTGCCGGCATTGACGGCGATCGAGGTGAGCGAGCTTTTGGGCGTGCTCTGCGGCACGGCCCCGCCGCTGACCGCGGGGTAGGCGGCGGCGATGTAGATCGGGGCCGTCGCGGTGCCGCCCTTTGCGATGTCGAGGCCGCCATAGCTGCCGGGGGCCAGGATGATGGTATCGTCGGGGCCGGCGGTATGCAGCGCCTGCTGGAAAGCAGCCACCGAAGCGACGGTGGTCTTGGCACCCGAACCGCTGCAGGCGGCCGGCGGTGGCGGCTCGGGCAACGCCGGCCCCGGAATGATCGGATCCGGATCGCCGGGCTCGGGCTCCGGCTGCTCCATCCACTGGTTGGGCAGGCGCCAGGGCTGCAGCAGCTCGGGCGGCACGGTGGCCGTGGTCTCGGGCTGTGGCCTGGGGGCACCGGCGCCGGGCTGCAGGTAGGGCATGAGCTCGTCCTTGGCGGTAGCCCGCATGGCCGCCACGTCGACGTTCTCGGTGCGCTTCAGCGTGCGCTCCAGGACGGGTGCCCGCTCCGCGTCGCCGGCAGCGGGTGCGGCGGCATTGACGGCGCGCAGGTTGCCCGACAACCGCTCGGCGGTGATGCTCTCGGCATCCTCGAGCTGGCCGTTCTCGGCCAGAATGGCGATCCACTCGTCGAGATCGACCTTGCTCCAGTCGATCCGGCTCAGGTCCTCGATGGGGATGCCGGCACACTCGGGGTGCTCGGCGTCGCCGAAGGGCAGGCCCAGCTGCGGGCGCAGCTGCTCCTGCATGATGCGGCTGAACGGGCTGGCAAAGCAGCAATAGCCGCGCCTGGCCTCGATGCAGCCCAGAGGGCTGTCGAGCGAGCAGTAGGAACCCAGGCTCCTGCATTGCTTCAGCTCGC
>JBATRI010000665.1:0-4304 GCA_049292515.1 Geminicoccaceae bacterium
GGCCAGCGCATGGCGGGTCGACCCGGCCCGGTTCCGTAGCGTCACCGGACCTGGCCAGGAACGCGCGCGCACCGCCCTGGCGCGCGCACGACTGGAGCTGGCCGGCAAGCGGGTCTTCTTCTTCCCCGATTCGCAGCTCGAGGTGCCGCTGGCCCGGTTCCTGTCGCGAGAGCTCGGGATGGAGCTGGTCGAGGTCGGCACGCCCTATCTGCACCGCCAGCATCTAGCCCAGGAGCTCGAGCTGCTGCCACGCGGCACCGCGCTGAGCGAGGGGCAGGATGTCGACAAGCAGCTGGACCGCTGCCGCGCCGCCAAGCCCGACCTCGTGGTCTGCGGCCTCGGGCTCGCCAACCCGCTGGAGGCCGAGGGCATCGCCACCAAATGGGCGATCGAGCTCGTGTTCACCCCGATCCAGGGCTACGAGCAGGCGGCCGATCTGGCCGGGCTGTTCACGCGGCCGCTCGATCGCCGCACCCGGCTGGTGGCTTGACCATGCAGCTCACCGTCTGGACCTACGAAGGCCCACCGCATGTCGGGGCGATGCGGATCGCCACCGCGATGGAGGGCGTGCACTACGTCCTGCACGCGCCGCAGGGCGACACCTATGCCGACCTGCTGTTCACGATGATCGAGCGCCGGTCGAAGCGCCCGCCGGTGACCTACACCACTTTCCAGGCGCGCGACCTCGGCAGCGATACCGCCGAGCTGTTCAAGACCTCGGCCCGCGACGCCTACGACCGTTTCCAGCCGCAGGCGATGCTGGTGGGCTCCTCCTGCACCGCCGAGCTGATCCAGGACGACCCGGGCGGCCTCGCCAAGGCGCTGGGCCTCCCGATCCCGGTCGTGCCGCTGGAGCTGCCGTCCTACCAGAAGAAGGAGAATTGGGGCGCGGCCGAGACTTTCTACCAGCTGGTCCGAGTCCTGACCGGCCCCAACGCCCCGCCGGCCGGCACCAAGCGTGCGCCACGCGAGCCCGGCACGCGGCCCAGCTGCAACCTGCTCGGCCCCACGGCCCTGGGCTTTCGCCATCGCGACGACATCACCGAGGTGACCGCCCTGCTGGCGCGGCTGGGCATCGACGTCAACGTGGTGGCCCCGATGGGTGCCAACCCGGCCGACCTGGCACGTCTGGGCGCGGCCGACTTCAACGTCGTGCTCTACCCTGAGATCGCAGCTCTGGCGGCGCGCTGGCTTGAGCGCACATTTGGGCAGCCCTGGGCCAAGACCGTGCCGATCGGGGTCGGCGCCACGCGGGACTTCATCGCCGAGGTCGCCGGCCTTGCCGGGATCGACGCATCGGACGTGCTGGCGGCCGAGACGTCGCGCCTGACCTGGTACTCCAAGTCGGTGGACTCGACCTACCTCACCGGCAAGCGCGTGTTCGTGTTCGGCGACGCCACGCACGTCATCGCTGCGGCTCGGGTCGCAGCGCAGGAGCTGGCGTTCACGGTGGTCGGCCTCGGCACCTACAGCCGCGAGCTCGCCCGCGAGGTGCGTGAAGCCGCCAAGAGCTACGGCGTCGAGGCGCTGATCACCGACGACTATCTCGAGGTCGAGGCAAAGGTCGCCGAGCTGCAGCCGGAGCTGGTGCTGGGCACGCAGATGGAGCGGCACATCGCCAAGCGGCTGGGCATCCCCTGCGCGGTGATCTCTGCACCCGTCCATGTCCAGGACTTCCCGGCCCGCTACTCGCCGCAGATGGGCTTCGAGGGTGCGAACGTCCTGTTCGACACTCTGGTCCATCCGCTGATGATGGGCCTGGAGGAGCACCTCCTGGGCATGTTCCGCGAGGATTTCGAGTTTCACGCCGAAGCGGCCCCCTCGCATCTGGGCTCGGCCGCGGCGACCCCACCATCACCGGCAGCACCGACCGGCCCCGCCGGCTGGGCGCCCGAGGCCGAGAAAGAACTCGGCAAGATTCCGTTCTTCGTCCGCGGCAAGGCGCGCCGCAACACCGAGCGCTATGCCGCGCAACAGGGCATCGCCCTGATCTCCATCGAGACCCTGTACGATGCAAAAGCTCACTTCAGCCGCTGAGACGGTGCCAGTGCGTGTCGTCATCGTGACGATGGACAGCCATCTGGCTGGCGCCATGGAACGGGCGAACCAGGTGCTCAAGCGCCGGCTGCCGGGGCTGACCTTGCGGATGCATGCCGCCGCGGAGTGGGGTACCGACCCGGAGGCGCTCGGCCGTTGCCTCGCGGACATCGCGGAGGGCGACATCGTGGTCGCTACCATGCTGTTCATGGAGGAGCATTTCCTGCCCGTGCTGCCGGCGTTGGAAGCTCGGCGCGAGCAGTGCGACGCCATGGTCTGCGCCATGTCGGCCGGTGAGGTGATGCGCCTGACCCGCATGGGCCGGTTCAGCATGGACGGCAGCCAGAGCGGGCCCATGGCGCTGCTCAAGCGGCTGAAGGGCAAGAAGGCCGGCGGGCCGCCCACCGGCGCTGGGGCGCGGCAGATGAAGATGCTGCGGCGTCTGCCGAAGATCCTGCGCTTCATTCCCGGCACGGCTCAGGACGTGCGCGCCTATTTCCTGACCTTGCAGTACTGGCTGGCCGGCTCGTCCGACAATGTCGTCGGCATGGTCCAGTTCCTGGTCGACCGTTACGCGGATGGCCCGCGCCGGGCATTGCGTGGTGCCGCCAAGGCGACGCCGCCGGTCGAGTATCCCGAGGTAGGGGTCTACCATCCGCGGCTCGAGGGGCGCATCGGCGAGCACGCCGACGCGCTGCCGCAAGGCGGCAAGCTTGGCATGGTCGGGCTGCTGCTCATGCGGTCCTATCTCCTGGCCGGCAACACCGCGCATTATGACGGCGTGATCGCGGCGATGGAGGCTCGGGGCCTGCGCGTGATCCCGGTGTTCGCGACCGGTCTCGATTCGCGCCCGGCGATCGAGAAGTTCTTCTTCGCCGATGGTCGCCCGATCGTCGACACCGTGGTCTCGCTCACCGGCTTCTCGCTGGTCGGCGGCCCCGCCTACAACGACGCCCGCGCCGCCGAGGAGATCCTGGCCCGCCTGGACGTGCCCTATCTCGCGGTGACGCCGGTCGAGTTTCAGACCATGGACCAGTGGGAGGAGTCGGACCGCGGCTTGCTGCCGGTCGAGGCGACCATGATGGTGGCGCTTCCGGAGCTCGACGGGGCCGTGGGCTCGATGGTCTTCGGCGGCCGCGCGAAGCAGGGCGACGGACAGTCGCACGACATGCAGGCGCATCTCGAGCGGGCCAACATGCTGGCCGCGCGCGTCGCAAAGCTGGTCGAGCTGCGGCGCACGGCGCGCGCCAGTCGCAAGGTCGGACTGGTGCTGTTCAACTTTCCGCCCAACGCCGGCAACACGGGCACGGCCGCCTATCTGAGTGTCTTTGAATCGCTTCACAACACGCTCAAGGCACTGGCGGCCGGCGGCTACACGGTCGAGGTGCCGGCCACCGTCGACGCGCTGCGGCAGAAGATCATCGATGGCAACGCCGCCTACTTCGGGGCGCACGCCAACGTCCATGTCCGCATCCCGGTCGATGACCATGTGCGCCGCGAGCGCTGGCTGCACGAGATCGAAACGCAGTGGGGCCCGGCTCCGGGCCGGCAGCAGAGCGACGGCAGCTCGATCTTCTTCCTGGGCGCCCAGTTCGGGAATGTGCTGGTCGGCGTGCAGCCAGCCTTCGGCTACGAGGGCGACCCAATGCGGCTGCTGTTCGAGAAGGGCTTCGCGCCGACGCACGCCTTCTCGGCCTTCTACCGCTATTTGCGCGAAGATTTCGGTGCCCACGCGGTGCTGCATTTCGGGACCCACGGCGCGCTCGAGTTCATGCCCGGCAAGCAGACCGGAATGTCGGCGGCCTGCTGGCCGGACCGGCTCATCGGCGACCTGCCCAACCTCTATCTCTATGCCGCCAACAACCCGTCCGAGGGCACCATTGCCAAGCGGCGATCGGCGGCGACCCTGATCAGCTATCTGACCCCGCCGGTGGCCCATGCCGGCCTCTATCGCGGCCTGCTCGACCTCAAAGCTTCGATCGAGCGCTGGCGCGGATCGGCGCCCGACGCCGACGACCAGCGTGACGAGGTGGCGGTCCTGATCCAGGCCCAGGCCTCGGCCCTCGATCTGGCCACGGCGGAGCCCGCCTGGTGTCACGGCGCCGAGGTGAGGATCGCCCGTCTCGCCGAGGCGATACTGGAGCTCGAGTACACCCTCATCCCGCACGGCCTGCACGTCGTCGGTCGAGCGGCCTCGCCCGAGGAGCGGATCGACCTGCTGCTGTCGATCGCCGAGGCGGCCCACGGCGCCCGGCCCGAGCGTGCGG
>JBATRI010000666.1:0-5096 GCA_049292515.1 Geminicoccaceae bacterium
GCACCGAATGGCCGCCGGCGGCATCCCCGACGGCGACGGCGGCATAAAGGCGTTTCAAGGGCGATCGACCTCCACGTGCTCTCGGCAGTCGGGCCGCACGATAGAGGCCCGCGGCTAGTCCGCCAACGCGCGTGCGGGCCGGCCCAGCCGGCGCTCGGCGTCGCGCACGATGCCCAGCGTGCGTAGCAGGACGTCGGGCGTGACGCTGATCGAGTCGATGCCGTGCCCGACCAGGAACTCGGCCACCTCCGGGTAATCCGAGGGCGCCTGGCCGCAGATGCCGCTGTGGCGCCCGTTGCGTCTGGCCCCGACCACGGCCTGGCGCAGGAGCTCGGTCACGGCGGGGTCGCGTTCGTCGAAGTCGAAGGCCACGAGCTGGCTGTCGCGATCGACGCCGAGGGTGAGCTGGGTCAGGTCGTTGGAGCCGATCGAGAAGCCGTCGAAGCGCTGTGCGAACGCGTCGATCAGGATCACGTTGGCCGGGATCTCGCACATGACGTAGATCTCGAGCCCGGCCTCGCCGCGGCGCAGCCCCTCCTCGGCCATGGCGGCCAGAACCCGGTCGGCCTCGTCCAGCCGGCGGCAGAACGGGATCATCAGCCGGAGATTGGTGAGCCCCATCGTCTCACGGACCCGGCGCATCGCGGCGCATTCCAGGGCGAACGCTTCGCGGTAGGCGGGGTGGGCATAGCGCGAGGCGCCGCGGAACCCGAGCATCGGGTTCTCCTCGTGCGGCTCGAAGGCCGCCCCGCCGAGGAGGGCAGCATATTCGTTGGACTTGAAGTCCGACAGGCGGACGATCACCGGCCGCGGCCAGAAGGCGGCGGCGATGGTACCGACCCCTTCGGCCAGCCGGGTGACGAAGTACTCGCGGCCGGATGGCCAGCCGTCGACCATGGCGGCGATGGCCTCCCGGTCGGCGGCAGCGGCGATACGGTCCGGGTGCAGGAGCGCCATCGGGTGGGCCTTGATGTACTCGTTGATGATGAACTCCAGCCGGGCGAGGCCCACGCCGTCGGCCGGCAGGTGGGCGAGGCCGAAGGCCTGCTCCGGGTTGCCCAGGTTGATCATCACCTGCGTGGCGGGCCGCTCGATGGCGGCGATGTCCACCGTGCGCGCCTCGAACGGGACCGCACCCGCATAGATGCGCCCGACATCGCCCTCGGCGCAGCAAACGGTGACCACGGCACCGTCGGCGAGCTTCGTGGTCGCATCCTCCGCCCCCACCACCGCCGGGATGCCGAGCTCGCGGGCCACGATCGCGGCGTGGCAGGTTCGCCCGCCGCGGTTGGTGACGATCGCCGCCGCCCGCTTCATCACCGGCTCCCAGTCGGGGGTCGTGGTGTCGGCGACCAGGACATCGCCGGGCCGGAAGGCGCCCAGCGCCCGCGCGTCGCCTATCAACCGCACCGGCCCCGCGGCGATCCTGGTGCCGATGGCCCGCCCGGTCGCCAGCACCTCGCCGGTGCCCTTGAGGCTGAACTCCTGGGTCACTCCCGCCCGGACCTGCGAAGCCACGGTCTCCGGCCGCGCCTGGACGACGTAGAGCCGCCCGTCCACGCCATCCAGCGCCCACTCAATGTCCATGGGCGTGGAGCGACCGGCCCTGGCGGCGTAGTGGTCCTCGATTAGGATGGCGTAGCCGGCCAGCGTCAGCACCTGGCCGTCGTCGAGGCAGAAGCGCCGCCGCTCCTCGGCGCTGGTCACCTTGTTGAGCACCGGCTCGCGGGTGCGACCCTCGGCGTAGACCATCTTGATCTTCTTCGCCCCGAGGACGCGCCGCAGGACGCAGCGATGGCCGGTCCGGTAGGTGGGTTTGTGGACGTAGAACTCGTCGACGTCGACCGCCCCCTGGACCACGTTCTCGCCCAGCCCCCAGGCGCCGGTGATGAACACCGCATCCTCGAACCCGGTCTCGGTATCGATCGAGAACATCACCCCGGCGCTGGCCAGATCCGAGCGGACCATCTTCTGCACGGCCACCGACAGCGCCACCTGGAAATGGTCGAACCCCTTGTCGATCCGGTAGGAGATCGCCCGGTCGGTGAACAGGGACGCCTGGCAGCGCCGCACCGCGTCGACCAGGGCGCGCGCGCCACGGACATTGAGGTAGGTATCGTGCTGGCCGGCGAAGCTCGCGGTCGGGAGGTCCTCCGCCGTGGCCGACGAGCGGACCGCCACCGACAGCTCGTCGCCATACTCGACGGCCAGCTGGGCATGGGCCGCCAGCACCTCGGCTTCCATCTCCGGGGTGAGGCCGGCCTCGTGGACGATCTCGCGGCAGCGCCGCCCGGCGCGGGCCAGGGCGGCGATATCGGCCTTGTCCAGCCGATCCAGCTCGGCGTGGAGCGCGGGCCAAGCACCGGCCCGGTCCAGCGCCTCGCGAAAGGCCTGGGCAGTCAACGCGTAGCCGTTGGGCACGGGCACGCCCACCGGCACCAGCTCCCGGTAGAGCTCGCCCAGGCTCGCGTTCTTGCCGCCGACGAGGCCCACGTCGGCCATCGTCAGTTCCGAGAACCAGCGCACATAGCGGGCTGCGGCCATCGATACCTCCCTGCGGCTTTGGCGGCAGGATGCGGCGTCGGGCGGCGGCGCGCCTTGCGCTAGATCAAGGGCTCCCGTTCCGGCAGCAGCTGGTGCAGTTCCTCGAACCGGTCGAGAACCCGCACCGCGCCGGCATCGATCAGCTCATGGGGCGCGTGGTTGCCCCAGCTGACGCCCACGGGGACCGCACCGGCGGCGCGCGCCATCAGGATGTCGAAGGTGGTATCGCCGACCAGCATCGTGGCCGCGGCCTCGAACCCGGTTTCCGCCATGGCGGCCTGGAGCATCGCCGGATGCGGCTTGCTCGGGTGCAGGTCCGCGGTCTGCAGCGTGACGAAATAGTGCCCGAGCCCATGATGTTCCAGGACGAAGCGGAGCCCGCGCATGGCCTTGCCGGTGGCCACACCCAGGACGAGGTCGCGCTCGAGCAGGGCATCCAGCAGCTCGCGCGTGCCGGGAAACAGCGGCTCGTGAAACCCCGGCACCGAGCGGTATTCGATGAACGCGGCCTTGTAGCTCTCGGCGAGGCGGAGGCCCAATGCCGGATCGGGATCGTCCGCCAGCTGCTGCATGGCCTCGACCAGGGAGAGGCCCACGATCCGGCGCACGGCCGCAGCGGACGGGGGTGCCAGGCCCTCGGCGCGAAAGGCCGCCTGGGCGCAGGTGATGATGCCGACCTGACTGTCGACCAAGGTCCCGTCACAGTCGAACACAATTAGGCGCACGATAGTGTGAGTCCCGTCACTGTGTCGCCACCTTTGGCATGGTTAGTGTCTTCATAACATGGCGTGCGGCTCTGGTCGCGAAGCCGGGTCGCCGCCACGAGTATGGCTCGGGAGTGGCCAGGATGCTCGGCGACTATTTCGATCGTCTCGCACATGGCAGCGGCCGCGGCAACTCGCCGTCGTGGATGCTCGAGGCCTGCATGCCACACCCGCCGCTGACCCTGCATGACGGGGTGCCCTACGGGTCCCATCCGCGGCAACGGCTCGATCTTTACCTGCCGCCGCCACGGCGCCGCGCCCATCGGCTGGTCGTGTTCCTCTACGGTGGCGGCTGGGATGCCGGCGCCCGCGGCACCTACCGCTTCCTGGCGCAGGCGATGGTGGCCTGCGGCTTCGCGGTGGCGGTGCCCGACTACCGCATCTATCCCGAGGCCCGCTTCCCCGATTTCCTCCACGATTCCGCCGCCGCCGTCGGCTGGCTGCAGCGGCACGCGACCGATTACGGCTTCGACGGCAGCCGCATGGCGCTGATGGGGCACTCGGCGGGTGCCTACAACGCGGCCGCCGTGGCCCTGGACCCGTCCTATCTGGAGCAGGCGGGGGTATCGCCCGAGCTCATCGGCGGCGTGGTCGGCCTTGCCGGCCCCTACGCGCTGAACCCGCTGGAGTATCAGGAGACCCGGGAGATCTTCGCACCCAGCCAGAGCGACCCCAGCCGCGCCCATGTCGTGCGACTGGTCCGGCCACATGCCCCGCCGATGCTGCTGGCGCACGGCGGCATCGACCGTCGCGTGTTGCCGGTGAACAGCCTGCGCCTGGCCGAGGCGATGCGTGCTGCCGGTAACGATGCCCGGCTGCGGGTCTACCCGCGGCATGGCCATGTGGGCCTGCTGCTGGCGCTGGCCAACCCGTTCCGCTGGCTGTTTCGGGCACTCGACGACACGGTGGAGTTCCTGGACGGGATCCTGGCCCCGCGACACTGAATGGCCCCCCGCTCAGTCGGGCCAATCATCGAGGCTGGCGCCCGGTAGCTCCGGCGATTGCAGGCCCAGCCACTGCAGCGCCTCCTTGAACGAGGCCGGCGGCTCGGCCTTCAGGCGCAGGCGGCCACGGCCGGGCAGCGGCAGGTCGAGCTCGCGGGCGTGCAGCACCAGGCCCTTGGGCGCACCGGCGGGATGGGCCGCAGCCCCGCCATACTTGCCGTCGCCCAGGATCGGCGTGCCGATGGCCGCGGTATGGGCGCGCAGCTGGTGGGTCCGGCCGGTGAGCGGCATCAGCGCCGTCCAGGCGGCGATCTTCCCCGCCCGGGCCAGGACCATGAACCGGGTGCGGGCGTTCTTGACCTCGCCCTCCTCCTCGTCGTCCTCGAAGCGGACCCGCATCTTCTCCTGGCCCGCCGGCCCGGACTTGCCCAGCTTGACGTCGATCAGGCCCTGGTCGCGCGGGGGGCCCTTCAGCAGGATCGCCCAGTAGAGCTTGCGCATCCTGTGCTGCTGGAAGGCGAAGGCGAGTTCGCGCGCCGAGGCCGCCGACTTCGCCACCACCAGGAGCCCGGAGGTGTCGCGGTCGAGCCGGTGCACCAGCTTCGGCCGCTCGCCCTTCTTGGTGAAGGCATCCAGCAGGCCGTCGATATGGCGCGTCGTGCCGGTGCCGCCCTGCACCGCGAGGCCGGTCGGCTTGTTGAAGGCGATCAGCCGGTCGTCCTCGTAGATCACCAGCTTGCGGACGAAGGCCACGTCCTCGTCGCGCGGGCGCCGCGGCCCGGGCTTGGCCGAGGCGGTGGGCAGGTCACCCAGCGGCGGCACCCGGATCAGCTGGCCCGGGGCC
>JBATRI010000667.1:0-1525 GCA_049292515.1 Geminicoccaceae bacterium
CTTCCGGCGCTGGTCGCAGCAGGGCATCTGGGACGCGCCGTTCACGGCCGGCGTGCCGGAGGACGTGCTTGAGACGGTGATGGTCGACGCGACGATCACCAAGGCGCAGCGTTTCGCCAGCGGAGCCGGGGGTGGCGGCGAGGAGGATCTCGGCCGGTCGCGCGGCGGCCTGACCACCAAGATCCACACCCCGGTGGATGGTCGCGGCCGACCGTTGTGCTACCTGCCGACGCCGGGCCAGGCCGCTGACTGCCGCCATGTCCAGACGCTGCTCGAGGGCGTGTCGTTCGCCTGGCTCATCGGCGACCGCGCCTACGATACCGATACTCTCCGCGCCTGGTGCGCCGAGCACGCGGTCGACGTGGTGATCCCCTCGAAGCGGAACCGCAAGGCACCGATCCCGCAGGACCAGGTACGCTATCGGACCAAGCATCGGGTCGAGAACCTCTTCAGTCGCGTGAAGGACTACACCCGCATCACCTTGCGTAAGGACAAGACCTAGCACAGCTATGCTGGCTTCGTCAGCCTCGCCTTTGCCCTCATCAACATCCAACTCTGTCCGTAGACCCTAGTATGATAGATCTTGTTGGGCATCTCGCCACGAAACAGCTTGATGGTCTTGAAGGTCGCCAGAAGCTTGTACATGCGACGGTCGAACTCGGCCTTGTCGATGATCCCGAGCTCGTAGGCCGACACCGCTCCACTGACGTGGGAGGCCGTATCCCACAAGGTCGTCGACGGGTAGGAGCCGACAGAGTTGGCAAGGCCGGTCTCAGGCTGAGTGTAGGTGGCGAAGTACGTCCACGCATTGCGTGCGATCGCCATCTCCTGCTCGGTAAGCGGGCCGTGGCGACTTTTGAAGGGGCGCACGAAAGGTCCGTCGCCGCCGTCCTCCACCAACACAGACTTCGCGGTCTCGTCCGCTACCACCACCGCAGTTGGTAGACATGCTGTCAGCAGTGCCCATGCAGCAAGGGCCGAAAGCCGGCGCGATTGCAGCATGGATTTCCTCATTGGGTCACGGCTTTAGAGGGCGTCAGGAGGGGTCCAAAGGCACGTTAGTGCAGGCTTTCCAGCGGCACCGCATTGGCGTTGGCGGTAATGGATCCATTTGTCGAACTATCGGCCTCGAACCGGCCGGCGTACCAACCGCGGCGTGAATCGTTCAGCGGATAGACGAATTCGAGCAACTTCGCGGTGTAGGGCGTCGGAAACAGCGCCTGCCAGGCGAACACCGCTTTAGAGGTTGTTTTCAGAAGGTTGTTAGGCTCGTCGGCACCAGGCTGCGCCGCTGTCGGTTTACCGTGCGCTTGGCCTGGGGAGGCGCGCATGGGGCCAAAAGCGGCGGCGTTGATGTCGGAGGAGGTCATCGATCGGCTGGAGGGCCGACCGCCCGGCACGGGACGGCCGCCGGTGCCGACGCTGCACGTCGTGGAGGCGCTGCGGTTCTTCGTGCGCGACGGCGTGCCCTCGGGAGCCGCAATGGCGGCTCCCGTCCTGCGGACCGGATGCTCGGCTCTGCCGA
>JBATRI010000668.1:0-7486 GCA_049292515.1 Geminicoccaceae bacterium
CAACGGCGCAGCCCCATCGCACGCAGGGTCAGCCGCTCGGCGAGGCCGGTCAGGGCCACCAGCGCCGAGGCGACGATGGCCGCGGCGAACAGGGCCGCCCAGATCTGAACGGTCTGGCCGTAATAGGAGCCGGTCAGCAGCCGGGCGCCCAGTCCGGCCTGGGCGCCGGTCGGCAGCTCGGCCACGATGGCGCCGACGAGGCTGATCGCGATCGCGACCTTGAGGCTCGCGAACAGGAACGGCACCGAGGCCGGCCAGCGCAGCTTCCAGAAGGTCTGCCAGGCGTTCGCATGGTAGGTGCGCATCAGGCCGAGCTGCATCGGCTCCGGCGAGGTTAGGCCCTTCACCAGCCCGATCGCCACCGGGAAGAAGCACAAGTAGGCGGAGATCAGGGCCTTCGGCACGAGGCCCTTGAGGCCGATCGAGCCCAGTACGACGATGACGATGGGCGCGATGGCCAGGATCGGGATCGTCTGCGAGGCGATGATCCAGGGCAGCAGGCTCTTCTGCAGCGCCCGGGCGTGGACGATCAGCACCGCCAGCCCGATGCCGACCGCGGTGCCGATGGCGAAGCCCAGCAGCGTCGAGGCCAGCGTCACCCAGGCATGATAGACGAGGCTGCGCTTGGAGCTGATCGGGGTGGCCAGCACCGTCCGGTAGAGCTCGGCCGCCACCTGGTGTGGCGCCGGCAGCAGCGGCCGCTCCAGCGTCATCGTCGCGGCCAGGAGGTCGCCCGTGCTCATGGCGGAGGGGTCGGGTGCGATCTGGCGCGCGAAGGGTGCGTTCATCCAGGCGGCGGCCACGTACCAAAGGATCAGGAGCGTCAGGACGACGACGGTGACAGGGCCCACGTGCCCGGCCAGCAGCCGCGGCCGGCGCGCCATGACCGGGCCTAGCGGCAGCGTGTCAGTCGTCATAGGAATGGCCGGCGCGCAGCCCGTCGCGGACGCGCTGGGCGATGGCCAGGAACTCGGGCGTCTCGCGGACGTCGAGCGGCCGGTCGGCCGGCAGGTCGACGTCGATCACGTCGATGATCCGGCCGGGGCGCGGCGACATGACGACGATGCGGGTCGACAGGAACACCGCCTCGGGAATGGAATGGGTGACGAACACCACCGTCTTCCTGGTCTCCGCCCACAGCCGCAGCAGTTGCAGGTTCAGCTTGTCGCGGACGATCTCGTCGAGCGCGCCGAACGGCTCGTCCATCAGCAGCAGTCTGGGATCGAAGGAGAGGGCGCGGGCGATGGAGGCCCGCTGCTGCATGCCGCCCGAGAGCTGCCAGGGATGCTTCTTCGCGAAGCCCTGCAGGTTGACCATCTCCAGCCAGTGCGCGGCCCGCCGCCGCCGCTCGGCCGCCGGCACGCCCATCACCTCGAGCGGCAGCGTCACGTTGCGCTCCACCGTCCGCCAGGGAAACAATGCCGGGGCCTGGAACACGTAGCCGTACTGGCGCTCCCGCCGTGCCGCCTGCGGGCTGACGCCGTTGACGCGGATCAGGCCGGCGGTCGGCTGCTCGAGATCGGCGATGACGCGCAGCAGCGTGGTCTTGCCACAGCCCGACGGCCCGATCAGCGAGACGAACTCGCCGCCCGCGATCGCCAGGTCGATGTCGGCCAGGGCATAGACCGGTCCATCGGCGGTGGCGAAGGTGAGCGCCACGCCGCGGACATCGATGACGGGGGAGGATGCCGCGGCCATCGGCATACCGGCACCGCGCTCCACTTCCGCTACCGCCATACCATCCGAGCCTCATGCGCCGAGCGACCACCCACCCGGCGGCGCCGGGGCGTTCCGATCTGGTTGGACGATGGCGCACTCCTACGCGCATGGTCAAGCTGGACAGAGGCCACCGGACCAGGTGAGGTCGGTGCGTTGGAATGGCTTGCGGGCTCGCCACAACTCGGCCAGTTGCCTCTGCCAACGCTACCCGATTGCGACGGAGCAGTGATGGCCCACGCGCACGATCATGCCCACGACCACGCGCCAAAGGATTTCGGCCGCGCCTTTGCGATCGGTGTCTCCCTCAATCTCGGCTTTGTCCTGATCGAGGCGTTCTATGGCTACGTCGCCGACTCGTTGGCGCTGATCGCCGACGCGGGGCACAATCTGTCGGACGTGTTCGGCCTGCTGCTGGCCTGGGGGGCGGCGTGGCTGTCCCGCCGGGCGCCGACGCCGCGACGGACCTACGGCTACCGGCGCAGCTCGATTCTGGCGGCCCTGGCCAATGCCGTCGTGCTGCTGATCGCCGTGGGCGGCATCATGTGGGAAGCGATTCGACGTTTTGGCGCGCCTGCACCGATCGACGGCGGCATCGTCATGTGGGTCGCCGCGGTGGGCATCGCCGTCAATGCCGGGACGGCCATGCTGTTCATGTCCGGCCGCAAGGACGACCTGAACATCCAGGGCGCCTTCCTTCATATGGCGGCCGATGCCGCGGTCTCCCTCGGCGTCGTCATCGCTGCGGCGGTCATCATGCTGACCGGCTGGCTATGGCTCGATCCGGTGGTCAGCATCCTGATTGCGATCGTGATCACGGTGGGCACGTGGGGCCTGCTGCGCGACTCGGTGAATCTCGCGATGGACGCGGTGCCCGACAATATCGATCCCCACGCCGTCGAGGCCTATCTGGCCGGGCAGCCCGACGTCCAGGAAGTCCACGATCTGCATATCTGGGGCATGAGCACCACCGAGACCGCGCTCACGGTGCATCTGGTACGGCCGGCCGAGGCCATGGATGACGGCCTGCTTGCTCGCTTGCGCCACGACCTGCACCACCAGTTCGGCATCGCGCACACCACGATCCAGGTCGAGATCTGCGGTTCGGCTACCCCATGCCCGCAGGCACCGGCCCACGTCGTCTAGCAGAAATGGTGCCATCGCCGATGCATCACCACAACAACGCCGACTGGCAGTTGTCATTGAAATCGGTTCATATCTACCTATTGATCAAAAAATCTGTAACGCCGGGATTGCCAGCAGCGCCCTTCAACCTTGCCGCCTACGTCGAACGATTGCTGCTCGTTCTATCGTGGTGCAGGGATCGATCTGCTGGTTAGTGATGGGGCGCTGGGTGTCGTAGGGGAGTGTTCCCGTGTTGCCCCCGGATGCCCGCCTTGCCCTTCAAGCTGAACCAGGACCGCCGCCGCCACATTCCGAGACAGACGCACAAGGTCACGAACTGGCCGGCGTATGACGCGAGCTTGCGGGAGCGCGGCAGCCTGACGGTCTGGTTCAGCGACGCGGCGATCGAAGTCTGGGCGGCTGAACCACGCATGACCCGGGGCGAGCAGCCCTGGCACTCGGCGCTGGCCATTCTGACAGCTTTTACGCTCCGAGCGGTGTTCCGCCTGGCCTACCGCCAGGCCGAGGGGCTGATCGGCTCCGTCGTCGATCTGCTCGGCTTGGCGCTGCGCGTGCCGGACCACACGACCCTCAGTCGCCGTGCCGCGACACTGGAGGTGCCACGACTGCGGCCGCACGCCGGCGGTCGCGGCGACGCCGAGCCCTTGCATCTTCTCGTGGACAGCACGGGTCTCAAGCTGTGCGGCGCGGGCGAATGGCTGGCCGAGAAGCAGGGTACGCGCAAGCGCCGGTCGTGGAGAAAGCTCCATCTCGGCGTGGACGCCGACACGGGCCGGATCGTGGCCGTGGCGCTGACCGGCCGCAAAGTGGACGATGGCGCCCAGGCCGGCCCTTTGCTCGACCAAGTGGCGGGAACGCTGGCCTCGTTCACCGGCGACGGTGGGTGCGATCAGGACGGTGTTTACGCCGGCGTCGCCGAGCGCCACCCTGAGGCGGCCGTCATCCGACAGCGGTGCCGAGTGAGATGGCCAAGACCGAACCCACGCAGCGCGACCGCCATCTCCGGCTCATCGCCGCGCACGGCCGGATGGCCTGGCAGAAGATGTCCGGGTACACGAAGCGAGCCCGGGCCGAGGCCGCCATCGCTAGGTGGAAGCAGGTGATCGGCAACGGGCTGCGCTCGCGCACGGACGAGCGGCGGGCGACCGAGGTCGCGGTTACCACCCTTGCCCTCAACCGCATGGTCGAGCTGGGAACCCCAAGTTACGGCCGCATTGCCTGCCCCCTACGCGGCTGGGGTTATTGCGCCTACGCCTCTGATCCGTGCACCACGCCGGGGCGGGCGGATCCCATACGAAGTGCGAGTCGGTAGGTTTTTCAGCAGGTTGCATTGGGACAAGCTAGGGATCTGGATACCGATCGCATCCTGCTGCGCTAAAGCCTTCGGAATCACTGCCGAAACAGCTCCAGCAGCACCGCCCCATGTCCGAAACCGCCAGACTTGGTCAGGATCGCAGCTCCCCCGGGCAGGCGCGACCACGGGATGCCCGGTGCGGCTTGGCCGCCTACTTCAAGCACATGACAGTCGAGGACCTGCAGGAGTGCAGCGGCGGTGTCGCCACCGGTGACCAGGAGAGTGCGTGGGCGCGACGCTCGCCACCATGCTGCGGCGCCTGCGGCAAAGCGCTCGACCGCACAGTTTCCTTCCATGGCGCCAGCCACCGAACGAAGGATGGTGACTGGCGAGCTCGGACCCAGCGTGGCCGAACCTAGCATCCCTTCGGGCGCCTCGACGAGCGTCGCGAGTCCGGACCCTTCCGCCAGCATTTGGATTTGAGCAGCTGTCGCCGGATCCTGCGAACCGACAGCGACCAGAGCCGGCAGATCGGGCACGAAGGTGACATTGATCGGGTTGACCGCCACCAAGGACCGGGCGAGCGCTGTGGCGAGTCCATGCGCACCGACCGCGATCGTATCAGCGGCGCTGGCGAGGTAGTTGACCGCGATCGCGTCGAGGTCAGCGTCAGTGCGGCTGTCCGGGACCTGAACCATGAGGCCGGCGGCGATCGCCATCGCGAGCGACGCATGGATATCGATGCCCGCCCCGTCCGCGATCCCGGCGCCTTTCATCATCCCCTCCACAACGAAGCGGCCTTGGGTGGGTACCGCAGGGGCGACGATCAGCGTCGTGGCGGCGGAGGCCCGGGCGACCGCTACGGCTTCCGCGCCGACTTGTCCGCGCATCCTGGAATCGATCTTCTTGAACACGATCCGAGCACCCGCAGCGATACAACGCCGAGTCACCTGAGCGGCTATTGCCGCGGCAGCATCTGATGCCAGATGGCGGCTTAGCGTGTTTACCGCGACCACTCCGGCACCGGAGCTGAGCGCTTCGTCGAGCGCCGCAGGCTCGAGCGCCGCCACGGTGCGAAGACCGCGCTCGGCAAATGGTGCAGCGCTGTCGAGCGCACCGGTGAGGTCGTCGGCGACGATCGCAACTATGAGCGTCATGCGGCACGGCTCGCCATCGGGCCGGCCTGGCCGGCAAGGGGGCAAGCGGACCAATGGCTGCGCCGCGCTACGCGCCAATCCGGCATGGCCTTGACGCAATGCTTGGTCGCAAGCGGGCAGCAGGCGTGAGCCTTCACCTTGATCGACCAACCATATAGCGCGGCTTGACGCCTAACATATTGCCGTGGCAAGTATCTTGCCATATTCTCTGGCCACCACTGTTCTCCGGGAAAAGCAGTCGAGCGAGATAGTTGATTTGCTTGGCAACAAAATTATTTGCCCCTGTTGTGTGCATTCGGTACATCGGCGAATCTTGGATGGACCCAGCGGCGACGAGTATTGCGATGTGAATAAATCGCGTCAAGTGCGGCCGGGAGTGGCGCTATCTGGCGCTCAATGAGCAAGGCGCAGGTGACCGAAGGCCTGACGTCGTCAGCGTCGCTATGGATGACGATCGTCTCGCGAGGTGCCACCTCACTGGTTCAGCGCATGCGCCGCAAGGAGACCGACCGATGAAGCCACATCTGGCCATCACCATGGGGGACCCGGCCGGAGTCGGCCCCGAGATCATCGTCAAGGCATGCGTGCATCTGCGACAACGCCTCGAGGCGGACGAGCTGCGGTTGCTGATTATCGGGAGCTGCCCGGCGCTGCGAGCGGCACAGGCTCAGCTGGGGATGACTCTGCCGATCCCGGAGACGACGGATACGGCCGACTGGCCAGCCCTAGCCTGCCTGCAGGCAGGGCCGGAAGCTGAGCAGATTCGGCCCGGCGTGCTGTCGGCGGACGGGGGACGCTTGGCCTATTTGGCGATCCAGCGCGGGGTCCAATTCGCGCAGAGCGGCCGCATTCAGGGTATCGTCACCGCACCGCTGAACAAGGAAGCGCTCAACAAGGCCGGTTACCACTATGCCGGCCATACCGAGATGCTGGCCGCACTTACCGGTGCGTCTGGGTCGGTGATGCTGCTGGCGCATGGCAATATGCGGGTCAGCCATGTCTCGACCCATGTACCGCTGGAGGAGGTTCCCAAGCGGCTGACTCCGCAACGGCTGCGCCTGGTCATCGACCTGACACATCAGGCGCTGCACGATCTGGGCGTCGCGCGAGCGCGGATTGCCGTGGCGGCTCTCAATCCGCACGCCGGCGAGGGCGGCCTGTTCGGGCGGCAGGACATCGACGTCAGCGAACCTGTCATTTCGCAATGCGTGGCGGAAGGCATGGACGTGGTTGGCCCGGTGCCGGGCGATACCGTGTTCGTCAAACTGCGGGCCGGCCAATACGATGCCGTGGTCGCCATGTACCACGACCAGGGGCACATTCCGGTCAAGCTGCTGGGCTTCAATGTGGATCCGGCGACCGGTCGCTGGGAGGCGCTGAGCGGCGTGAACATCACTCTGGGCCTGCCGATTGTCCGAACCTCGGTTGACCACGGCACCGCCTTCGACATCGCGGGCAAGGGCATCGCCAACGAACTCAGTCTGGTCGAGGCCATCGAGTATGCCGAGCGCTTGGCCGCGGCGCGCCTTGTGGGGGCGTGAGCAGCGGCGCGGGCGCTGTCGGGTTGGCCATGGCCTCAGCGGTGTGGCTGTACCACTGCTTCAGCCTTAGCCTGCGCGACGTCGAGACGATCCTGGCCCAGCGCGGCATCGTGGTCAGCTACGAGAGTATCCGCGGCTGGGGCCTGCGGTTCGGGCGGGCCTTCGCCAACGCGCTCAAACGACGCCGGCCACGGCTGGACGACAAATGGCATTTGGATGAGGTGTTCCTGCGCATTGGCGGCAAGCGGCACTATCTGTGGCGGGCGGTCGACCAGCACAGCACCGTGCTCGACATTCTGGTGCAGAGCCGGCGCAATGCCAAGGTGGCCAAGCGCTTCTTCAAGAAGCTGCTGAAGGGGCTGCGGTACGTTCCTCGTGTCATCGTGACCGATAAACTCAAGAGCTATGCCGCCGCCAAGCGAAAGAGCCGGCCCGGGGTCGAGCACCGGCAGAGCCGCTACCGGAACAACCAGGCCGAGGTCTCACACCAGCCAACGCGGCGGCGAGAACGGCAGATGCAGCGGTTCAAGTCGGCGCGGCATGCTCAGCGGTTCCTCTCCAGTCACGGCCAGATCCACAATCTATTCCAGCTCCGTCGCCACCTCCTGACCGCCAACGACCACCGTGCTGCC
>JBATRI010000669.1:0-13870 GCA_049292515.1 Geminicoccaceae bacterium
CAGCTGGGAAGGCGGCACGTTCGTCAACTTCAACGGCACGCGCTACCCGATGCGCAAGGCCACAACCGTCGTGGAGCGCGGTAACCTAGTGCTGATTCTAAACTGCAACAAAGGCACCGAACTCTGACCGACGAGGGGGCGCCGATCGAAGGGCCGGGTTTTCCCGGCCCTTCTTTTTTGCTCCTTGTCGAGGTGGCGGCGGTAACCTCTTTGCGCTCGGCGATGGCACGGTCACGACCGGGACACCGGGTCCCGCAGGATGTCGTTAAGGTTCCGTTGCTGCGGCGCGTCAGGCGGAATGCCGCTGTCGTTGGGCGGGGTAGGCATCCGCGGGGCCTCGGGCGGGATCACAAATTTGGGGATAGCTGCAGGCCTGGGTCGGCGAGGCGCCACAGGCTTTGGCGCGGTTGGCGGATCGTCAAAGCCGAGCTGATCGAGCCGCCATCCCTCCTCATCCGGCCGCCGACAATAAGTGGCACCGCCCGCGAGCAGTGTCCGGCCGAAACCAGTGACATGGCGGAACAGTGCGCAAATTTGGTTCTCGCGGCGGTCGAAGACGAGCTTGACCAAATCGACTTCGCCCCAGTCGTGGGTCAGCGGGTTCGACCAGAGTTCCGGTAACATCCCTACCGGGGCCTGGAAAGCGCGCTCGAACGCCATGTCCATCAGACGGCGATCGTTCGGCTCGAGCGGCTGGCCGCGGCGCTCCGCCAGCACCGCCGCGAAGGGCGGTACCGGCGGTACGAAGATGCCCTTCAAACGCTGGCCCGTCGAGTCGAGCATAACGGTAGCATCGGGCGGCGCCGCCTGCTCGACCGGCGGAGGCGCGGTCGCACAGGCAGCGAGCGCCAGCAGCGTCAGGACCGCCGGGAGTGAGCACCGGGACATCGTGGCCTTTCCGATCACGCGGTCACTCGAATTGGCTGGGGTCGGGCGCTGGCGCCTTGCGCAGCTCGGGCAGGCGCTGCAGGACGAAATTGTTGGCGCCCTGCTCCTTGATCAAGTTGGCGCCGAGCCCGCTGAGCTGGATCATCCTGGTCAGGTTGCGCTGTAGCCTCTCCGGCTCGGAAGTGGTCTCGAGTGCATAAGCGGCGTAGGTAGGCCGCGATTCCAGCAGGCGGTAATCACGAGTGCCAGGGAACGCCTTCAAATAAGGTTCGACGATGTCCACCACCTCGTCGTTGGTGAAGCCCTCGAACACAAGCCGGTACTGGTGCGGGAATGCGACGGCACCGCCGCCGTCGGTCGCCACCTGATCGTTGCGTACCCAGTTCTGGTCGAGCTTCTTGACCAGCGTATCGCCCAGATCTGCGCCCAACGTTCGGCTACGGTCGCCGATCCGATCGAGCAGGCATTCGGACGAGCACTCGTAGGGCAACTTGAACTCGTCGGGAGCCAGGGTAAAATTGCCTAGCGCCCGGCCGCCGTGCGGGTCGAGCAGTCGACCCTCGATTGTCACCCGGCCGCGTAGGTCGAAGTCGCTCTTCAGCGTCGAGACGTAGATTGCAAACACCGCGACCACGTCGATCGGTACGTCAGCACGCTGCGCCACCAGAATCAGCTCCTCATCGGTGCGCCGCACGCGGCCTTGCTTATTGCCGATTGTGAGCGCGGTCTCGTCGCGGACGTCGTAACCACCCAGCCGCATTCTCTCCTGCATCGACTGCAGCACCCGGCGAAATACCCTGTTGTCGCGCTGAATGGTGTCAGCATCGGCGTCCTCGCCCATGACGAAGACGGTGGGCGGGCGGGGCTCGGTCGCCGCCGCCGGTGTGCCGGCCATCGGCGCGCAGCCGATAAGGCAGATCAGTCCCAGTGCCAGAGAGGATATCCGATCCATGACCCTTTACCTCCTCATGCGGAGTATCGTTCTCGCCGAGGCCATGGCGCGGCCTGGAGCTTTTTCCCCGCCAGCCCGCACCCCGGCCCCCCGGGTGGCAGGGCAAACAAGTCAGGGTTGATCCTCGAACCCTGATCTTTCGATGTCTGCGATCATCAGCTAATTTACCCCGGGACGGCAAGTCGGAACCAAGTGGTAATGGTGGGTCAAATGGATCGGCGCGGCGCCTTCCGTCTCTATGTCGAGCGCGGCAAGGCTCCGCCGTTCGCGGACCTGATCGACACGGTCGAGCACCAGACTTGGTACCCGCCCACTGGCGAGTCGCGCCGCCGCTTCTTCGCCATGGCCGCAAGAGAAAATGGAGCCAGCCGTTACAAGGATCCGAAGAGTCGCAATCGGACGATCGTTCGTCTGGAGCGCCTGCTCGCCACGCGCAGCGGCGAGCTGCGTGACCTCACCCTGCAGGCTGTGCACTTTGTCCAGATACTGGCGCAACAGGGTGGACACTGGCGCGATGCTTATCTCGCGGTGGCACTGACGGGCCCGGGGACGCTTGAGCATTGGCAGCGGTCATTGTCTGGCGAGGGGCCGCTGCACGCGCCCGACGGTTACGAGCTGGCGCGCGAGCGCCTACCGCTGCTCGATGCATTCACGGGCTTTCTCATCGAGCTCGACGCGGCGTTACGCGAGGGGCAGGAGGGTCGCGTGCCACCGCCCGACGCCGGCCCGGTCGGCGCCGTACTCCTGGCCGCGGCTACCGCCGCGCCGGGCCTCGCCACCTCGATCGCCGCCCGCCTTGCCGCCGTGGTCGAGCGCTGGCTTGACGAGGTCGCGCGCACGCACGAGGAGATTCTGCGCGCCAACCTGGCCTTCGACGCGCTGCTCGAGGACCGGGATGAGATCCGCTTCGACGACGCCGGACTCCTGGCCTTCTGGCGGCGGTCGGCCCTGCAACGCGAACTGATGCTGTTTCCGAACGTGCTCAGGGTGTTCGCCCAGATCGCACAGGCGGTCGAGGAGGAGGCGCGCGACGCGCGGGATCGCCGGGCGCTGGACGACGCCAAGGCACCCGAGGAGGGTAGCGAGCTGCACGATCAGCTCGCCGCCTTCGCGGTGCCCGAGGCTGACGATGATCCTCTGCAGCCGTTCGAACCCGGCGAGAAAGGGGCCGGGGGGCGCCGGGCGCGGCCTCCCGGAGTTTGTGCCGCCACCAAGCTCCTCCTGGGCTCCGAGGTCGACCGCCTGCGGCCGATCGTCGATGCCGGGGCCAAGGCGTCGGACTT
This sequence comes from Geminicoccaceae bacterium, assembly GCA_049292515.1. GTDB lineage: Bacteria > Pseudomonadota > Alphaproteobacteria > Geminicoccales > Geminicoccaceae > Benzoatithermus. The sequence goes on from JBATRI010000669.1 coordinate 3,124, forward strand.
GCCGCTGGGTCTGCTGCGGGCAGCGGTGATCGGGCCGATCCAGGGGCGAATCGCCCAGGCGCTGCGCGACGGCGCACCGGAACTCGCTCGCCAGCTTGCGAGCCTTGGCCCCGAGATCTTGCCCGATGACGCCTATAGCCGCCAAGTTCTGGTATGGCAGGATCTCGCGATGCATCTGCTGCGGATGCGGCGCTTCGTGCTGGCACTGGCATTGCGCCACCGCGACGTGCTCGATGAAGCTAAGGAGATCGCGGGTGAAGGTCTGCTCGAGGCGGTCATGGCGACACTCGACCGTACCGACCACGGCCTTGCGTGGTCGATCCTCGCCGATGCCGAGCGGTATCTGGCAGGCATCCACCGGGCGCCGCTCAAGGCTGCGATCGACCAACCCGAGGCGGCGCTGCCGGTCATTTTGTCGCTGGAGCCGCTGCTGAGGCTGGAGATCCGCCTGACCGCCGCATTGCGTCCGATCGGACGGCTGGGCGTGGCCAAGCTCGCCATTGATGCCGAGCGCCGGGCTTTCGCCCCTATCCTCCTGTCGCTGCTGGAGACGCGAAGATGAAAGACGGGCCACCGAGTGAGGCGATCCGGGGCAATCTCGCCCGGCGCATCCTGGGGCGCGATGTCAGAGCCTTCCAGGCTCGGGCGGCGGAGCGGCGCGTGAGCGAGATCGACCTCTGGGCTTGGCTCAAGAGTCCGTCGCCGGCGCTTGCGGCCCGGGTGCTGCCGGCGCTGCGCGCGGATCCGAGCCTGCGCGCCCGCTACGAGGCGCTGCTCGACAGCGTCGGGGCTGTGATTCTGCCGGCCCGAGCGGCTGCCGCTACGCGCAGTGAGACCGGCAGGATCGTCACTGCCGAGGCGGAAATCGAGATCAGGGTGTCGCGCCGACCCGACCGGCGCTACCTCGTGATCCGCCCGCGCCTGCCCGACCAAATGCCCGCCGAGCTGCGTATCCTGCCGCCTGAGGACGAGCCGGGCAGGTTTCCTGACGAGGCACTGGTGCCGCTGTCCTTGCCGCAGCCCGTGGACGGCGTGATCGAGATGGCGCTCGCAGCCGACGATCCACGCCTCGTGGCGCTGCTGGACGATAGGAGCCGGCCCACCCTGATCTTGCGTGCATGAGATCTGCGCCTGTCGAGGGGAGCAGGCGGACGGCCGTCGCCATCGCGACAACGGAAGGGCCGGCCGTGATCGTGGGGTTCGAGCGCGACACCAATGAGCTGCCGCGGATCGAGCTGCTGAACGGCGCACCCCTGGCGCTGCAAGGACCGGATTTCGTCGACTACGTACGCGAGCGAGCACCTCGCGTGCTGCGTCGCCATGCCGGGATCGAGCCCAAGGAGCCCAGCCGGATTGTCGTCACGGTCGATGCCCCAATCGACCGTGGTCGCTCCTACGAGTTGGGCCTGCTGTGCGCAATGGCGCTGGAGGCGCGAGGGCAGCTTGCTACTGAGCCGCGCGAAGCCGATCTCGTGCTCTGGGCCACGGGCGAGGTGGGCCAGAGCGACGGGCGTGTGCTGCCGGTCGATGGTCTCGCCCGCAAGCTGCACCAGTCAGCCCCGTTCTTCATGGCTCATCGAGACAAGGTGCGACTGCTGCTACCTGAGCCTATAGGGTCGACTCTACAGGAGCTGCCGCCAGCCTTCGTCGTCCGCAAGGTGGCCGAGGTACTGCCGCACCTACAGGAGGTGCTCTCTACGACCCCGTCCCTCATTCTCGGGCGAGGACTCCGCGCAGCACTCGTAGTGGGGCTAGCCTTGCTGGCGATCGGCGGCGTAGTCCTGCTGGGCTGGGCGGCGCTGCCTCAGCTCGTCATGCAGACACCGCCGGCGTCACCGACCCCCACGGCTACGGTGGAATTCGACGTATCGTCGCGCGGGACGCCTGAACCCAATGCTCTGCCGGCGCCAGCTTCGACGGAGCCCACCGCTGTCGAGGTGGGCGTTCTCGAGGCCGTGGATGAGACAGCCTGTCTGCGCGAGATCCTGGCTGGTCGGCGGCCCGTGCAGCGCATCGTGCCGCTGCAGGGCGATCACCTGCCGCTCGCCGTCGCCGACGGCACCTGTGGGATCGCGATTGCGGCCGCATTCGGTGGGCCGGAGCGTCATCGGCTTCTGCTCGCCCGGGTCAAGAGCGGCAAAGCCGCCCGCCGCGAGGTCCAGGGCGACGGCCGGCTCGTGTTGTGGCTCGTGCCCAACTCGGTCCTACCGCTCGAGGTCGAGGTGCAGGTGTTGACGGGAGCGAGCGCTAGTTCGCTCGACCCGTTCCGGTCGCGCAAAGTGCCCGTGGCCCTGGACGAACTCGCCCAGCTGGGTCTGGCGAGCGAAACCCTGTTTGTGCGTCTGGCCCGCTGAGGTTCAGCGAAAACTCTGCTGGCCGGGTGCCGGGCTGTCGTACAACCAGGAATCGAGCTCGCGCCGCGCGCTCTCGAGTCGGCGCTGCAGTCCCGAGAGGCTGTCCCGCTCACCACGGATGAGATCGAGCTGTCGCGGTTCAGGCCACGGTGCCGCCCGCGCCACTATATTCGGCCGGCTTGCCCGATCGCTGCCGCAGCACCAGAGTGCCTGCTGGCGACTATAAATCTCAGCCCATTCCATGACGTCGGTCACGAACTTGTCGGCATCCACCGCGGCGCCGCGATAGGCTCGTACCGCCCGCTCCCACCCTCCGGTGCGCAGATGCAGCCGGCCGAGCCAGGCGATCCCGGCCTCGATATTGCGCAAGGGATCCTCGAGTGCAGAAGGCGTCGCGCCGGTGGCCACAGCGACTGTGGCCACATCCAGGGCCATCGGCCCAACATGCCCCTGAGAATCACGAAAGTCGAACCGGAAACCCGAGCCCACCTTGGCCAATGCGAGGGCCAGGGGAGCCGGCAGGCCAGCAAGCCGCGCCTCGTCGACGATAGCCCGGCGCAGCCCAGCCTCGCCGGCGCTTGCCACGCCTCCCATCAAGGCGATCGAGGCGACGAGGGGAAGCAGCAGGGAAAACAATTTGCGGACCATGGCTACGGCTCCGGTGGAGAGGATCGGTTCACGACTCTGCCATGCACCGACCAGGCAGCATTTTTCGTCTTTTCCGCGTAGCGTCCTCTGGTTAAGCAGGTGATCAAGAAAAGGGGGAACGAGCGAGAGGGAAGATTTGTCCCCGATCGCTCCATGGTCACACATGGCGTCCAATACTGCATCGGAGCATTGTCCCATGCCGAGCCCACGCCGCTGGATCTGGCCCTGGGGCCATGCATATGCGGTCTTGTTGCCAGTGCTCCTAATCCTGGTGGCGTGCTCTGGCTCCCAGCCATTAGGTACTGGCCCTGAGCCCCCGGTCGACACTACTGACACGCTCGTGCTCTGGGGCGGGTTCGGCTATCTCGACCGCCGCGCCCAGCCGCAACTCGACAAGCTGCTGTTTGAGAGCGGCCGGGACGAATCTTTAGGCATCATGCTGCGCGACGAGGTAGCGGGCCGGGTGCTCCTGCCGGCATGGTCGGCCCATCCCGTTGTCGCCGATGAGGCGAGCTACGACGTCTTCATGCAGGGTCGGCGAGGTCCGGGTCCACGCAGCGCCGACGAGTTCCACGCCGACACCGCAGGTGGTGTGAAGCTGCTGGCGCTCTCGGTCATTGGCACGCTCGAATTCGTGGCCCGTATCCCGCGCGCCACGACGGCGGGGCAGCTCTATCAGGACGGCTGGGTCGTCACGGTCGCGGCCACCCTGTCGCGGCCCGGCTCGGGCGAGGTCCTGGCGACACGGACCGCCACCACGCAGCGGCTCGAGATCGGCGGTGAGGCCAAGGCCGCGGACCTGCGCCAGGACTATGCGACGACGGCACGGCGTGCTCTGCAGGAGCTGGCCAAGGCACCACGGACCAGCAGGCACGGCAACATGGCCATGGTGGTGAGCGTCGGCATGGGCGGCGCCAGGGCGTCGCGACTGCACGAGTACTCGTCCAACCTTGGCCCGGCGTGTCCGATGAAGGATCCCTGTCCGGTCAGCGCGACGACTGGGCGGCCGACGCCCTGCCGGGTCCTGCAGGCGATGTTGGCCGAGCTCGCGACGCAGCACCTGGCGGCGCAGGGCCAGCCGATGCTGCCGCCCTTCGCCTGGGCTGTCTGGGCCGATTACGGCAGCGACGAGCTCGAGCTCACGACCCGCACCCTCGAACTGCCGACCACGGGCGGCGTATTCTCGCGCACCAAGCCGCTGCTGATCCGGCTCGAGCCGGAGGTGGCCCAGACTAAGGTCGCCGTCACGCTCGACGACATCGCGCTCGAGGAGCAGGAGAGCACGCCCCTCACGCGGGCCCGTCTCTACCGGCCGGCCATCCGGCTCGACGGCTTCACCGATCTCGCTTGTACGGCCCAATCGGAATCATTCCCGGTGAAAGCCAAGCCCATGCGCTGGGCGTTACTCAAGAGCATTAAGGATGTTCCGGCCGAACTCGATCGGCTGCTCGACATCGGCGCCGTCAACCAAACGCTCGCCGGTGACCTGCCGGAAAGCTGACGGATCCTTACACGACCGGTCCGGGGGGCCAAGCATGCGTGAGACGACGTTGATCGCCGGGGTGATGTTCGCCGGGATCCTGCTCGCAGCCTGCGCCGAGCAGGCTGCAGCGCCGCCGCCAGCCGCGACACCGGAGCCGGCCTCGGCCAGGATCGAGCGGACAGAGAACATCTGCCCGCTGGTACGCTTTTTGGTCGACGGCAAGCCCGCCGAACAGAGTGGCTTCAGCGTCCAGGAGGCAATGGCGGCGGCCCGCCAATCGTTCCACGCGTTGGGACTGGAGCTGGTCGTGTTTGACCGGGCTCTCGACCGCTTCCAGCAGCAGCGGATCTATACCGAGATCAACCTGAACAGCGCTGGCGACGGCACCCGTGCCGGCAGCTCGACCGAACTCGCCGAGGACGTGCGCAAGAGCATCCGCGACAGCGCCATGCGCTCTCTGCGCGAGACAGGCGGTGCGGAGCGGGCCAACTGTGCCTGGGTGCTGACCGGCCAGGTCGATGTCGGCCGGCCGCAGCCCGACCCGCAAAGCCGCTATCAGGTGGCGACGGTGCGCTCCTATCTGACGGTGGTCGAGGCCTTCACAGACCGTAGCGTCGGCGACGCCTACAATCCCGGCCGGGTACGCGAGCCCGATGTCAACCTGGCGATCGCCGCCGGTATGGCGCAGGGTCTCGAGAGCAATGCCGCTACGATTGCCGACCATATCCGTGGCGCGCGCAAGCTCTGGACGATCGTGATCCATCAGGAGCCGATGTCGGGCTTGGTTCGGCGCGAGGTGCAGAAGGCGCTCGAGGACGCAGGCTTCAAGGTGCGCTCCTCGGTCGACGGGCCAAGCGAGCGGCAGCTCGACGCCGAGCTCGACCTGGCGCCGACCCAGGCCGAGGACGCATTGGTCGATGCGCTCCTGAAACTGCGCGGCAATCCGCGGTTCTCAACCCTGGATTACACGATCCAGGATCGGCTGGTGACGATCGCGGCGCCGCCTTCCTGAGCGGTATCGGTCTGAGAGCAAATAGGGGAAAGGACAATGAAGACCAAGACGCGGCGACTGCTTCTCACGACAGCCGTCCTGGCACTAAGCGCTAGCCTGTCGGCGCGGGCAGAGGACGAGCCGAGCTGGTGGGACAAAACCACGTCGACGATCGGCGGCATGATGAGCGGCGCGGCCGACTCCGCCGGAGGTGTGGTCGGCACGACCGGCAAGCTCCTGCTGGCTGCGGTCAGGCGCGGCTGCGGCAACAGTCCCTATGACGGGCTGGGCCTCATCCAGACGGTGCAGACGGCTAGCAGCTATGTCGACGGCGCCGTGCGCGGCTACGGCAGCGGCATCGAGCTCACCGGGCAGGCTCTGGGCTCCAAGACGAAGCTGGCGGGGGAGCTGCTGCAGGACTTCTCGGCGCTCTCAAGCGACTATCGCCTCGACCGCGCGTTCGCGAGCTTCGAGACGGCTGGCTCACTGGGTCCCGAGGCCGAGAAGCTGAAAAGGCGATTCGACACTAATTCCGTCAACGGCCTCGATCCTCAAAGCCTCGAGGCGCTGCAGAAGGCGCAGAAATGGCTCTATGTCGGTAACCAGCTCCAGGTCGATGCGACGCTGGGCATGATCCTCCTGGCCTCGGTAGCTGCCGACACGCAACAGGGTGGCGCTGACAAGCTCGCGGCCGTGCTGCAGGAGGAGAGCCGCCGCTACGGCTCGACCGAGGACCTGCGGCAAATGTCGAAGTCACCGCAGAGCATGATGAGCTTGGTCAGCAATCTCGGCACCGCCAACGAGCTGAACGGCGCGATCGAAAACGTGACGAAATTCGACGCTGAAGATGCGGCCGAGAGGGACTTGGGCGTAACTGGAGCACTGTCCGGCTTCAAAGCGCGTGTTCGCGAGCAGGTGGCGGGTGCCAACAAGGGAGTGGGCCAAGCCGATGACGACTACCGGCCGAGTGGCGCCATTGTGAGCTCGCTCCTCGTCGACTATCTGTCGACGACCGGCGTCAATGCGCAAGTCGCTGGAGTGGCAGTGCAGGCGGCGCTTATCAGTTGTAGCGGGGTATTCGCACCAAGCGAGGGTGCGGCCAGAACCGCCGCAGCGACCAGTGGCGGTGGAGAGGACAAGGTGCTGGTCAAGCGCGTGCAGGCGGCGCTGATTGAACTTGGCCGGCTGGGCGGCAAGGCCGACGGCATCCCAGGGCCCAAGACCCGGGCCGCGGTGGTCGGCTACCGCGAGGCCAACGGCCTGGGCAGCAGTGAACGAATCGACCAGGCTCTGCTCGACCATCTCTCCAGGGGCAAGGTGGCACCCGTCGTGACGCCGGCAGCCCCCAAAGGGCTGCAAGAATGGGTAAGCGGCGCAAAAGGTCTGCTGGGACTGGATAACTGAGCGCAAAAATGGGCCGACGCGACGAGATTGCAGCCTGCCGATAGCGCAGCCGCGCTGCTATCGGCTCACCGGGGAACACCAGCCAGAAGATCGATCCGCTGCGCGAAGTTGATGTCGGCACCCGTGCCGATTCGGATGGTCTCGGCCGAGTCGGGGTCGGGGCGGACCAGGACAACGTTGCCGGCATTAAGCACTGCCACCACGGTTCCGTCGGCCGTGAAGATCGGGCTGCCCGAGGCGCCACCGGCTGCGGGCAGGCTGTGGCGGATGAGCTGGTTGCGCTCGAAGCCGCCGTCTTTGAGGTACCAGTCCGTGATCGCCTGGACGATGCCGGTCTGCATGGTGGCGATCGGATGCTGCGGGTCGACATTGCCGCCCTGCAAGTTCTCCATGGGAAAGCCCAGATAAGCCACGGGTGTGCCAGACTCGAGCTGGTGCAGCACTGCCTCATCGGCTAGGGTGACGGTGGCCGGCATTGGCTCCTCGACCTCGAGGATGCCGAGGTCATAGGTCGGCGCCGCGGGCACGCGGCCGCCCAGATCCGGGCTCATGTCGTCGTAGCGTGGGTGGATCTTGGCGCCCAGGATCTTGGTCGCGGCTCCGTTGCCGAGGTTGGGCGCGACGAAGCCGATGGCATCACCACCCTTCTTACGCACCGCTTCCTGAATATCGACGAGGCCCTTGACGACATGGGCATTGGTGGCGAGCTTCGTAGGCTCGAAGGCCCAAGCGGTGCCGATAGGCACCCGGTCGACCACGCGCCCCTTGCCGTCCACCAGCATGGCCACGACCAGTGCCACGGCCTTCTCTACCTTGCGCCGGCCGACCCGGAAATCGCCCTGCTGCGTGGTTGCGGGCTCAACCCCGGCGGGCTCGGGTGCCGGCTGAGGTGCCATCTCGGCCTCGCCCGACTCCAGACCGCCCAGGAGGTCGTTCAGGTTGGTGGTCTCGGCGCGGGCTCCCGCCGTCACCATGATCGCGGCCAGTATGATCAGTGCCACCTGGCACGGCATTGGGACTATCCTCGGCATTCTTGTTCCCCCAACCGGCGCGAAACCCGCTCGCTGGCGATCTGTGCTTCCATGATGGAGCCAGGCGGGTTTGTCCGTCTAGGTCGCGTTGGTACGCAGATGGTTTCTCTGGGTGCGCGCGGACAGGTTGCGGACCTGCATGTCCTCGATTATGCGACGGCGAAGCGGCGTCATCGTGAGACTCCCTGGCAGAGAGGGCATCAGAAACGCCGGCTGGCAGGCAGCACCGCGGACGACGCCGCGGCTCCGTGCAACAACGGCCCCATCTGATCGAAAACTTCTTCTGTAAGCTCAAGGGCTTCCGACGCATTGCCACACGTTATGAGAAAACCGACGAAAGCTTCTCCGCCATGATACATCTCGTCGGCACCGTTCTCGCCATCCGGTAAATGTCAACACGCCCTAGTCATTTGTCGCCTGTATCCAACTGCGTAGCTGCTCAAAGATGGGAGGAGTAATCCAAAGGCCAATATTATAACCGCCTTCGGGTCCTCCAAGATGGATACCCGTTAGCATTGGAATCTGTCCAAGAAACTCCATACTCCAGAATGGGGCCCCGTCACTGCCTTTGGCAGCATCACACTTGTAGCGTAAATACTTGACTTGATAAAATTCGTAGGAACACGCGGAGGCCCACATGGTACCAGTTGGCTTATCTGATGGATAGGCCAACAGCCCTGTGATTCCTCGTGGATATTGGCCGGACCATAAATGGAATGCAATGGCTAAAGGGCGAAGATCCCTGGAAAGCACCAATAAAGCATAGTCAGCAGCGCGATCGCCCTTCATTGACCATGCTTTTGGCACGAACACCTTGACAGGCTGCACCGTCCCTAAAGGTTTAACGGCGCCATTCTGCTGCGGAACAAAACCGAGACCGGTCCGCAATTTTTTGGTGACTGGATCGAATACGCAATGTGCGGCCGTTAGAACGTACTTGGCGCCACCGCGAAGGTTGGAGCCAACCAGGGAGCCGGTACATCCATTCTCAAGCCTGCCAATGTGGTAGCCGGGATGGACTGTTGTCAGGGCGTTGCGGGTGCGATTGTCGGGTGGGAACACAGCCCCGCCGCTTAACGTACTCGGCGCCGCAACAAGCTCGGAGAGTGATCCCGAGCCTAGAAGCAGGGCCAGTGCTGCAATTGTAAACTTTAACCGCATATCAATATTCTCCTTTAGGTTGATAAAACGTTTTAAGTTTGACTGAATGTGCTATGCCCCATCTCTCTGATAGCGGCAGACGTTAAATTTCGTAAAGGTAATGTTTAGGGCTCTGTTGCAACGTTTCGGGGTGGTCGAGGCGGAGCCGCCGATCGGCACTTTCAGGCAGCAGCACCGAATAGAGCCGCGACAAAGGCGCTCTGGGTGTGGTCGACTGCCACACCACCGTCGGCCAGCATGCGCTCGAGGTCGCGGTAGCTGATCGGGAACTGCAGGTACCAGCGCACCGCCCACAGGATGACCTCGGCCGTAAACTGCCGGCCCTTGAACGGGTGCTGCCTGCTTCGCGCCAAGCCTCGGCCCTCCTGTGCTGGGCCGCCGCTTCTATCCGATTCCCGCCAGCCCTCAAACGTTGCAACGGAACCTATCTAGGAGCCTGACCCGAAATGAGTTTAATGATTCCAGTGACTTGTGTATCGGCGGAGTTGCGAACCACGACGAAGTCACAAGATGTCGTGGACTGAAATCACCCGCTGCCAGTATCGGCGGGACCAGCTGAGCTGTGCAAGCGACCTGACGGAGGCCTTGTCAAGTTGGTGGTCGGCGCACGAATCGGCCGCCACCATTGCCCATTCCGCGCAGCCGATCAGGCAGCACGAGTGACGCCGGCGACATCGCGCCAAGTCCGAATGGCCATGGCCGCCATGGCCGATCCCGACGCCAGGCCGAAGGATATCGCCCGCGAGCTCGGCGTCACCACCACACTCTACGTCCACGGCAACGGTGACGGCTCGCCCAAGGAGGCCGCGGAGATGGTGCTACGCAGGCCAACCCGGTCTTAGCGTACTATCCCGCACTCAGCCGTAAACGACCCGCGCATGCCCTTGCCGTTGAGCCAGGTGGCGAGGTCGGCCGAGATGTAGGAGCTGCCGTTGTCGCTCAATAGTCTCGGGCGCAAGCGGCCTCGGTCTGGAGGCCCAGCGCCGGGCCGTCGCGGATTTCGCCGCCGGTCGCGGCGACATCCTCGCCGAATTCACCGAGATCGAGAGCGCCCGGAAGAACGACCGGCCCGAACTTCATGCCGCGATCGCCGCCTGCCAACGGCAGCGGGCCACGCTGATCATCACCAAGCTCGACCGGCTGGCCCGCAATGTCGCCTTCATCGCGGGCCTCATGGAGAGCGGGATCGAGTTCATCGCCGTGGACATGCCGCCCGCCAACCGGCTTACCCTGCACATCCTCGCCACCGTCGCCGAGCACGAGCGCGAGATGATTTCCGAGCGTACCCGCGCCGCCCTGGCTGAAGCTAGGGCGCGCGGGGTGAAGCTTGGTAATCCGGCCCTCAACATCCCAGCCGCCACCGCTGCGCGCCTTGCGCGCATGGCAAAAGGCCCGTGCGACAGTTGCGCCGCTTATCGAGCGATTGCGGGGGCAAGGCCTCAGCCTCCGTGCCATCGCCGCCGACCTCAACGAACGGCGCATCCCGACCGCAACGGGCCGTCAGTGGTACGCGTCTAGGCTCTGTTGACAAAAGGCATTTCCAGAACGCTTCTGGCGTGATCCAACGCTGTTCATGGCGGAGATCAGCGGATGCGTGGCGATCTGACGGACGAGGAATGGGCGATCATCGGTGATTTGCTGCCGGCCGAGCGTGGCCGGTGGGCACGTCCCGCGC
>JBATRI010000670.1:0-2393 GCA_049292515.1 Geminicoccaceae bacterium
TTCAGAGTTATCGCGCTTGGGCAGAAATTTATTAATGATAATGGGCATACTCAACGAATGTATGAACCGCGATATACAAGTATGGACAATAAAAGACAATTACCGCTTGGGCAGCGATATTAGTTCAAAAGTATTGGCATTTGCATTTGGTTTATCAGCAGAAATTGAACGCAATTTAATATCACAACGCACCAAAGAAGCCTTAGCTCGTAAGCGAGCTGAAGGGGTTATTTTAGGCAGACCCAAAGGAAGAAAATCAAGCAGAACAAAACTCAGTGGTCAAGAAGCGAAAATCAAAGAATTATTAAAAAAAAAGTTTCCTATTCCGCTATCGGTAGAATTTTGGGTGTGCATAGATTAACGGTTGCTTCTTTTGTAAAAAATACTGAATTAGGTGCAAAATTTTAATCCCATATTTAGGTTATCATTTAACGCATTTTCCGGATAAATTTACGCCCTGTATTTTTATCCGGATAAAATTAAGGCAATCCCACCTCAACCCCCTTATTCAATCCGGATTTTTTTAAGCACAAAACCCACTAAATCGCTGCTATTTGAAGCTAATAGCGTAATTTTGTCGAATATTAAGCGTTTTTTTAGACGCATTGCCGCTACAAGCAGGCGTAAAAGAAAAGACAATAACTTGAAAATTTACAAAATAAAACCAACTAAATTATTTGTAAATACGTCTATTTATCTATTAATGTATTTTTAAAACCCTGTTTTGCCATGAAACCCTCGTTTTTTAAACCTTGTCTTTGCCTTTTAATTGCCATCTTTACTTTAAGCACAACTTGGGGATGCGATGATACACTTTTCCCCGAAGGGCTGCAAAAACTACAAATAAGCAGCGACATACCCGTTAGCGACCCTATTGCCATTTCCAGTGCAATGGCCAATGGCTGCTGTTTGTATATAGAAGCAGGTTATAGCTGCGGCTGTAAAGAACACGAATTTGAGCTTTATTGGAACGGTAGCTGGAATAAAACCAATCCGCCAAGTGTTAATTTAAATTTTTACCATAATAGTAACGGCGAACTATGTGAGGCGTATTGTTTGCAAAAGTTTATGTTTAATATTGAAGCGGTAAAATATCAGGGCGCCGATAAAATTATCTTAAATTTATCCGGATATAATAAGCCCATAACTTATGTTGTTCAATAGTAAAATCAATAGTACGCCTTGGTTTTTAATATTTTATTTCGGCATCCTATTGTTGTTGCTAAGTTGCCGCTCAACCAACACAACCAACTCGCGCAATTTAATGTCAAACCAACAACAGGTAACACACCTCGATTATACCGATGGCAATGGCAATAATTATTATATTGGCCAAAACGAATTAATTTATAAACCTATTGAAGTACACGAAAGCTCATCGGGCGTGTATAGCGGCGGGCAGCCTGCGCAAATCCCCCTCGACCCTTCCCAATATGCCCAGCTTATAAAGCAAGTACAAGGCATGGAAACGGCCACCAATACGCATATACAAAACCGCCCCAAAGGTTCGGGGGCTTTTTCCATTTATCACAACGGCAGTACAAAATCAAAAACTCAATTTATAGTTCGGCCTAATAATCAGTTACTAAAGGCGTGGAACAACACCCTGAAACAGCTATTACAAAAGCCTTAAATTAAATCAACTGTTCAAATAGAATGGCCCAGCCAATAAAAATTGTTGGCTAATAGTTTACTTGCTTCGTGGGCGGTTAGCTATATTTTTAAGCGTTGCAGGTTTTAAAATGCGGAGTTTTGCCTTCTTAAAAATGCCATTTTTCACTTCAATTCCGCGCCATGTTTGGTTAGGGCAAAGGCAAGTTATAGTGCTGCCATATAATAGCAAAGTGCCGCCGGGCTGTACCAATATTTTACTGTTAGGAGGCATGTTTAAATGTGCATTTTGCAGTATCAAACATCCATTTTTAGCTATTACAATATCTCTTGGCATATCAACAAAACGGTTTAGGCGCAAGGTATCGCCGGCATAAATAGTTACAGTTTCGTTTGGGTTTTGGTTGCACCAGTTTGGTTGGGTGTATTTGCGTTGTGGGCTGTTTGGATTGGTAAAATTAGCGTGCATCCGGCCAAGTTGGCAAGGCGTTAAGGCTTCGCGCAGGGCGGTGTAGTCCATATAATTATTGCTTGGTGCATGGTCGGGGCAAACATCCCAGTTCCAGCATTGGGTATGTTGTGGCGTGTCGTCGCAGCCGTCGTTGGTATTCCAGGTATGCCAAAGCCCCAACGAGTGCACCAGTTCGTGGCATAAAAGGCTCGATGCTTCTGCGGCAGTATTTTCTAAGGCATTGGGGTCGTTGGCATTAAGCAGTTTAAGGTAGGCGTGGTAGCTATTGGCCAATTTCACGTGGTTGGTGTAGCCAATTCCATCGTTCGAG
>JBATRI010000671.1:0-5063 GCA_049292515.1 Geminicoccaceae bacterium
GCCGTGTCGGTGCGGCAGGTGTCCTGCCAGAGCACGCGCCCGGTCCGGATATCCACCAGGCGGCCACTCACCGCTGCCGAGAAGACGTAGCGCTCGCCGGTGGGGCCGGCCGCCGGCACGGTGGCCACGGTGGTGACGTCCAGCCGGGCGACCTCGCCGCCGGTCAAGGTCACCGGCCCCGAGCGCGTCGCGGTGTCGGGGCAGGTCGGGCTGTCCTCGAGCGGCGTGAAGGTCGGCTCGGAGGCGTAGCGGTCATAGAGCCGGCTGGCCACGCTGGGTGCGAGATCGATCACGTAGCCCTGCGGGGTGTGGCGGCAGACCGGCCCACGCTCGATCAGCGTCACGGCCGGCACGGGCTTTCCTTCGACCGTGACCGCCGCGAGCTCGCCGATGCGGCACGCGGGGGCGGTCTCCGGGTCCAGCGGGTCGTCGACGACCTCGTCGATGTTGGCGACGCAGTGGAAGCCGACCGGAGGCGGCGGCGGGGCCGTCTCGTCGGTGGGTCGCTGGTCATCGGCACAGGCGGCAGCGGTCAGGGCCAGCGCCAGCGTGGCGGGCAGGTGCAGCGGGATGGGGCGGCGAGATGGCAAACTGCTCTCCAGGCGCGACCGGCGTCGGGCCGAGCACTGCCCGTCGCCGCCGCCCCTGTCAACGCGCAGACCGGTCAGATCTCGATCTGGGTCCCGAGCTCGACGACGCGGTCGGCCGGGAGATTGAAGTAGTGCGTGGCGGAAATGGCCCCCGCGTTCAGGGCGATGAACAGCTTCTCCTGCAGCTGGCCGAGCTCCGGGCTGATGCTGGCGACCAGGGTCTCGCGGCCGAGGAAGTAGCTCGTCGCCATGGGCTCGATAGCAAGGCCGTGTGCCCGGCACAGCTCGAGCGCCAGCGGCACGTCGGGATCGTCCAGGAAGCCATAGTGGGCACGGACCTGGAAGAAGCCCTTGCCCAGCCGCTCGACAGCGATGCGCGCCTTGGCCGGGACGTAGGGAACGTCCGCGATGACGACCGTCATCAGCACCACGCGTTCGTGCACGACCTTGTTGTGCTTGATGTTGTGCAGCAGCTGGTTCGGCACCACGGTGAGATTGCCGGTCATGAACACCGCCGTGCCGGCCACACGCTGCATCGACGGGCCGAGGCGCTCGATGAACACGGAAACCGGCATCGCGTCGCTGTAGAGGCGTCGGTAGAGGACGGAGCGCCCACGGCGCCAGGTGACCACGATGAGCGAGAACACGGCCGCCATGGCCAGCGGAAACCAGCCGCCATGCGGGATCTTGTGAAGGTTCGCGGCGAAGTAGCCGAGGTCGAAGACGAGGAAGAGGCCGAACACCGAGGCGGCCAGTGCTCCCGGCCAGCCCCACAGCCAGGCGGCGACGATCCCGGCCAGGATGGCATCGATCGCCATGGCCCCTGTGACGGAGATACCGTAGGCGGCGGCGAGGTTGCTCGAGCTGCCGAAACCCAGGACCAGAATCAGCACGCCCACCATCAACAGCCAGTTCACCTGCGGCAGGTAGATCTGGCCGATCTCGGTAGGCGAGGTGTGGCGGACGGTCATGCGTGGCAGATAGTCGAGCTGGATCGCCTGGCGGGTCAGCGAGTAGACGCCCGAGATCACCGCCTGCGACGCGATCACCGTGGCGCAGGTGGCGAGCAGGATGAGCGGCCACAGCAGCCAGGGCGGGGCCAGCCGGTAGAACGGGCTGTCGAGCGCCGTCGGATCCTCCAGCACCAGGGCACCCTGGCCGAAATAGTTGAGCACCAGCGCCGGCAGGACCAGCCCGATCCAGGCGACGCGGATGGGTGAGCGCCCGAAATGGCCCATGTCGGCATAGAGCGCCTCGGCGCCGGTGATGGCCAGCACGATGGCCCCCAGCGCCACGAACGCCTGCGCTCCGGCATGCTCGAACAGGCGCAGGGCATAGATCGGGTTCAGCGCCGACAGCACCGCGGGGTTGTGCCAGATCTGCCCCAGCCCGAGCATGGCCAGGACCGCGAACCAGACGAGCATCACCGGCCCGAACAGCTTGCCGACATGGCCGGTGCCGAACCGCTGGATCACGAACAGCAGGACCAGCACGGCCGTGGCGATCGGCAGCACGAAGGGCTGGAGGCTCGGATGCGCGGTTTCCAGGCCCTCGACCGCGGACAGCACGGAGATGGCCGGCGTGATCAGGCCGTCGCCGTAGAACAGCGCCAGACCGGCGATCGACAGGGCGCGCACGATGTTGCGCAGCCGCTGCGACGAGCCGGTGCAGCGCAGCGCCAGGGCGCTCATCGCCAGGACGCCGCCCTCGCCGCGATTGTCGGCGCGCAGGATCAGGATGACGTATTTGAGTGTGACGATGACGATCAGCGACCAGAACACCAGCGACAGCACGCCCAGCACCGCGGTCTCGCTCATGTGCAGGCCGCCCGCCGGCCCGAAGGCCTCGCGCAGCGTGTAGAGCGGGCTGGTGCCGATATCGCCGTAGACGACACCGATGGCGCCGACCACGAGGGCGGAATAGCCGGCAGGATGGCCCGCGCCCTCCCGACCGTTCGTCTCCGCGGCGGCACCGGCCGGAAGGCTCGGCGCCGGACCGGCGGCGATCATGCCCCTCGACACCGGCTCATGTACCGGAGGCCCCAACGGCACGGTGCGAGGTGTGCTCCGCCGCTTTCGTCGGTTCGTTCGCAGCCGCCAACGGCATATCTCCCGAAATTGGTACCCACGCCATGGCTCAGCAGCCCGGCCCGGTGCGGGTTCCCGTCGTCGGCGTCCTTCTGGCGCTTTGCCGCGCAAAATTCTATCTCGGCAGTGCAACAGACGGAGCATTGCGGCGATGAGCAGCGATCCGGCACCACCGCGGCCGACCGACAATGCCTTCCTGGGCCCGCTCCGCGGCGGCTCCAAGGAGCCGACCTATGGCGGGGCGCTGTCGTTCATGCGCCGCCGCTACAGCCGCGATCTGGCAGGCGTCGACGTCGCGGTCTGGGGCATCCCGCTCGACACGGCGGTGTCCAACCGACCGGGAGCGCGATTCGGGCCGCAGGCGATCCGGCGGGCGTCAGCCATCTTCGACGGCGACCCGCAATATCCGTTCCAGTGTGACCCGTTCGCCGCGCTGACGGTGGTCGACTATGGCGACTGCAGCTTCGACTATGGCCGCCATGCCGAGATTCCGGGCCACATCGCCGCCCAGGCGTCGGCGATCCTGGCGGCGGACGTGCATCTGGTGAGCCTCGGCGGCGACCATTTCGTCACCTGGCCCCTGCTGCAAGCCCACGCGGCGATGCACGGCCCGCTGGCGCTGGTGCAGCTCGATGCCCATCAGGACACCTGGAGCGACGACGGCGACCGGCTCGATCACGGCACCTTCGTCGGCCGGGCGGTCCGGGCCGGGCTGATCGACCCGGCGCGCTCGATCCAGGTCGGCATCCGCACCCACGCGCCCGAGGATTGCGGGATCGAGATCGTGGACGGCTACATGGTCCAGGAGCTCGGCGTGCGCGCCACGGCCGAGCGGGTACTGGCCCGGGTCGGCGATGCGCCGGCCTATCTCACCATCGACATCGACTGCCTCGACCCGGCCTTCGCGCCCGGCACCGGCACCCCGGTGGCGGGCGGCCTCAGCTCGGCCCAGGCGCTGATGCTGGTGCGCGATCTCGCCCCGCTCGACTGGCGCGGCATGGACGTGGTCGAGGTGGCACCCGCCTACGACCACGCCGACATCACCGCCATCGCCGCGGCGACGTTCGTGCAGCATTATCTGGGGATACTGGCGGCACGGCGTGGTGGCTAGGCCGCTCCCAATGGCGGCGCTGTCGTGGCAGGATACAGGGTGACGGAAAAGATGGGGCACGGGTCGAGCCGATGAGCGCAGCGAGCGGGCCGGCCGAGCGGCGCATGTCGGTCGCCGAGTTCCTGGCCTACGACGATGGGACGGCCACTCGCTACGAGCTGGTCGACGGCCGGCTCGTGGCGATGCCCCCCCGGCGGCGCGCCATGCCGATATTTGCGAGAATCTTGGTCGAATCCTTGATCGGCAGATTCCAGCACCCTGTCGGGTCTATCGGACCCAGCTCGGGGTCGCGCGTTCCGAGAGCGATCATAGCTGGCGTGAGCCCGATCTCATGGTGACGTGCCATCGACCTGTGCATGCATACTATGCTGCACCACGGCTGGTGATCGAGGTACTGTCGCCGTCGACCGAGCGCGAGGATCGGACCACGAAGCTCGATTTCTACGAGAGCTTCCCGAGCCTGGAGGCGGTACTGCTGGTGTGGCAGGACGACCGCCGGGTGCGCTTGCGCGAGCGGCAGGGCGACGGTTGGCGCGAGCGCGACCTGATCGGCTCCGGCCTCGTGCGGGTCGCCGAATTGGGGGTCGAGCTCGATCTCAACGAGATCTACCGCGACCCCTGGGCGGAGACGACTTAAGCCACCTCGACGATGGCCTCGATCTCGACCGTGATGTTGCGCGGCAGGCTGCCCAGGCCGACGGCGGAGCGGGCGTGGCGGCCGCGGTCGCCGAAGACCTCGACGAACAGGTCCGAGCAGCCGTTGATGATCTCGGGCTGTTGCGTGAAGCCCGGGACGGCGTTGACCATGCCCAGGACCTTGACGATCCGGGCCACCCGGTCGAGGTCGCCGAGCTCCGCCTTCATGGTCGAGATCAGGTGCAGGCCGGTCAGGCGGGCGTGCCGGTAGGCGTCCTCGACCGAGACGTCCTGGCCGACGATGCCCGTATGCATGCTGCCGTCCGGCCGGTAGGGCCCCTTGCCGGACAGGAACAGCAGATTGCCGGTGAGCACCGCGTTGACGTAGTTGGCCGCCGGCGACGTCGCCGGCGGCAGATCGATGCCCAGCTCGGCCAGCCGCTTTTCCACCTGCATCGAAGATCTCCCGGGTTGTCGTCGATGCCGGAACCTATCCCGCCGGGGCCGGCATGGCCATGCTCCTGGCCGGGCGGCCGAGGGGCCACCCGGGCGCCGTTCAGCCGTCGAAGGGCTCGCCCGGCGTGGCCACGTGCACGCGGCCGCGGGTCACTCGCCGCTTGAAATCCTCGGGCTCGCCCG
>JBATRI010000672.1:0-1782 GCA_049292515.1 Geminicoccaceae bacterium
TGGGCCCATTCCGCCGCAATATCTGCAACCCAACCAAGCGGCGGCACCCGGCTCGCCCTGGAGCCGACCGGCCGGCGGCGGGTTCCTGGCGGGGGCGATGCAGACGGCCATGGGCGTCGCGGGCGGCATGCTGGTCGCGGATGCGATCTCCAGCGTCTTCCACTCGGGCACCGCCGAAGCCGTCGAACTGGTGCCCGAACCGGTACCCGAGCCGGAGCCCGAGCCGACCAATGCGGACGAGCCGGCCGACGATCCTTCCTACGACGATTTCGGCGGCGATTCGGGCGGCTTCGACGACACGATTTGACCTTGGCCATGCAGACAGTCGGCAGCGGCTCGCCTATAACGCGCGACGCGAGACGCGTTGCGGCAAAGGGAAGCTGACGCCATGGACGAAGCCGGCAAGGTGCTGATCGGAAAGGGCGAGGCGCCGCAGTATCTCTATCTGCCGCTGGCCAACCGGCACGGTCTGGTCGCCGGCGCCACCGGCACCGGCAAGACGATCACCCTGCAGGTGCTGGCCGAGAGCCTGAGCCGCGACGGGGTCCCGGTGTTCTGCGCCGACGTCAAGGGCGACCTCTCCGGCATCAGCCGCCCCGGGCAGCCCAAGCCGAAGGTCGAGGAGCGTGCGGCCGAGCTGGGCGTGACCGGTTTCGCCTACCAGGCAGCCCCGGTCATCTTCTGGGACGTGTTCGGCCAGCAGGGCCATCCGGTCCGGGCGACGGTGGCCGAGATGGGGCCTCTGCTGCTGGCGCGGATGCTCGAGCTCAACGACACCCAGGAAGGCGTGCTCAACATCGCCTTCAAGCTCGCCGACGACCAGGGCCTGCTGCTGCTGGACTTCAAGGACCTGACGGCGATCCTGCAGTCGGTGGCCGAGAACGCCGACCAGCTGACGACCGCCTACGGCAATGTCAGCAAGGCCACCATCGGCACCATCCAGCGCCGCCTGCTGACGCTGGAGCAGCAGGGTGCGGAGAGCTTTTTCGGCGAGCCGGCGCTGGAGCTCGCCGACCTGATGCTGACCACGCCCGACGGGCGGGGTGCGGTCAACGTGCTGATGGCCGACAAGTTGATCCACTCGCCGCGGCTCTATGCGACCTTCCTACTCTGGCTGATGTCGGAGCTGTTCGAGGAGCTGCCCGAGGCGGGCGACCTCGACAAGCCGAAGCTCGTCTTCTTCTTCGACGAGGCGCATCTGCTGTTCAACGACGCCCCCAAGGTGCTGACCGAAAAGGTCGAGCAGGTGGTGCGGCTGATCCGCTCCAAGGGTGTGGGCGTCTATTTCGTGACCCAGAACCCGGCCGACGTGCCGCCGGTGGTGCTGAGCCAGCTCGGCAACCGGGTGCAGCACGCGCTGCGCGCGTTCACGCCAGCGGACCAGAAAGGCGTGCGCGCCGCCGCCGAGACGTTCCGGGCCAATCCGGCGTTCAAGACCGCGGACGTGATCACCGAGCTCGGCGTCGGCGAGGCGCTGGTGTCGATGCTGGAGCCCGGCGGCATCCCCGGCATCGTCGAGCGCGTCAAGGTGGTCCCGCCGCGCTCGCGGATGGGCACGGTGACGCCCGAGGAGCGCCAGGAGACGATCGCCGCCAGCCCGCTCGCCGGCAAGTACGACCAGACGGTCGAACGCGAGTCCGCCTACGAGATCCTGCAGGGCCGTGCCGGCACGGTCGCCGCCAACCCGGAGCCCGACAACCCCTGGGGCGTCGCCCCGGCCCAGGTCGACACCGCCAACCCCTGGGGGGTGAGCCCCGGCGCATCGCCCGCCTCGCGCCGGAT
>JBATRI010000673.1:0-2793 GCA_049292515.1 Geminicoccaceae bacterium
CTCCACGCCCGAGGCCACCCTGGCCAATGCGGCGATCTGCGCCGCGCATGGCTGCGCGCACGTGATCGGCACCACCGGGCTGACGGCCGAGCAGGAAAGCGCGCTGCGTGGCCTGGCCGGCAGCACCGCCATCGTCTGGGCGCCCAACATGAGCGTCGGCGTCAATCTCCTGCTGGGCCTGGTCGAGCAGGTCGCGCGTACGCTCGATCCGAGCTACGATATCGAGATCCTGGAAATGCACCACCGGCACAAGGTGGACGCGCCCTCGGGGACGGCGCTGGCCCTGGGCCGGGCGGCCGCCCGCGGTCGTGACGTGCCCTTCGACCAGAAGGCGGTGACCGTCCGGGACGGCATCACCGGCGCCCGCCGCTCGGGCGACATCGGCTTTGCGACGCTGCGCGGCGGCGATGTCGTCGGCGAGCACCGAGTCCTGTTCGCCGGTACCGGCGAGCGGATCGAACTCAGCCACGTCGCCAGCGACCGCCGCATCTACAGCGCCGGCGCGGTGCGGGCGGCAATGTGGGCCGCCCGGCAACCGCCGGGCCTCTACGGGATGGCGGAGGTGCTGGGGCTGCGCCCGGTCGGCGCGTGAGCCGTCAGCCTGCGCCGGCGGTGACCGTGGCTTCTTCCGCGTAGGTCAGCAGCACCGGGAGCCGCCGCGCCTGCCCGACCCAGTCGGCGACCTCCTCCGGTGTGGGCGAGCGGCGGGCGAGCCGTTCGCTACGATTGTACTCGCGCAGTTGGCGGTGCAGCACCTCGGGATCGCGGAGTGCCAGGCTCTCGACGTCGTGAATGCCCATTTCCTCCAGCATCAGCCCGAACACGGCGCCAATCCCGTTGATGCGCGCCATGTCGGCCAGTTGCACGAGCTCGGTCAGGATTTCCGGCGGCAGCTTGGTGGTGCGCGCCAGCGCAAGGCGGTTCTCGTGCTGGGCGGCGGCGTTGAGCAATTGGCTGCAGGTGGTGATACGGCGAACCTTCAACGCCACCCGGACCTGGAAGGGAACGCCGCGCAGCTTGCTGATCGGCAACGCATATTGAGGGGCAAGATCAGGATGGCCAAGTGTGGTGAAGACGGTCGTTGTAATCTGACGGCTTTGCATATTGCCTCGCGCTTATCTGGAACCCCAGGGCGGGACCGAGCCCCGCCACAATCACTATGGCAATCCCTATGCCACGGCCGGACATCCCAATACACATGCCTGCGCACCTAGATACCTACAGACAACATAAGGTTTCTCACCCCGAAGCTAACAAGAGGTTGACCAGACGGCAGCTTTCTCACCTCCGTGATAAGCCATCAACATTGAACGTTTGTTAACTCATCCATAATGATAACAGGAATCGCCACACGGTTGAGACAGTTAACTCGCACAGAGCCAGGGAACCGCACGTTTGCTGGATTCCGACGCTGTCGTCCAGCATCCGAACGGTCGCACTCGGCATCCACCTGTCAAGAATTCCGACGCCCAGTTGCCGCTGATCGCCCGCTATCGGTACCGATTCAACGCCTTGCGCAGCGCCCGTGCGAGATCGATCCTATCCTCGAGGGTGAGAAATGTCCCGACACGTACACGCAGTCCATGCGATACCAGGGTAAGTAAACTATTGTTTCGCGGTGGATCGTCCATGTCGATGCGCACCCAATAGGGCTCGAATCGCCAGTCCTTGGCCGTCCCGTCGGCCTCGATCCGCCGGACATACAGGCCGGAACTGTCGAGGCGGATCAGCTCGCGGCGGAGAGCCTGGCGCCGTGCGGCGCGAAAGGCGAGATAGACCAGCAGCACGTCGAGCCCGAAGAACCCGGCGACGGGCCACGCACCCACCAGGACGAAGGCCACCCCCATGGCCACGCTGACGCTGGACACCCCCAGCATGAGCACGATAAATCCTGCCCGGCCGAGCGACTGGTTCGGGTAAAGCACCGCCTCGAAGGCCCGCTCGTCTGCCCGCATCGGGTCTGAAGCCTCGTCCGATTTTACTGACCGATGGTATATGCCCCACGCGTCCGCGTCGCCAAGCCCGCCCGATTCGACCGCAGGAAGCCTGCTCGACCCAGCCGAGATCGACAGGTTCTTCGCCCGGCTGGCCGAGGCCACGCCGGCCCCGCGCACCGAGCTCGCCTACAGCGATCCCTTCAGCTTGCTGGTGGCCGTCGTGCTCTCGGCCCAGGCCACCGACGTCGGAGTCAACAAGGCGACCAAGGCCCTGTTCGCGGCGGCACCCACGCCCGCTGCCATGGTGGCGTTGGGCGAGGACGCGGTCCGCGAGCACATCAAGACGATCGGCCTGTTCCGCAACAAGGCCAAGAACGTGCTCGAGCTCAGCCGCAGGCTGCTCGAGCGGCACGGTGGCCAAGTGCCGCATGAGCGCGCGGCGCTCGAGGACTTGCCCGGGGTCGGCCGCAAGACCGCCAACGTCGTCCTCAACGAGGCGTTCGGCGAGCCCACCATCGCCGTCGACACGCACGTGTTCCGGGTCGCCAACCGGACCGGCCTCGCCCCCGGCCGAACGCCCGAGGCCGTCGAGGCGACCCTGAACGCGGTCGTTCCCGCACGCTTCCAGCAGGGCGCCCACCACTGGCTCATTCTGCATGGCCGCTATGTGTGCGTGGCACGGCGGCCGAACTGCCCGGCATGCGTGGTACGCGACCTGTGCCGCTTCGCGGACAAGACGCCGGCCGCGACCGTTCAGCTCGGGTCGTAAACGCCGACGACACCGTGCGCGGTCAGGGCGCAGCCGGTCAGCCGACGTTCCGCCGCCAGCATCCGCCAGGACAGCATCGCCTGCGCC
>JBATRI010000674.1:0-31490 GCA_049292515.1 Geminicoccaceae bacterium
CCAAGCCCATTATCCTGGTGTCCGAGAGCAACAGGAGCGGCTGCCCTACATTGGGCAACTATATCGACGTCTGGGGTCGGACGGTGGCGTTCGATACCGGGCTCAAGCGACTGTGGGACCGCAACACATGTGCCGCCGGGCACTATGTCTACCCGGTGGACGGCAACCGCGACGGCTATGCCGGCTCGATCTTCATCGGCCGCCATCTCTACGATCCGCAAGGGAACCGAATCTGCTCGGTCGACCTCGGCGGCGCTCATGCCGACTCGGTGGCCGTGGCCGATCTCAATCCGGGCCGGCCGGGGCCGGAGGCGGTGCTCACCGGCGCCAACGGCGTCAAGGCCGTCAGCGCCGCTCAGACATGCGCAGGCCTATGGTCGGTACCTTACGCGACTATTCGCAATCCGCAGCAGATGGCGCTGGCAAAACTGGACCCAACAGCGGCATCGCCGACGATAGCGGTAGTCGAGAAGGGCAGCGAGTCCGACCGGGCGATGGCGTTTCTCAACGGCCGCGGCCAACTTCTGGCAAAGTACCCCAGAAGCAGAATGCCGGGTGGTATGCCCTACCAGAACGCCAATCTCGATGGCGCCACCGGCAGCGACGAGTTGATGGTCCATTATGGCCGGGTGCTCGACCGGTCCGGCAAGTTTCGCCTCGGGACCGATTGGTATTGGGAACTTAAGGGCGGCAAGACCAAGCATATCGCGCCACCGACCAGTTATGATCGCTGGGCACCCTTCCCGTTCGTCATGGACCTCGATCGGAACGGCCGCGACGAGATTGTCACCTGGGGTCAGAGCTTGATTGTTGTCGGGCAGAGCTTTTAGGCAAAAGCTCGCCAAAGGCCTGAACCGCTGCGTAGAATATGACCACGTTTTCAGGTTTCCGTGGGTTATTGCCGATCGCCTCCCAATATTCGCCTCCGTCGATCGGACGCCGGACGTGGTCATGGCGCTCGCGTGGCACAGGGCAGAACTCGGGAGGATGCACCGGCGATGGCGCAGCTGATCCAGCTCAACCAGCTGGCCAAACGGTTCGGCCCGGTGCGAGCGGTGGACGGGGTCACTTTTGCGGTAGCGCGTGGGGAGGTGCTTGGATTTCTGAGGCCGAACGGCGCCGGCAGATCGACCACGATGCGGATGCTGACCAGCTATCTGGCGCCGTTGGCAGGGTCAGCCGTAGTCATGGGCTGCGACGTGGTCGAAGCGCCGATCGAAGCCAGATGCCACATTGCCTGTCTCCCCTAGGGTGCACCACTCTGCGGCGACATGACGGCACTCGCTTTCTTGCGCTTCGTGGCCGAGATGGCCGACTGATCTCGGCGAGGTCCTGCATCGACCGATCGAAACTATTTCCAAGGACTTCAAGCGCCGTGTCGGTCTCGCGCAGACCATCATCCACGATCCGCCGGTGCCAGACGAATCCACGGACGGGCTGGACCCGAGCCAGAAATACGGCGTTCGCCGCCTGATCAATGAGATGGTGCGCGACAGGGCGATCGTCATCTCGACGCACATCCTCGAGGAGATAGAAGGCGTCGCCGACCTGTTGATCGTGCCTAAGTTCGGACAGCAATGGGTAGAGCCGCTGCACGAGCTGATCCGATTCAGTGGTCTCGCCGTGGACTCGCTCGTCGTCGAGCAGGGAAGCATGGACGACATTTCCCGCGAACTCACCATGCCGTCCCACTGAACGGCATGACAAGAAGCATGAAAGCCGTCTGGACCATCTTCAAACCTGACCTGCGCGCCTATTTCGCGACCCGGCTGGCCTACATCTTCATCGTAATCTTCCTGACCTTGGCGGGCGCATTCACTTTCTTCACCGGTGGCTTCTTCGAGCGCGGTCCGGCGGATATGCAGTCGTTTTTCATCTTCCACCCCTGGCTCTATGTGTGTCGATCCCAACTCCGAAGCGGCGGCCATCCGCCAGCAGCAGTCAGGCATGCCCACGGACACATTCTCGAACCTCGACAAGCTGTTCCAGGCTTGGGCATGGTTTTCAGCACGCATCCAAGCGGATGGCGGTGATGAAGATGCAGATGGCGGCCAGCACGGCGGTGATAATGTGGCCAAGCCTGTCGTGTCGCCGATCGAGCTGCTTGTTGGCCAGAAGCCAGGCACAGTCGTGCTCGACGACGCAGCGGATTCCGCCCAGACCCGAGCCGTGTGCTGCACCAATCTTGCGGATCTGGGGCTGAATGCCGCCGTGCCGGCAAAGGTCGCGGTTCTCGGCACTGTCGTAGCCCGCGTCGGCATACAGCTTGCCGATGGCGGCACAGGCGACCTGGGCCAGGCGCAGCAAATGCCGAAAAAGCCGCGTATCGTGGACATTGGCGGTCGAGGGGACGGCGCCAAGCGGCAGACCGTCGGTGGCGACGACGAGGTGGCACTTGGTCCCGGGCTTGCCGCGGTCGGCGGGATTGGGCCGGCACGCCCGATTTGGCGGCGACGCAGGCTACGGCTGCACGCGCCAAGACCGAGGGCTGGGTCTTCACGGCTGCACCTTACGTCGCCAATCGTCTGCACGAAGGGCTCGACCAGCTACTGGCCGAGCCCCCCACGCATCCCAGCAAAATCGATTAGAGAGGCTTGGGAACGTTCTTGGTGACAGAAGGTGCCACGGGCACCGGAGTGCCTGCCGGATCGACAAGAGTGGTTGGGCCAAGCACGCGCTCGATGCCTTCGGCCGGCGGCGCTGCCGTGATCGGCTTGGCGACGCTGCCGGTGACAACCGTGGCCTCGGCATTACCCGTGCCCGTCGGCACCGTCGCTACCGTCGGCGCCGACGGCGCCAGGAACTCGCCGGTGGCCGCCATGACGTCCAGCAGTTGCTCACTCTCCTTCGGACCGATCAGTGCAAACACGAGCGGGCCGCGGCGCCAGTTCAGCGACACGTGGCCTTCGGGCACCAGCGTCAACGCCACGTCCGCCTCGCTACCCACGGCGCCCACGAACAGGAACACCCGACGCGCCTCTTTGTCTTCGTACACCAGCCGGATCGACGGCGTGTCACCGCCTTGCAGCGCGTCCCCGCCGATGAAGCGAAGACCGTGCGCGGCAAGGTCGGGCCGGCGGATCGAGTACGCCGCGAGCTGCTCATCAAGCTTGAGCGGCGCGTCGCTGCTCTCGCTCACGGTAAATTGAGCAGCACCGCTGAACGGGTCGCGGCCGAACAAGACCTGCGGACCGCCATCGGCAAAGTGACGCGACCACGACAGCCGTTCCGCGACCTTACTCGGGTCAGGGCCCCATAGGCTGACCAGCCCGACGAGAACCGCCGCCGCCAAGCCTGTGCCGGTGACACCGAAGCGCACCCGGCGCTGATGCCGCATCGCACCCGCGAGCTCGCGGGTGAGATCGGACGTCACACGATCGCCCAGCGGATCGATGTCGGCCAGCTGATCGCGCAACAGGGCGAGTTCGCCGTGCTGGCGCAGGAAGCCGTTGACTCGTTCCGCAGCCTGCGGATCCGCAGCGAGATGCGCCACGATGCGCCTATAACGCCGTCCGTCGACTTCACCATCGACGAAGGCATGCAGGTCGTGATCGGTCACGAGAGGAATCTGATTATCGGCAGACATGGCTATTTGACCACACGCAGTCGCGCGACCGCGCCGTGCGTCATGAGCTGACGCAGCGCTTCGCGTCCACGCGAGAGACGGGACATAACGGTTCCAATCGGCACGTCCAACACTCGGGCAGCTTCGAGGTAGCTCATCCCCTCGAGGCCGACAAGCAGCACCACTTCGCGCTGTTGTTCCGGTAAGGCCGCCAACCCCTGCAGAAGATCCCGGAACTCCATCCGGCGCGACTGGGTGGCGGGTGTCGACAAGGTGGTCAGCACATCCTCGATCGGTACATGATCGGTTCGGTTGTGCCGTTTGCGGGTCGAATCAATGAAGACGTTGTGCATGGTGGTGAAGAGATACGCACGTAAGTCTCGCACCGGACGCCAGGACCGCATGTGCGAGAGCACGCGGGCAATGGCCTCCTGAACCAAGTCGTCCGCCTCGTGGGCATCGCCGACGAGGACCAGCGCATAGCGGCGCAGTGCCGCCACGTGCTGGGTGATTTCCCCGGTAAGGCGGTCAGCGCCCTGCTCCTTGGACTTCCCGATCATGAACTGGCCTCGTTGCTTGCCATGGCCGGGCGTATCGTCCTTGCTGCGACCCCTTCCATCGGGTCATTGCCGCCCTCGAGGCCCACACGTTCGCCGTCCGACCGCAAAAGGAAGGCTCCACCGGCGTGGCCGGCGGAGCCGAGGCGGTTGGGCGGAAACGCTAGGCTGACGCAAGCCGGCGCCGCCCCCAGCCGAAACCATTCACGACCGGCAATCGGCCCAACTGGGGACTGCCTCGGTCGAGAATGCTTTCGAGACTGGAGACCGATATGACCTGTCACCCACGGGCCCCAGGACATCATCTGCTCCGGCTTTCGGTTCGCCTATTCCACAGACGCTGCCTCGAAGTGGCTATTCCCATCCAACGAAAAATATTCAAGATGATTTCCCATCAGTCGTTCATTCGATTGCCACACCTTGACGTAGCTGCAGGGCGCTTCCTCGAGCGCCGGTAGACCCTTGGTCGTCGAGTCGCGGGCAGCTACTCCGGCACCGCTCTTCTTGGCCAGCCACACATCCCAATCCAGCCACCGGGAGCCTTGATTTTGCCTCGCTTCGGCAAACCAAACCTCCGGTTCAGGCGCTCGCGTAACGCCGATCCACTAGACCCACTTCGCCAACGACGGTGAGTTGATAAGCGCGGCGATGTGCCCAGACCCACCCGAAACGAAGCGAACTAGCCCACCAAGTCGCAGGCCGCCCCTGAAGGTTGAGGCCCGGGGCGCGATATGGTCTTCTTTGATGAAGATGCAGTAGCAAGGTGTCTTGATCGTCCCGAGATCGATCGGCACACCCTTCAGCTCGATCCCACCAAGCTGCACGAGCCAGTTCCTCTGATCATGTTGCGCAGATAAAACCTGTGCACCATGAAGAGCAGCCTCATGCGGTCCGTGTTCCATTAAGCCATATCGAACGCTATCGGCTTTGGCCCGAGCAGGTAGTTGTTGACGACGAGGCGCGAGATCAAGTCGTTGGCGCGCATCAGGTTGAACATCTTCTGCATATGTCGTGCTTCGAGATAGCCCTTTCCCTGCATTGAACCAGCCAGCCCGGATCGGGGATCTGGAACCCATCACCCTTGGCTTGGTTCGCAAAGAGGCACTGCGCCACACACTGGTTCTTTACAGCAAGTGCGGCCAGTTTCCTGGCAAGCTCGACTGGCCTCAATCCCAATTGGCGCAACTACCGCCGGCGCCAACTGGGGCGCAACGTGGCCGATCGTGCCCGTCAGGATCTAGAGAGTCCGCTGCATCAATACGGTGTCGAGCCAACGATCGAACTTCCGCCCCACTGCGCGCAAGATGCCGATCTCGACGAAGCCGCACGCTTGGTGCAGCCGAACCGAGCCATGGTTTGCCGAATCGCCAATCACGGCCACCATCTGCCGCATGCCCGCTCGCTGCGCCTCGGCCACCACCGCCGCCAGCAGCACAGCGCCGACACCACCACCCCGCGCCCAGTCGGCGACATAGACCGAATCCTCGACCGTGAAGTCGTAGGCCGGCCGCTCGCGATAGGCAGCAGCATAGGCATAGCCGGCAAGCCTGCCGTCGCACTCGACCACCAGCCACGGTAGCCCGCGCGCGCTGACCTTCTTCCAGCGCATCTCGAACTCGACAATGGTCGGCGGCTCGAGCTCGAACGAGGCCGTACCTTCCTGCACCTCGCGAGCATAGATGGCCTGGACCTGATCTAGGTCGGTAGGCTGCATCGGCCGCGGCTTCCACCTGCCTGACATCAGCGCTCCTTGGGCCGCCGCGACCGTTGACCCATCCTTACGGCAGCTCCGCAATGTCTGCGACTGGTCGCTGGCGTCTCAGCTGCCCGAGCTACCTAGACGGGCTTCAATAGCGATCATTCGAGCCTGTATCGATGCCAGTTGCGTGCCACCGTCAGGATCGGTCGGGCCCAC
Organism: Geminicoccaceae bacterium; assembly: GCA_049292515.1. Lineage (GTDB taxonomy): Bacteria > Pseudomonadota > Alphaproteobacteria > Geminicoccales > Geminicoccaceae > Benzoatithermus. The sequence continues at coordinate 6,038 of JBATRI010000674.1, forward strand.
GCCCACCAGCAGGCTGCGGGCGGTCGCGAGGTCTGAGCGCGCCTGGTCTGGACGCCCTTCCACAATGGCCGCCTCGGCGCGGCCAACGAGCCGCCCGACCGTAGCCGAGCGATTGAAGCTGGGCAGCGGTTGGTCCGTGCCATAGCTCGACGGTAATGACTCCTCGGTCGTAGCCGGCCGTGGCGGCACCCCGACCCTAGAGGTCCGCTCCTGCCGTAGCTGGCGGCCGACCTGATCAAGGCCGCGATTGAGGCGAGCTTGTTCAGGTGTGAACGCCACACCTCGACTTTGCTGTATCAGGTCTCGGCGCGCCCGCTGCAGCTGCAGGGCGGCGCTGTCCGGTGAGCTGCGCACCGAGCCCTCCAGACTGCGCAGCTGACGCTGTATGTAAGCGTCATTTGCATTTAGCCCTTGCTGCTGTGCAGCGCCTGGGCTGGTAAGCAGAGCTGCGGCCCAAACCGCGCTCAGCCCGAGCCAGAATCCCCGGCCCAACCATCCCGGAACCATGGGCATCCCTCAGTGTCGGGGTGGATAAGGCTTTCCACCCGTCACCTGATTCACGATGGTGCGTGACTGGTCGAGTAACAAGGCATCGGGCAAAGATCCCTGCCAAGCGTCGATAGTGGCCGGAACTTCCCCGCCGCATCTCGGCCGCAGGATTCCGCAATCCCAGCGAAATCCATCCGCCATGCCCGTAGCCGGGCTGCCCGGCACGAACCGACAGCTACACAGCCGGGTGGCGATGCAAGCCACCCTGTCGACAGCATCCTGTGTGCAGGGGACATCCTCCGGATGAGCCCAAGCGACGTTTGTCGCTAGAGTGACCAGCGCCCCGGCGAGCATGAGGAAAGGCAGCACAGTGCGCATCGACGTCCCGGCATGAACCTAACCCTGTCTCTACAGCCGAATTGCTAACAAGCCGTTTAGGTCACGCATAGCCGGGGCGGGAAGGTGCAGAGCTCGAGCTTGTCACCGGCGATCATCTGCCGCCATAGGCAGAACCCGGTTGCGCGTACGAGACCCCGACTAATCGGCACCGATCGGATAGCTGCTGCGAAAGATCTCGTTCGTGGGTGGGTGATTCCAGGTTCGGTCCGGATAAAGCGCCACGAGGCGATCGAACTGGCTTTGCGCCCGCGCCGTGAACTCGGCCTCATCGACTCCCGGGATGATCCGGTCTTCCATGGCGAAGCGGCCATCAACGATGACCGTGCGGGCGTCGCGGCCGCGGCCCGTCAGCAGCAAGGTCTGGATAGGGTCGATTATCTGGTACTGGTGCGGCAGGCCGAGCTCGAACGCCACGATATCGGCGCGGGCACCCGCCTCGATGCGCCCGAGATCCGGACGGCCCAACGCGTCGGCACCGCCAAGTGTCGCCGCATCGAAATAGTCTTCAGCGCGGCAGCCTTCCGGCCCACCCTCCATCACGCGGCACAATGTGACGCCCATCTGCATGCCGGCGACGAGGTCGGGGGGTGCGGTATCTGTGCCGAGGCCGAGCCGCAGCCCGAGGGCACGGTAGCGGCGGAAACTGGCCAGGGCCTCGCCGAAGCGGCCGGCGACGAGCGGGCAATGGACGACGACGGCGCCGTGGTCGCGGATGAGCGCCAGATCGTCACCGGGGCCTGGGCTGTGGCGGGAGGGCGTGACGTGGGTGCCGTGCGGCAGGAGCGTCCGGTCGGTCAGGAACCCGAGGTCGGCCAGCCACTCGATCGGCGAGCGCCCATGCAGCCGCCGCACCGTCTCGAGCTCGAAGCCACCCTGGCAGCAATGCAGCCGGACCGGCACGCCGAGATCGCGCCCGGCCGTGGCCGTGCCGCGCAGAAGGGCCTCGGTGCAGGTCTCGATCCGATCGGGCGCCAGCATGGTGCGGATCAGCCCGCCGGCCCGGCCCTCGTAGCTGCGGCAGAAGCGGATCGCATCCTCAAGGCCGGCGAGCCCGCGGGGCTCGTCAAAGAACAGCTCGGTCTCGCCCGGCCCGGTGAGGTACGGGTTGCCGGTGCGGTAGGCCGGGCCGAGATAGACCCGCAGGCCCAGGTCCTCGGCCGCATCGGCAGCACCGGCGAACTCGGCGTAGGTCTCGCCCCAGGCGCGGTAGAACAGCGAGGCGATCGGCAGGGCCGTGGTGATGCCGTTGCGCAGCAGCGCCTGAAACGCATAGCGTTTTTGGAAGACGAGCTCGTCCTCCGTGTACATCTCGTAGGGTCCGCGCTCCATGTAGGACTGCGGCCAGACCCGGCCGGTCTTCCAGGCGGGGTGGTTGTCGAAGGCCAGGATCGTCGTGTCGAGGTCGGACAAGGCGTCGAGGTCGATCAGGCCCGGCGTCAGGATGGCGTTGCCGAGATCGTGGCGCTCGGCCACTTCGCCTCCGAAGCCATGACCGACGAACAGGATCCTGCCCTGGTCGAATACGACCTCGCCATCGGGCAACAGGCAGTGGTGGCCATCGGCGTGGCCCAGCACCCAACGCGCCCGCAGATGCACCGGTCCGGTCGGGATACGTGCCGTCATCAGCCGGCTCCCTCGAGCTGCCTGGCCGACCGGCGGGTCGCCGGCCGACCTCTGCGCCAGTCCTCGACCGACATGGTGGGAAGATCGAAGGTCTCGTTGCTGCGGACGTAGCCGTGGCCGCCCATCCGGCCGATCGCATCCAGCAGGCTGGGCTCGACGTGCAGCCGCTCGTTGATCAGATCGGCCCGGATGTGCGCCGCCACCACTTGGCCCAGCACGATCTCGCGCGAGCGGCCGATCTGCAGGCCGATATAGCGACGGCATTCGAGGGCTGCCGGCGCCTCGCCGATCCAGGGGCAGCCGACGCGCTGGCCCGGCATCGCGGTCAGGCCCGCCTCGACCAGCTCGTCGACATCGGCGCCGAACGGCACCGAGCAGACGTTCATGGCCTCGAGGATGGCGTTGCTCACGATGTTCACCGTGAACTCCTCCGTCCGGGCGATGTTGCGAACGGTATCCTTGGGCGAGTCGTCGTCCCGGTTCTCGACGCCCAGCGCCACGATCGCGGGGTCCGCGGACAGGCAATTGAAGAAGCTGAACGGAGCCGCATTGGCCCGGCCGTCGGCGCCCAGCGTGGTCACCAGGGCGATCGGCCGTGGCACCACGGTGCCGATCAGGATCTTGTAGCGCTCCCGCTCGGACAGCGACTCGAAGTCGAAGCTCCTGACGCCGCTCATAGGCGTACCCTCCCGCGCTCGGCCTTGATCGGGACGACCTTGGTGTCCGGGGTCGGCTCCGCCGTGGGTCGGGCATAAGGCATGAGCAGGTCGGCAAGATCGAGGTCGCGTGCCGCGCGATGCTCCAGCAGGGCACGACTGGCGACGCTGGCCAGATGCTCGTCCATCAGCTGCATGGCGCGTTCGGTGTCGCCGGCAACGAGGGCGGCGATGAGCTCCTTGTGCTCGTTGACGGCACAGTCCGACGAGTGGGGGCGGCCGTAGATGGCCAGCACCAGCGAACCGCGCGAGACTACCTCGTTGATGTAGCGCGCCAGGATCTCGTTGCCGGTCATGTCGGCGAGCAGGGTGTGGAATTCCCCGGCGAGCCGGATCGAGGCCGGCCCGTCGCGGCCGTGCACCGCACTCTCGGCGTCGACATGGTCAATCAGCCGGGTCACCTGGTCCTTGGTCAGCCGGCCCGACAGGATCTCGACCGCCGTCCGCTCGAGGCCGCGCCGGACCCGGAACAGGTCGCGCGCATCCTCCAGGGTCGGTGCGGCGACGGCGGCGCGGCGGTTGACCTGCTGGGTCACCAGCCCTTCGCTCGCGAGCCGGGCCAGCACGCCGCGCACGATGGTCCGGCTGACGCCGAAGCTCTCGCCGACCGCGTCCTCGGGCAGCTTGGTGCCGGGCCGCAGCCCTGCCTCGATGATCGCGCGCCGCAGGCCCTGATAGACGTCTTCCCCCCGCGACTTGCCTTTGTTCCGGCCCCGTCCACTCGACGTCGTCATCACCCGCTCCGTCCAAATATGCCCGCTGCCGCGCTCCTATCGCACACCGGCGGCCGCAGGAAGCTCTTGCACACGCTTAGTGTATACACTATAAATCCTCTTATGGATACAGCAAGCACGAAAAAAGTGCACTTTGCCTGTATTCTGTGCACGGCGGCGCGCGCGGCACCAACGGACCAATCAAGGGGAACGCCCATGCCTTCGGTCAAACGACTGCTCGCTGGAGCATGTCTCGCCACGTTCCTGGCCTGGGGCGCCAGCACGTCGGCGCAGGCGGAGAACGTGCTACGCTGGGGCGCGCACAAGGACATCGTCTCGCTCGACCCGTACTCGTACGGCGATACGTTCACGATCTCCGTGCTGGCCCATGCCTACGAAGGCCTGGTGCGCTACAATGAGAAGCTCGAGATCGAGCCGTCGCTCGCCACCTCGTGGGAGGTGCTGTCACCGTCGGTGTGGCGCTTCCACCTGCGCGAGGGGGTGAAGTTCCACAATGGCGACCCGTTCACGGCCGACGACGTGCTGGCCTCGTTCACGCGCGTCAGTGATCCCACCTCGCCGCTACGCGGCAACCTGCCCGCCTACAAGTCCGCCAAGATCATCGACGACCACACGATCGACGTCGAGATCACCGACAACTATCCGCTGCTGCTCAACGACCTGACCAACATCGTCATTTTCGATAAGGAATGGCTGGTCGCCAACAACGCCGAGAAGCCGACCGATTTCGGCAAGGGCGTCGAGGGCTACGCCACCAACCACGCCAACGGCACTGGCCCGTTCGAGATCACCGAGCGCAAGCCGGACGCCCAGACGGTGTTCGTCAAGAACCCGAACTGGTGGGACAAGCCGCGGCACAATATCGACAAGATCATCTTCACGCCGATCACCTCGCCGGCGACGCGCGTCGCGGCCATGCTCTCGGGTGAGATCGACTTCACCAACAATGCACCGCTGCAGGATCTGCCGCGGCTGCAGGGAAGTGCCGACCTGAAAGTGCTGGCCAGCAACGAGCTGCGCACGCTGTTCTACCTGTTCAACTGGGGCGACAAGCTCCAGGAGGACGGTGCCGGCGGCAAGAACCCGTTCCAGGACAAGCGGGTGCGCGAGGCGCTCTACCGTGCCATCGACATCGACAGCATCCAGAAGAAGGTCATGCGCGGGCTGTCGCGCAACACGGGCTCGATGGTGGCGCCGGCGATCCCTGGCTACGTGCCGTCGCTCGACGAGCGGCTGGCCTACGATCCCGACAAGGCCAAGGCGCTGCTGGCCGAGGCCGGCTATCCCGACGGCTTCTCGTTCGCGTTCGTCTGTGCCAACGACGACTTCATTAACGAGGAGCAGCTCTGCCAGGCGACCGCCGCGATGTGGGCGCGGGTCGGGCTCAAGCCCAGGATCGACATCGCGCCGAGCAGCCAGCAGACCGCGAAGTTCGAGGGCGGCAAGTTCGACGTCGCGATCCTGGGCTGGGCCAACGAGCCGATGCTCGACAGCTACAGCATCCTGGTCCAGGTCGTGCATTCCCCGAGCGGCACGGCCGGCGTGTTCAACTGGGGCGGCTGGAAGCCCGAAGGGGTCGACGCGCTGATCGACAAGGCCGGGCAGACGATCGATCGCACCGAGCGGCTGGGCTACCAGGCCAACGCGCTGCAGATCCTGCACGACGACATCACCTTCCTGCCGCTGCACCAGCAGCCGATGGCCTGGGCCACCGGCAAGAACGTCGCCTCGGTGCTGCAGCTCTCCGACAACAAGGCACGTCACTGGCTCACCATGATGCAGTGATGCCGGCCGGACCGGGCACCTTGCTCGGTCCATCCCTTGCCGACTGGAGCTTTGGCCGATGCTGGTTCTGATCCTGAAAAGGCTGGGCAACGCGTCCCTGGTCATGCTGACCGTCGCGTTCGTCGCCTTCATGATCTTCCGTTTCCTGGGCGATCCGGTGCAGCTGATGCTGAATCCGCAGGCGACGCAGGTCGAGCGCGACGAGCTGCGCGAGCGGCTGGGCCTGAACCAGACGCCGGTGATGCAGTTCGCCACCTTCGTCGGCAATGCCGCCAAGGGTGAGTTCGGCATCTCCTATCGTAACCAGAAGGAGGTGGGCGCGCTCATCGCCGAGCGTTTCCCGGCGACGTTCGAGCTGGTGCTGGTGGCCACTATCGCGGCGCTGCTGATCGGCGTGCCGCTGGGCGTCTACGCCGCGATCAGCCCGAACGCCCCGCTGGCACGCTGCCTGCACATCCTGTCGATGGTGGGCGTGTCGGTGCCGGCCTTCGTCATCGGCATCCTCCTGATCCTCACCTTCGCGGTCGAGCTGCAATGGCTGCCCGCCTTCGGCCGCGGCGAGGTGGTCGACCTCGGCTGGTGGCAGACCGGTTTTCTCACCAACAGCGGCCGGGCGGCGCTGATCATGCCGGCCATGTCGCTGGCCTCGTTCGAGATCGCCTTTGTGATGCGGCTGGTCACGGCCGAGATGCTGGAAGCGCTGCGCAGCGACTACGTGAAGTTCGCCCGTGCCCGCGGCCTACGCGACCGCTCGATCCATTTCCGCCATGCGCTGCGCAACTGCCTGATGCCGGTGATCACCGTGGTCGGCATGATGATCGGCGACCTGATCGCCTTCGCGCTGGTGACCGAGACCGTGTTCCAGTGGCCAGGCATGGGCTTCCTGTTCGTGCAGGCGGTGATGTTCATCGATATCCCGGTGATGGCCGCCTACCTCATGGTCGTGGCGCTGATCTTCGTCACCATCAACACGCTGGTCGACCTGCTCTACATCGTCGTCGACCCGCGGCTGCGCGCCCAGGGCGGGCTCGGAGGCGCACATGGCCGTTGAGCTGACGCGGCGTCCCTCCCGGCTGGCGCTGTGGTGGGACAGCGATCTGTGCTGGAGCTTCCGGCACACGCCCAGTGCCGTCATCTCTGCGGCATTGCTCATCCTGATCATTGCCAGCGCCGTGCTGGCGCCGGCGATCACGCCGCAGAACCCGTTCGACCTCACGCAGCTCTTCCTCGACAAGGCGGAGCTGCCGCCGGCCTGGGCCACGGACGGCGAGATGCCCTATCTGTTGGGTACCGACCCGCAGGGCCGCGACATCTTCTCGGCCATTCTCTACGGCTCGCGCATCTCGCTGGTGATCGGTGCCGCCAGCGTGCTGCTGGCAGCGGCCCTCGGTATCGTCGTCGGCCTGCTGGCCGGCTATCATGGCGGCTTCCTCGACAACCTCTTGATGCGGATCGGCGACACCGTCCTGTCGCTGCCGACCCTGCTGATCGCCATCCTGTTCAATGCGATCTGCAAGGAGCTGCTGCCGAGCGAGCTGCGCGAGTTCCTCGCCCCCGGCATCCTGGTGCTCTCGATCGCGGCGGTGAGCTGGGTCCAGTACGCCCGCGTCGTGCGCAGCTCGACCATGGTCGAGGCCGGCAAGGAATATGTGCAGGCAGCACGGATCATCCGCGTCCGGCCGCACCGCATCATGCTGGGCCACATCCTGCCCAACGTAATGACCCCGGTGCTGGTCACCGCCACCTTGAATCTGGGGCTGGCGATCCTGGCCGAGGCCACGCTGTCCTTCCTCGGCGTCGGCATGCCGGTCAACCAGCCGTCGCTGGGCACGCTGATCCGCATCGGCAACGAGTATTTCTTCTCCGGCTCGTGGTGGATCGTGCTGTTCCCGGCGCTCCAGCTCTGCCTGATCATCCTCTCGGTCAATCTCCTGGCCGACTGGCTGCGCGACGCGCTCAATCCCAAGCTCCGCTGAACGGAAACCTCGATGAGCAACGACCTTCTGCTGCGCGACGTCCGCCCGATGGGCGGAGACCCCGTCGACGTGCTGATCCGCGCCGGCCGCATCGCCGAGATCGCCGCCGACATCGAGGCGCCGGGCGTGCCGGTCGAGGCCGGGCAGGGCGCCATCCTGCTGCCCGGCCTGGTCGAGGCCCACACCCATCTGGACAAGAACCTTCTGGGCCTGCCCTGGCAGCCGAACTCGGCCGGGTCCACGATCCAGGACATGATCGACAACGAGCGCAAGCTGAAGCGCGAGATCGACATGGAGCCCGGCCGGCAGTCCGCACGCCAGGTGGTGCTGTCGATCGCCAATGGCTCGACGCACATCCGCAGCCACATCGACGTCGATACCAAGCACGGCATGTGGGGCATCGAGGGGGTGATGGCCACACGCGAGCGCTACCGCGACTGGATCGACATCGAGCTCGTCGTGTTCCCGCAGTCCGGCATGCTCAAGCGTCCCGGCACGGTCGAGCTGATGGAGGAGGCGCTGCGTCTCGGGGCCGAGGTCGTGGGTGGCATCGACCCCTGCACCATGGACAAGGACCCGAAGGGCCATCTCGACACGGTATTCGGACTAGCCCAGACCTTCGGCCGCCCGGTCGACATCCACCTGCACGAGCCGAACGAGCTCGGCATGTTCTCGATGGGGCTGATCGTCGAGCGCACCAAGGCGCTAGGCATGGCGGGCAAAGTCACCATCAGCCACGCCTTCTGTCTCGGCATGAACGACTGGCTGGGCGTCGGCAAGATGCTGGACACGCTGGCCGAGGCCGGTATCGCACTGATGACCACGGCCCCCTCGGGCTGGCCGGCGCCACCGGTCAAGCGCGCCCACGCCGCCGGCATCACCATCTGCTCGGGCTCGGACGGCATCCGCGACCTCTGGCACCCTTACGGCAACGCCGACATGCTCGACCGTGCCCGGCATGTCGGCCAGCGCAACGGGCTGGACAAGGATCACGAGGTCGAGCTGGCGCTGGCGATCTGCACCCACGGCGGTGCGAAGGTGATGGCGCTGCCCAATTATGGCGTCGCCGTCGGCAACGACGCCGATCTGGTCCTGGTCCAGGCGCGCAACGTGCCGGAAACCGTGGTGCTCTGCCCGCCGCGGCAGCTCGTGGTCAAGCGCGGCAAGATCGTGGCGCGCGATGGGCACGCTCTTTGCGAGGCACCCTGACGCCATGACCATACCCACGCTCGAGATCCGCGACCTGCGCATCGAGTTCCCGACCCGGCGCCGCACACTGCTGGCGCTGGACGGGGTGAGCCTGTCGATCGCACCGGGCGAGATTCTGGGTCTGGTCGGCGAGTCCGGCGCCGGCAAGTCGCTGACCGGCTCGGCGGTCATCGGGCTGTTGCAGCCGCCGGGCCGGGTGGCCGGCGGCCAGATTTTGCTGCAGGGTGAGCGCATCGACGATCTGCCGCCTGCCAAGCTGCGCGCCATCCGCGGGCGGCGGATCGGCGCCATTTTCCAGGACCCGCTCACCTCGCTGAACCCGCTGCTCACCATCGGTGACCAGCTCGTCGAGACGATCCGCACCCACCTGCCGCTGGGCAGGCGCGAGGCCGCCCAGCGCGCGCTGGAGCTGTTGCGCGAGGTCGGCATCCCGGCGCCGGAGACGAGGCTCGGCCAGTACCCGCACCAGTTCTCCGGCGGCATGCGGCAGCGGGTGGTGATCGCCCTGGCCTTGTGCGGCGAGCCCGAACTGATCATCGCCGACGAGCCGACCACCGCCCTCGACGTCTCGGTGCAGGCGCAGATCACGGCACTTCTGAAGCGCATCTGCCGCGAGCGCCGCACGGCGGTGATGCTGGTCACGCACGACATGGGCGTGATCGCCGAGACGGCCGACCGGGTGGCGGTGATGTATGCCGGTCGCGTCGCCGAGATCGGCCCCGTCGCCGAGGTGATCCGGCGGCCCCTTCATCCCTACACCCGTGGCCTGATCGGCTCGATCCCGAGCCTGCACCGGCAGGTGGGCAAGCTGGTCCAGATCGACGGGACGATGCCGCGGCTGGATGCCATGCCCGCCGGCTGCAGCTTTCACCCGCGCTGCGCCTCCGCTTTCACCCCTTGCGGCAGCCGGCGGCCGGATCTCTCCGGGCCCGGCCCGAGCGCCGCCGCCTGCTGGCTGCAACCGACCGGATGACCGCCGTGCCCCAAGACCCCACCATCGCTCTCGAGGTCGAAGGCCTGCGCCGCTGGTACGACCTGTCGCCACCCTGGCTCGAGCGGGTCGTGGCCGGCCGGCCGCGGCAGACGCTGAAGGCGGTCGACGATGTCAGCTTCACGGTCGAGCGCGGCACGACGTTCGCCATCGTCGGCGAAAGCGGCTGCGGCAAGTCCACGCTCGCCAAGCTGATCACCGGCCTCCAGCGACCGACCACCGGCGAGATCCGCTTCGCCGCCGGTGGCGCTGGCGATGGCCGGATGCGCGTGCAGATGATCTTCCAGGACCCCTATGCCAGCTTGAATCCACGTTGGACCGTACGCGATGTCGTGGCCGAGCCCATCCGCACGCTCGGCCTGCGCATGCGCGGGGCACCCACCGACCGGCGCGTCGACAGACTCCTGGAGCAGGTAGGGCTCAGCCATTCCGACGGGACCAAATACCCGCACCAGTTCTCGGGCGGGCAGCGGCAGCGGATCTCGATCGCCCGCGCCCTGGCGACCGAGCCCGAATTTCTCGTCCTGGACGAGCCGACCTCGGCCCTCGACGTCTCGGTGCAGGCGCAGATCTTGAACCTGATGGTCGAGCTGCAGCAGGAGCTCGGCCTGACCTATCTGTTCATCAGCCACAACCTCGCGGTGATCCGGCACGTCGCCAGCCGAGTGGCGGTGATGTACCTGGGCAAGATCGTCGAGGAGGCGCCAGTCGAGGAGCTGTTCGCCGCGCCGCGGCACCACTACACGCGCCTCCTGCTCGACACGGTCCCCGACATGGAACATCCGCGGCGCGATCGCGAGGCCAGCGCCGGCGAGGTGCCGAGCCCGCTGGCGCCGCCGCCGGGATGTACCTTCCATCCCCGCTGCGCCGCCATGGCTCCGCATTGCCGACTTGACGCACCGCAGATCCGAAGGATCGGGCAAACCCTCGTCTCTTGCCACCAGCCGCTCGTCGCCCCAACTCGCTCGGTGCTCGGGCACCGGCTGCCGAAGGAGGTGATCGGGGCCGCTTGCTGAAGGCGTTGGCGCATTGGTGCGCTTCAGCGTCAACGTGACGCCGTTGCAGGAATCGGGGAGCACCACGCTCAGTGGGGTAGTTTGGTCGTCGCTAGGCTGCGGCCTCCTGCCGTCGTACTGAATCGGCCAGCACGCACAGCAGCTCGAACATGATGCTGACACCCACCCACGCCGTCATGCCCGACGGGTCGAACGGCGGGCTGACCTCGACCAGATCGGCGCCGATCAGGTTGAGACCCTCGAGTTTTCGCACCATGCGCTGTGCTGTGTGGGTCGAGAACCCACCGATCTCGGGCGTGCCGGTGCCAGGAGCCTGCGACGGATCTATACCGTCGATATCGAAGCTCACGTAGCAGAGCTGGTCACCGACGATCGCACGCGCTTCCGCCATCACGGCGTCCGGGCCACGCTCCACCAACTCCTCGATCATCACGATCCGAACCCCGTGCGCCCTCGCCCACTCGACGTCCTCGCCGTCGTAGGCGCTGCCACGAATACCAATCTGCACCACGCGACTGGTATCGATGAGGCCTTCCTCGGCGGCGCGGCGGAATGGTGTCCCGTGCGTGAACCGGAACCCACCGAAGTAGGTGTCGTAGAAGTCCGTGTGCGCATCGAAGTGAATCATCGCCACGGGAGCACCATGTCCGACAAGGCCCCGCAATACCGGCAGTGAGATCAGATGGTCGCCGCCGGCGGTCATCGGCACGATATGTTTGGCGCGGAGCTTGCCGTAATAAGCCGAGATCCGCTGCAGGCTGTCTTGCAGGTCCGCGGGGTTGACCGGGCAGTCGCCGAGATCGGCACAGCGGGCGGTATGGAACGGCCGCAGACCCGTAGCCTGGTTGACCATACGGATCATCGTCGAGTAGTCGCGCAACTGCCGTGGACCATGACGGGGTCCCGGCCGGTTGGTCGTGCCGGCGTCCCAGGGCACGCCGATCAAGCCGATCTGCACCTCGTCGGCGTCGTCGAGCGGGATGTGCGGCAGCCGCATGAAGGTCGGGATGCCGGCAAAGCGGGGCAGCTCCATGCCCGACAGCGGCAAGTAGGATCGTGTCTCGGACATGCTTACCCTCGAGCTCATGGGTGATGGCGGTCATGGTGGTGCCGGGTCACAACCCAGGTCAAACACGAACTGGCTAGTTGCCCGGCGAGAACAGACCGGCGGCCACGTTGATCGTGGATGCCAGGATGACGGTGTTGAAAACAAAGGCAATCAGCCCCTGCGCCAGTGCGAGCTTGCGCATCGTGCGGGTCATCGTCGCCACCTCGGCCGTCTGGCAAGCGACACCGATGACGAAAGAGAAGTAGAGGAAATCAACATAGTTGGGCCGATCGCCGCCCGGGAAGTCTAATCCCCCGCATATCTCGCCGCCTGTCCCAGCCGGAGCGTAATAGACCCTCGCATACTCCAAAGCGAACAGCAGATGCACCAGCGCCCAGGAGAAGGCGGTCGTGGCGGCACCGATGCCAAGATAAAGCGCACGCGTGTCGCTCAGCCGCTGGCTGCCGACCGACAGCAGCAGAAAGATGGCATAGATGCCGAAGCCTGCGGCCGCCGTGGCCAGCGCCACCAGCAGACCGGCGCTCGGCGCCCGGTGCCGCACCTTCCGGGGCATCTGAGACGCATCGTAACGCAGCGTCACGGCCAGGATGAGGCCCATGAACACGAGGACGCCGACATCCCAGGTCGCCGCCCACAGCAATTCCGTCGAAAGGAAGGCGCCCGCGCCCGCGGCAAACGCCGCCGCCACGGCGGCAGCGACCAGCAGACCGCCGCCCAGATGTCGGGCCGAGACCGCATGTAGCTTGAGCGCCATCGACATCACCGTCACGGGGTCACAGCAGGGACGGTGCGGCCGTCAGCCCGAAGGACGGGGTCTCCAACCGCCCTTGAGCCGCAGGTACATCATCGCGGTCAGCAGCGCATCGTTGAACGCGTCATGGACCGCCCGGCGCGGCAGATCGAGGCGCTGGCGAATGGTCTCAAAGCGCAGGTCGATATTGCCCCCGGGCGGCACCTGGGCCGCGCGCCAGTCGTAGTACAGGGTCGAGACTTCGATCTGCGGGTTCGGCATCGCCGCGCCGATCAATGGACGAACATATTTGTTCAGCACGCCCAGGTCGAACTTGAGATAGTAGCCGATCAGCGGGCGCGGGCCGATGAATTCCAGCACGCGTGGTATGGCCTCGTCGAGCGGCACCGCCGTCGCAAGGTCCACGGGCCGGATATGGTGGATCAGTATCGTGCGCTCGGACACCGGCTGCGCGGGCCGGATCAGAAAGTCCAGCCTTTGGCTGGTGAGGATGGTGTCGCCTTGGACCTTGATCGCACCCACGGAGAGGAGCTGGTCGGTTCGAACATCGAGGCCCGTGGTCTCGAAATCGATGCTCACCAGCTCGTCGCCGTCATAGGCTTCGCCGAGAAACGCATAGGCCGGGTTTTTCAGCCGGCGCTGCCACCACGCACGCTTGAAACGGTCGAGCATGGCGCGCCCTCAGAACATGGCGAGGTGGAAGTGATGGCGGACCACCTCCTTGAACCGCTTGACGATCTGGAGCGAATCCTTGAGCAGGTCGCGCTCCAGCTTGCTGATCGTGTCCGGGCGGACGAAATTATCCAACGGCTCGTGCAGCCGCATTTTCTCGAGTCGCGCCGACAGCCGCAGCGAGAGCATGAAGTTGAACGCCTCGGCCAGTTCCTGCGCCAGCTTGCGGTCGAGCACGCCGATGCCCTGAAGCCTGCGGATCCGCTGTATGGTGTTGGTCTCGACCAGCCGCCGCTCCAGCGCCAGCGCCCGCACCCCGTGCATCAGCGGGAAGATCCCGCCCTTCTTGAGGTCGAGCTGGTCCTTGTGCGCGCCGCCTTCGGTCACGAAGGTCGAAAAGAACCCGAGCGGTGTGTCGAACATTTCGATCGCCCGCGCGAACCGAGCGTGGAAGGCACTCTCGTCGGCCAGCAGGTCGAAGAGATACTGCTTGGCCCGGCCGAGCAGCCGGTCATCGCCGGCCACCGGCGCCGCGTCGTAGAAGATCGCGACGTTCATCAGCGCCTGCTCGTCGGCTGCCAGCACCCATGACCGAACGTCCTCGCACCAGGCTGCGAGCGGCTTCGACCAAGCCGGGTTGCGGACCATGATCTCGCCGGGGCAGGCAGGAAAGCCGGCATCGATCATGGCTGCGGTAAAGCGCTGCCGAAACCCGTCCCAGTCAGGCGGCGCGTAACCGTCCGCTACAATGATGCCGTTGTCCTGGTCGGTCTTGGCCAGATATTCGCCCCGCCCCTCGCTGCCCATGACCACGAGGCACACGTTCTCCTCCAGTCCTGGCGGCGCCAGGGTGTGGAACAGCTTGGCCGTGGCGCGACGGTGCAGATCGGTGGAGAGCTCGGTGATGAAGCCGATCTTGGTGCCGGTTTCGTACAGTTGGCGGATCAGGAACCCGATCCGCTCGCTGGCTTCCGCGACCTCGGCCGGGGTGACCGCGCGGTCGATCAGCACGCCAATGGGATCGGCTTGGTTGGCCAGTGACGAGAGCACATTGGCCGCGTCCAGCACGCCGACGATGTGGCCCTCGCGGTGCACCACCAAGTGCCGCACGCGCTTGCGCGCCATCAGCAAGGCCGCCTCGAACAGGAAGCTGTCTTCGTCGGTGCCGTGCACGCCCCAATGGACGAGATCACGTACCGGCGTATCGAGCGGACGCTGCTGCGCCACGGCCGTGCGCGTCAGGTCCACGCCCGTAAAGATCCCGACACGGTCGCCGTCGCGAACCAGCAGTGCCTGTTGACCCTCACGATCCATGTGCACGGCTGCCTCGTGCAAGGTTGTCTCCAGATCAACGAAAACCGGCTGGTTCACGGCCGCCTGTCCGACTCGCATGGTCATGGCGCCGAGCGCCTGCGGGCCCGTCTGCCGCTGCTCCAGGGCCTCGAGCTTGTGCGAGATGTCCTTGAAGAAGAACGCGGCGAAGCTGGGGTTGTTGGCCGTCAGGTCGAGGAAATCCTCGATCGGCAGGGCGTAGCAGATGGCCTCCTCGCGCACGACGAAATCATGGCGGGAGGCCATGTGCACCAGCACGTCGCTATCGAAGCCGTCCCCTGACTCGTGCACCATCACGACCTCGTCGCCGGCACGCTCCTCGACGAGCCCCTTGATCACGACGTAGAACTGATCAGGCAGGCTGCCGGCGCGGAGGACGGTCTGCCCGGTGCGGAAGAACACCACGTCGACGACATGGTTGATGCGTTCCACCTCCATCGGCCGTAGCCGATCGAACGGCGGACTGGAAAAATCGAACGCTTTCGGCATCGTCGCCGCGCTCCCCGAGGCTGTGCTGCCTTTGATACCGATTAGCAGCGGCCACGAGTCATTTGACCATGCGACTTGCTAGCCGTGCGCCTGTGACGACCGTCACAGCCATCGTCGCCGCCGTGGCCCATTATCGTGGTAGACAATTGCGGAAGTGAGATGATCATGAAGACGCGGCAGGTGGTCGAGTTTGAGCACGAGTGGGCGTCGGGACCTTCGGACCCCTCAGGAATTGGCATGCTCGCCGCAGCATGGGCGGTAGCGGGAGGCATGCTCCTGCTGATGCTGTTCGGTTGAGCGCATCGTGGGCTTTCAGTCGACATCGGGGGTTCGTCCCAGTCAGCGGGCGCCGAACGGCGGAGCTGCGGTGCGGCGTCAGGCCGCGAGTGTTGCTTGTGGCCGCGGCACGGCGTGAGCGTGGAGTTCAGACCATGCCGGGACCTGCGCCACGAATTCCACCCGCGAGAGCCAGCACAGGTAGATCTGGTCGAGGCTCTTGAGTGGCGGGAAATAATCGTCGATCACCAACTCGACGTTCGGGTAGCCATAAGTCTCTCGCGGCACCCGCGTCAGCGCCAGGCTATGCCGGACGATTCCGGTATTGAAGGTACAGGCGAACGACTGGAAGCTCATAGCTCGGCTGAGGTAGGTCAGGTACATGGCGAGCCGCTGGCCACGTCGCTCCGGGTGAACCCAGGTCGAGCCGCTGTGGCTGACCCGACCGCCAATATGCCTGGACGGCGTGCAGACTGGGACCTCGCCTGCATGACCGATGGCTGCAAAACCCTGCGCATACCAGAGCTGCCCACTCTTCATCAGGTCGATGAAGTCGACCACTTCGAACACCCGCTCTGCACTGCAGCCCACGCCGCGGCCGTCGCGGTCGTTCAGCCGCAACCAAAAGTCGTGCAAACCCATCCGGCTGCGGCCAGGATCGAATGTTGGGTTGGCGAAAGTCCCCTGGGCATCGAGAAATCTCCGCAGAACGCCAAAGTCGGTCTCGACTTCCACGGTTAGACCCAATGCGTCCAGATGATGTTGCACGATGGTGACGGTACGGTCGATGGCATCGAAATCGGCTTGGGCGAGCAGCACGGATTGGATCTCCCGAGAGCATGGAGCATGGCCGTGCGGGCTTGATATTATTTATGGAAGATTAAAGGGTCCCACCGAATGGTTAAGACATACCTAATGATTACTTCAAATTAGCTTTATCGGCTCGGCATCGCAGGGTCGCGCGCGCCAATACCGGGGGTTGCCTTGCCGTCGCTGCCGCTTTCGCGAACGCTCCACCTACGCTATGCGGAAGCCAGGCGCGCTCGATGAGGTCCACGCAGATGATCAAGCACGATTTCGCCACGCTCGCCGCCACCTGGAGCTTTCCGACCACGGTGCTGTTCGGGGCTGGCACGCTGGGTAAGGCTGGCCGTGCCTGCGAGCAGGCCCGGATCAAGCGGCCCCTAGTCGTCACCGATCCGCCATTGGCGAAGCTGCCGGTCACCGAGACTCTGCTGGAGGCGTTGCGCGACCATGGGCTCGAGCCCATGCTGTTCACCGACGTGCGCTCCAACCCCGTCGCCGCCAACGTCGAGGCCGGGGTCGCGGCATTCCACGCGCAGAGTCACGATGGCGTCGTCGCGTTGGGGGGCGGCAGCGCCTTGGATTGCGGCAAGGTGATCGCCTTCATGGCCGGGCAGAGCCGGCCGTTATGGGATTTCGAGGACATCGGCGACTGGTGGCGGCGGGCACGTCTCGAAGGCATCGCCCCGGTGGTGGCCATTCCGACCGCCGCCGGTACCGGCAGCGAGGTCGGTCGCGCCGGGGTCATCACCGACGAGACGACCCACACCAAGAAGATCATCTTCCATCCCGGCATGATGCCCAAGACCGCCATTCTCGACCCTGAGGTCACACTGAGCCTGCCGCCGTCGCTGACCGCCGCCACCGGCATGGACGCGCTGGCGCATTGCCTGGAGGCCTATTGCGCACCGGCATGGCATCCCATGGCCGAAGGCATCGCGGTCGAGGGCATGCGCCTGGTCAAGGAGGCGCTGCCGCGCGCCTTTGCCGATGGCACCGACCTCGATGCACGGGCCATGATGCTGGCCGCATCGGCCATGGGCGCGGTGGCGTTTCAAAAGGGCCTGGGAGCGATCCACAGCCTCTCGCACCCGATCGGGGCCGTCTACGACACGCACCATGGCCTGACCAATGCCGTCGTCATGCCCTACGTGCTGGTATTCAACCGTCATATGATCGAGGGGAAGATCGAGCGCGCCGCGGCGTGGCTCGGCATCGAGGGCGGCTTCGACGGCTTTCTCGGCTGGATCCTGGCGCTGCGCGCCGAGCTCGGCGTGCCGCACACCCTGCAGGCCCTGGGCGTGCCGACCGATCGGTTCGACGATCTGGCCGCCATGGCCGTGGTCGACCCGACCGCCGGCGGCAATCCCGAGCCGCTCGACCTCGCGGCCGCCAACCGGCTCCTGGCCGAGGCCTATTCCGGTGTCGGCATCTAGACGCGGCGGCACCGGCCCGCGAAAGGCTCCAGCCCGCCCATGCACGAGAAGATGCTGGTCGATTCCTTGTGGGTGCTGCTCACGAGGCTGGTGATGCGTGCCGCCAATTTCGCGGTGTTTCTCGTCCTCGCACGTACCCTGAGTGTGAGCGAGTTCGGCTTCTACGGCTATGTCATGTCGACCGCGCTGGTCCTCGCGATCGCCTTCGACCTGGGCCTGCGCCAATCCGGTGCGTGGCTCATCGGCCAGGAGCCGGATGAGCAGGATGCCGTCGCCACGCATCTGATGACCTTGTGGCTGCTCCTGGGCAGCATCGGGGTCCTGGTCTGCTGGCTGATGCTCGAGGCCGGCGGCTATGTCGCGGGCTATGGTGCACTGGCGTTGGTCGCAGCCCTCAACGTCGCGCCCATGCTCTGTCTGCGCACCGGACAGGGCATCTTTCTCGGGCGTGGCGACCTCGCCGACCTAAACCGGTCGGAGCTGATCTCCCGGGCGGTGATGCTGGGGGGCACGCTGGCCTTGTGGGCTGCGGCCCTCCTCGATGTCGGCTCCGCGATCTGGGTGCTGCTCGCGGCCCACGTCGCAGCCGCGGGCTATCTGCTGCTGCAGGTACGGAGCGCGATCCGGCCCAGCCTGCTGTTCCAGCGCGCTCTGGTAGCCCGGATGCTGCGCTACGGCGGCGAGCTGTGGGTCGCCATGCTGCTCCTGATCCTGCTCGGCCGGATCGGCTTCTGGGTCGTCAACTGGCAGCTCGGCGAGGAGGCATTGGGTCTCTATTTCGGCTCGCAGCGGCTGGGCGAGATCCTGGTCGAGGTTGCGACGGCCGTAGGTATCGTGATCTTCAGCCATGGCGTGCGCGCCACGGACATCAAGAGCTCGGCCCTGGATGCGATCCGCATCGCCCGCCTGGTCACGGCGCTGATGGCGGTCGTGGCCATGGTCGCCATGCTGCTAGCCCGCCCGCTGCTGGCACTGAGCCTCGGCCCCGACTATGCGGCTGCCCCGCACGCCTTTCAGCTGGTGATGCTGGGAGCGCTGGCCAATTCCTTCACCACCATGCTCTACCCCTGCCTCTCCGCCCAAGGCTTGGCGCGTTGGGGCATCGGCGCCTTCGGTCTCGGCAGTGCGGTGGCAGCGGTGGCGTTCTTCCTGCTCACCCCGCCATTGGGCCTGGCCGGCGCCGGTCTCGCCTATGCGCTGGCGCAGGTGGCAGCGGTGGCGGTGATCGTGTTCGCGTACCGTCGCCGTTTCGGCTTCAGCGTCGCGCAGGTCCTGCTGCCGCAACGCGAGGACGCCCGAGCGCTGTACGCGATCGCCGGTAAGGCTTTGGCCCGCCTTCGCCGCGCCGCGGGCGGACGAGCGCCCTGAGCAGTCTCCGCCGGGTCACGGGCTGAAGATCAGGACCAGGTAGACGAAGAACATGACGAGGTGGACCGCACCCTCGAGCACGGTGGTACGGGGGCCGCCGAAGGTGACGATGGCGATGGCCAGCGAGACGGCGAGCAGCACGACGCCGGTGGGATCGAGGCCCAGGGTCACGGGTTGGCCGGTGAGTAGTCCAACGCCGAGGATCGCCGGGACGGTAAGGCCGATGGTCGATGCGGCAGCGCCCAGGCACAGGTTCACCGCGCGCTGCAGCTGATTGGCGAGCGCCGCCCTGAGCGCACTCACGGCCTCCGGTGTGAAGACGATGACGGCGATCAGCACCCCACCCAGGGCCGGTGGAGCATGCAACGCGTCGATGCCCTGGTCGATAAGCTTCGCCAGAGGCTTGGCCAGAAGCAGGATCGGCAGCAGGTTCAGCAGAAGCACGAGGCTGTGGCGCGCCATGGCGCCGGCGGGCAACGCCGCTGCCGGCGTCGTTTCCGCTGGTGCGCCGGCTGCCGTCGGCTCGACGAAGAAATGACGATGGCGGACGGTCTGCACCGCCAGAAAAACGCCATAGAGCAGCACGGTGAAGCTGCCGAACGCGATCGCCTGGAAGGTGGACAGCGTCCGGTCCGGCGTCGACACGGTATGGTTGGGGAGAACGAGCGCGATCGCCGCCAGCGGGATGATGATGGACAGGTAGGCCACCGCGCCCTGCAGATTGTAGGCCTGCTCGCGGTGACGCAGGCCGCCGACCAACAGCACCAGCCCGACCACGCCGTTGAGCACGATCATCAGGATCGCGAACATCGTGTCCCGGCCGAGCGTCGGTGCAGCCTCCGGGCCCAGCATCACGGCAGCGATCAGGCCCACCTCGATGGTGACGATCGTCAGCGTCAGCAGCAGCGTGCCGAGCGGCTCGCCCAACAGATGGGCCAAGTGCTCGGCCTCCTCGACGACCGCGAAGGCGCACCAGCCGATCATGCCCAGCAGGATCAGGAACAGGGCCGCGTGACGCCCAGGCGACGCCAAGTCGGCGAGCCAAATATCCCCAAACAGCTGGAAGGCGACAACGACCGTCCAAGCGAGCAGCGGTCGTGCGATCGCCGTCATTGCCTACCTACCCTGCGCCAGCGCCGCCGACTTCCGCCCGGCAGCCGGGGCCGATCATTAGTCCGGCCCCATGGCGCCAGCTAGCTGAAACGGTTGGTGCGCGGAAAGCCCGGTGGGGCCATGCGCCCACCGGCGGCCCGCAGGCCGCGCCACGGGGTCAGGTCGGCCAGCCGGCGCTCCTTGCCGTTGGCGATCCAGGTCAGACCCTGACTCGCATCAAAAGGCTTCAGGTCGACCAGCTCGGCGCCCTTGAGTCGCATCAGCGTGACCCCCTTGCCGCGAGCCTGCACGGGCAGCTCGGCCAACGAAAAGACGAGCAGCTTGCGATTGCTCCCGGCCGCCGCCACCAGATCGCCCTCGACCATGACCGCCGCCAGCAGCGTATCGCCGTCGCTCAGGTTGACCACCTGCCGCCCGGCCCGGGTCTGCGCCTCGATCTCCTTCTCTTCGGCGACGAACCCGAATCCCTTGCGGGTGGCGAAGATCAGGCGGCCGCCCGGGCGATGCACGCGCACGTCCAGGATCTCTACGGCCCGCTCCAGATCGATCATCAGCGACAGTGGCTCGCCATGGCCACGACCGCTGGCCAGCTTGTCCACCGCCAGCGTGTAGACCCGGCCATCGGCGGCGATCACCAGGAGCCGGTCGCTGCTCTGCGCGGTCAGCAGGAAGCGCTCGCCGTCACCTTCCTTGTACTTCACCTCGGCCGAATTCTCGATCGCGCCACGGGCGACACGGATCCAGCCGAGGCGTGAGCAAATGACCGTCACCGGGTATCGCTCGACAGGCTCTTCCAGCAACTCGGGCGCGATCACTGGCGCTTCGGCGAGCTCGGTCCGACGCTTGCCGAGTGCGCCCCCACCGAACTGCTTTCGGGCGGCCAGGAACTGCTCCTTAAGCCGCGCCCGACGCAGGCCCTCGTCGACCAGCAGCTGCTCCAGGCCCTGGCGCTCGAGCATCAGCCGGTCCCGCTCGCCCTTGAGCTCCATCTCCTCGAGCTTGCGCAGATTGCGCAAGCGCAGGTTGAGGATGGCCTCGGCCTGCCGGTCATTCAGCTCGAAGCGGGCCATCAGGGCCGGCTTGGGCTCGTCCTCCTCGCGGATGATGCGGATGACCTCGTCGAGGTCGAGGAACGCCTTGAGATAGCCCTCCAGGACCTCGAGCCGGTCCAGGACCTTCGCCAGCCGGTGGTTGGTGCGCCTGATCAGCACCACCATGCGGTGTGCCAGATAGGCCTCCAGCACCTCCGCCAGGCTCATCACCCGCGGAATGCCGGTGGCATCGAGCACGTTCATGTTGAGCGACAGGCGCACCTCGAGGTCGGTGGTGCGAAACAGCTGCTCCATCAAAAGCTCGGGCGAGATGGACCGGTTCTTGGGCACCAGCACCAGCCGCACGGCTTCGGTCGATTCGTCGCGCAGGTCGCCCAGCAGCGGCAGCTTCTTCAGCGCCAGCAGCTCGGCCATCCGCTCGATCAGCCGCCCTTTCTGCACCTGGTAGGGAATCTCGGTGACCACCACCTGATATTGGCCGTAGGCCAGCTCCTCCTTCTCCCAGCGCGCGCGCAGGCGAAAGCTGCCGCGGCCGGTGCGATAGGCCTCGGCGATGCTCGCCGCCGGCTCGACGAGCCAGCCACCGGTCGGGAGGTCGGGGCCATGCACATGCTTGAGCAATTCCTCGACCGTGGGCAAGGCGGCCGCAGCCGGCCGGCCGGCCATCCAGGCCAGGGCACCCAGCAGCTCGCCCGCATTGTGGGGCGGGATACTGGTCGCCATGCCGACGGCGATCCCCGAAGCCCCATTGGCCAGAAGGTTCGGGAACGCCGCCGGCAGCACCACCGGCTCGTCGTCGCTGCCGTCATAGTTGGGCCGGAAGTCGACCGCGTCCTCGTCGATGCCGTCGAGCAGCGCCATCGCCACCGCGGTGAGCCTGCTTTCGGTGTACCGCATCGCCGCCGCGTTATCGCCGTCGATGTTGCCGAAATTGCCCTGCCCGTCGACCAGCGGGTAGCGCTGCGCGAAATCCTGCGCCATCCGCACCAGCGCGTCGTAGACGGCGACGTCGCCGTGCGGGTGGAACTTGCCGATCACGTCGCCGACGACGCGCGCGCATTTCTTGAACCCGCCCGCCGGGTCCAGGCGCAGCGCCAGCATGGCGTAGAGGATGCGCCGCTGCACCGGCTTCAGCCCGTCGCGCACGTCGGGCAGCGAGCGCGAGGTGATCGTGGAGAGGGCGTAGGCGAGGTAGCGCTCGCCGAGCGCGTCTTTCAGTGCCACCGGTAGGATCGGCGCGGCGTTGGTATTGGCGGCACGGCTCATGCGGAAGTCTCGTCGGCTGGCCCCTGCTGCAGCGCCATCAGGCGTTCGCGGGCGGCGGGTAGAGGACGATCGGCGGCGGCGAACAGGTGCTTGGCCAGGAAATGGCCGGACAGCCGGAGCCCCGCCGCGATATCCAGGAACGTAGCAGGAACATCGGCCACAAGAAATGGTGGCAAAGGCAGCAATCTTGGCGCCAACTCGCCAGCCGCAGACCGGCCGACCGCGCGGCCGGTCCGTGGCGAGACATAGGCCAGGTCCTCGCTGCCGCCGGTGACGGCGCAGCTGGAAAAGTCGAGCGCGAAGCCGAGATCGTGCAGCAGGACGAGCTCGAACCGGACATAGGTCTCGAGCCAGCGCGGATCGGCCAACATTGCCTCGAGCAGCTTGAGCAGCCCGGCATAGAGCCGTGGGTGCGGCTCACGCTCAGCAAGGCCCTCGTCGACCAGCGCCGTGACACTGGCAAGGGCTGCCAGCCGCAGCGGATCTTCCAGGAGCCGGCCACCGAACGACTGCAGCGGCTCGGCCGTGAAATGGCCGAGATGCTCGCTCAGCCGCGCCTTCCAGGTCAGCTCCAGGCGATTGCCCGGCTGCAGCATCGGGCGGGCGCGCCGCCCGATGCCGCCTCTGACCAAGCCCACATGCCGGCCGTGCTCGAAGGTCAGCACACTCAAGATCGCGTCCGTCTCGCCGTGCGGCCGCGCCGACAGCACCAGGCCCTCGTCCTGCCATTCCATGCGCCGGAGATAACCGCAAGTGCCGCTCGCGGCCAGCGCCTTTGCCGAGCCTCGGGCCGTGCACCGATGCCATTGCCCCATTGCGGCCGCATTGCCGAAATGAAAGGCCCCGACCGGGCATGGCGATGGAACCGTCACCCCACTTCATGCTTGCTGTGCGGGGCGCGAAACACCGAGGCGGAGGATAGGACATGCGGCCAGAACCGACGGCGACGGGCGGCCGAGACACCGGGCGAGCGCTGGATGCGCTCAACTTCTTTCTGGCCGACGTGCGCGACGGGCTCGGCCCCTATCTCGCGATCTACCTGCTGACGGTGCAGCAATGGGATGCGGCCTCGATCGGCGTCGTGACATCGATCGCCGGGATCGTCACCATCCTGTCCCAGACCCCCGCCGGCGCCTGGATCGACCGGACCAAGGCCAAGCGGGGTGCCGTGATCGCGGCCGCGGTGCTGGTGACACTGGGCTCCCTGGCCCTGCCGCTGTTCCCCCAATTCACCCCGGTGCTGGTGGCGCAGGCGCTCACCGGTGCCGCGGGTGCGGTGTTCGCGCCGGCGCTGGCGGCGATCACGCTGGGCATCGTCGGCCCGCGCCACTTCGCCCGCCGGATCGGCCGCAATGAGGCCTTCAACCACGCCGGCAACGCGGTGGCAGCACTGCTGGCTGCCGGCCTCGCCTACCAGTTCGGCCCGATCGTGGTGTTCTGGCTGATGGCGGGCCTGACCGTGGCCAGCATCGCCGCCACCCTGGCCATTCCGGCGGGCGCCATCGACAACGAGCTGGCCCGAGGCCTCGCCGAGGGCGACGATGGCAAGGACAACGGCAAGGAGCAGCCCTCGGGTCTCGGCGTGCTGCTGCACAACCGGCCGCTCTTGATATTCGCCGCCTGTGCGGTGGCGTTCCATTTCGCCAACGCGGCCATGCTGCCGTTGGTCGGCCAGAAGCTGGCGCTGGCCAACGAGAAGCTCGGCACCTCGCTGATGGCCATCTGCATCGTGGCGGCGCAGGCGGTGATGGTGCCGGTGGCCATGCTGGTCGGCGCCAAGGCGGACGTCTGGGGGCGCAAGCCGATCTTCCTCGTGGCCTTCGCCGTGCTGGCGCTGCGCGGCTTCCTCTACCCGCTGTCCAACGATCCGTACTGGCTGGTCGGCGTCCAGCTCCTGGACGGGGTCGGCGCCGGCATCTTCGGGGCGCTGTTCCCGCTGGTGGTGGCCGATCTCACCCGCGGCACCGGCCGCTTCAACGTCAGCCAGGGGGCCATCGCCACCGCGCAAGGGGTCGGTGCGGCGCTGTCCACCGGCGTCGCCGGCTTCATCGTCGTCGGCGCCGGCTACTCGGCGGCCTTCCTGACGCTGGCCGCCATCGCCGGTGCTGGCTTCCTGCTCTACCTGCTGGTCATGCCGGAGACCGCGTCGGCCACCCGCCAGTTACCGGCGCCGGACGTCGCCGCCCCGGTGTCGGCTACACCGTGACCGGCGGCGGCTGGCGGGGGATCATCCAGCCGCTGGTGGTCGGCTGCGCCCTGCTGGCCGTGGTCCTGGGCGCCACGACCTGGTTCCTGGCGCGCCAGGAGGCCGGCAACGCCGCCATCCGGCACACGCTTACCGTCGACAATCAGGTCTCGGCCGTGCTCTCCCGCCTGCAGGATGCCGAGACCGGGCAGCGTGGCTATCTACTGAGTGGCGAGGACAGCTATCTCGAGCCCTACCGCGTGGCGGTGGCGGCCCTCGATCACGAGCTCGCGGACCTGCGCACGACGGTGGCGGACAACCCCGCCCAGGTCGATCTGGCCGCCCAGCTGACCACCCTGGTGACGGAAAAGCTGGCCGAGCTGCGCGCCACCATCGAGCAGCGGCAGCGGGGCAATGTCGGCCAGGCGCTGGCCCTGGTCCACGCCGGCACCGGCAAGGCGGTGATGGACCAGGCCCGCACGGTGATCGCGGCGATGCGGGCGGAAGAGGAACGGCTCCTGACCTTGCGGCAGTCGTCGCTGGAGAATGCCGGCCGCTGGCTGCAGCTGGGCATCCTCAGCGGCATCGTGCTGCTGATCCTGCTGGCCGTGGGTGCCGTTCGCGATACCGAGCGCCGCGCCGCGCTCGCCCGCTTCCTGCCGGAGGAGGTGGCCCCGCGCCTCGCCGCCGGCGATGCCGGGC
>JBATRI010000675.1:0-41659 GCA_049292515.1 Geminicoccaceae bacterium
CGACCGGGCAAGCTGCACGCCGACAAGGCCGACGATTTTCCGCGCTGCCGCCGGGCCTGCCGCGAGCGCCGCATCGTCCCCCGCATTGCCAGACGCGGCCTCGACACCAGCGAGCGCCTCGGCCGGCACCGCTGGTTGGTGGAAGTAGTCTTTACGCAAATGACAAAAGCGGACGTGCTCGCTCTCAGGATTGGTGGGCAACACGTAACGGATCTCGACCTCGGCATCGGTGACGATCACCCGATCGATGAGCAGCAGGACGAGTTGTCGGCGCTGCTCGAAGCTCGCCGCGGCCAAGCCATGCTGCACCCGTGCGCGGAAAGCCTCTAGGGATGCCGCCACGCCGGCCAGTTGCTGCCGGCGCGCCACGTCGCGGCGCAGCAGCTCCTCCTGGCCGGCCAAGGCCCGCATGCGCTGCTCCAGGTCGCGGCGCCGCCGCTCGTACTCGTCGAGCGGGAAGACCGACCGAAGGTAGGCGTCGGTGAGCCGCTCGAGCTGCTGGGAGAGATGCGCCTGGGCACGGCGCAGCGTCTCGCGGCGGGCGAGCAGCTCTTGCGGCAGCCATGCCCCACCATGCGCGCGCGCAACGGCGACGGCGAGCGGCCCAGGCTCGGCCAGCAAGGCGCGGAGATCCTTCCACACCAGCTCGTCGAGCTGGCTGGCGGGCGTGTAGCGGGCGGGGCAGCACGTGGCGCGGTGTGAGTAGGTGCTGTGCCCCTTGCCGTTGCACAGATAGTAGAGGTTCCGCTTGTTGATCGCGCGCGCCGTGCAGGCGAGGCCGCAGTGCCCACAGCTCACCAACGCACGCAGGAGGTAGGGATGCGCCCTGTTGTTCCGCCGCGCGAAGGAGCGGTTGGTCGCCAGCTTGGCCTGCACCTCGTCGAAGTGCGCTTGGCCACCACGGCTGGCACCTGCCCAACAAGAAGCCAGCTGTCGGCTGGCTGCGGCACGGCCGTGCCGTGGGGCCGGCCAATCGGATGCGTCGCCGAGCGGCGGTGCGTGGGCGCGCGGTATTGCGTGCGCTGCGCATAAACCTGCCCCGTGTAGGTCGGATTGCGCAGAATGCCCCGCACCGTCGGGCTCGACCAGCGCTGCTTGCCCGAGGGCGTGGGCACACCGCGCACATCGAGATGTATGGCAAGCCGCATCAGCGACGTTCCCGGCTCACGGTACAGGGCGAACAACTCTGCAACCACGGCGGCCTCGGCCGGGTCGAGCGTAACGCCGCGCGGGTCGCGCGGCCGGTCGGGGCTGGTCCGATAGCCGTACGGGGCATAGGTCCACGGCAGCAGCCCGCCGGCGCGCAGCTTGGCCAGCCGGCCACGCCGCATGCGCTCGGCAATCAGGGTGCGTTCGTATTCGGCCACCGCGCCACGGATCTGCAGCAGCAGATGATCGTGCGGGTCGTCGCTCATCGGACGGTCGAGGAACTCGGCGGCGCAACCGGCCTGCGCCCACTCCTCCAGGAGCACCATCTGGTGCACGTAATTGCGCGCGAGGCGGTCGGGGGCGGTGATCGGCACGCGGTCGACCTCGCAACCCTTCACGGCGTCGCGCAGGCGGTCGAGCGCCGGGCGCGCCAGCATGGCGCCGCTATAGCCGTCGTCGCGAAACACATGGGTCGGATCGATGACCCAGCCATCGGCGGCACGGGCGTGCACCGCGGCGGTCAGCCGCTCGAGCTGCTGCTCAATGGTCTGGTGGTCGACCTGATGGCTGGTCGAGACACGGCCGTAGATCGCTATGCGCATGACCCACCTCCGGCAGGATCAGGGACACCGGCGCCTCGGGCAGCACCGGCGGATTCATCGCCCACTGCAGAAGGAGCTGGTAGGCCCGGTCCCATCGCTGCTGGCCGGTTGGCGTCGGCACGCCAGTGCGCCGGATGTGCCAGGTGCGTTGCCGCTGCCGTCGCATGCTCTCCTCCCCAGCGAGTGATCTCGCTGGGGAGTTGGAACGCAGCCGCCGCCCGAAGCCTGCCCCGCGCCCGTGGCCAGCTCAGCTGAAGCTGTCCCGTGCGCGTTAGGCAGAATTTGTCATTTGTGATTACGCCATTGAGCGAACCTTCGCCTGGTTCGTCCGTTTCCGCCGCCTCCTCGTCCGCTACGAGCGACGAGCCGATATCTTCGAGGCTTTCCACCATCTCGCCGCGGCCATGATCTGCTGCAGATTCGTCGAGCGATGGTTTTGTTAGGCGCTCTTATTTCATGTGTCACTCGTGCTCGTTGACCAGGACTCATCTGTGGATTCTGTTGTCGACGGCACCTCGGTCATCTCTTGAGCAACGTCAACGCGATACCACTTGCCGGCTTCCTCGCGGTAAACCCCGGCACCCTCTCCCTTCTTGAGATGGGCGCGGATGCTGGTGCCGGCGATCATCCGCTCGAGATCGTTCTGGGCCGTGGCGCCGATCTCCGCCAGCGTCAGCCCGCCGTCGTTCGCAAGTGCGCGGTCCACGAGTGTGCCGACGGAGCCCTTGGGTGCCCGCCGCCGTATCGTGGCAGCATCGTCGGAGCTCGGATCATCCGGTTGCTGCGCTCGCGCCGCAAGCGGGGCGGTCGACTCGTCGCCGACACCGATAGCCGCGCGGATCCGATCCAGCGCCTTCTGCTCGCCGCGCCTCTCGGCCTCGGCCACGAGCTCGCGCACCAGAGTGGCTATCTGATCGATCGTGCCGTCGATGTTCATTGTCCAACCTCCCGGTCGCTGCAATCAGCATGGGGGGGTGCGCCACCCGTACTTCCAGACTCGGCCGACCGCCTACCCCACTGACGAGGGCTAATACCGTCGACGCCGACTCTGCACCATGGTGCATGAACCTCGATTGGAGCCCAAGACCTGCAATACCTTACGAACGAGAGGTATCCGCATAGGATCACCCATGAGGCTGGCCGGCAGATCCTGCCCCTTCTGCAGGTGGACGCCGCGGATCCAGGTCCGCGGGCACATCATCCATACGACTTGCTCGAGCAGGCCGTCCATGACGAAGAGTGTGAACTTGCGGTCAAGCTTGCCTGCCGACAGTTTGGAGGACCCCCGGCAACAACCACTTCGGAAACGACGCTCAATTGGGAGCAGCTCGATCGCAACGACCCCGACCAGAGAATCCTCTCAGAGCGGCAGCCGACGCAGACTCGCCACGGCGGTCATCACGCCGCGAATCTCGGCCATACCCTTCAGCCGGCCGATCGCCGAGTACCCCGGGAAGGCGGCCTTGCCCACGTCGTCGAGCAGCTCATGGCCGTGATCGGGGCGGAACGGGATGCGCCATCTTGGGTCGCCGGCATCACGGCGCCGGCCCTGCTCCTCGAGCAGAGTGTTGACCACCGAGACCATGTCGACGTCGCCGCCGAGGTGCTCGGCTTCCATGAACGAGCCGTCGGGTTCCTTCGTCACGTTGCGCAGATGGGCAAACTGGACCTTTCCTGCGAACTGCCGCGCCATCGCCGGCACGTCGTTCGCCGTTCCGGAACCGAGTGAGCCCGTGCAGAACGTGATGCCGTTAGCGTCCGACTCGTAGACGCTCATGATGAACGCAAGGTCGTCCACGCCGCCGACGATGCGCGGTAGGCCGAAGGTCGGGCGGGGCGGATCGTCGGGGTGGATGCACATGCGAATCCCGACCTCCTCCGCGGTCGGGATTACCTCACGCAGGAAGCGCGCCAGGTTCTCACGCAGTGCCTCGCGGCTCATGCCGTGATAGCGCTCCAGCATCCGGCGCAGGACTGGGATGTCGTAGCGGTCGAAAGCACCCGGCAGCCCCGCCATGACGTTGGCCAGCAGCTGCCCTCGGTCGCCTTCCGATGAGGCATCAAACCAGCGGCGCGCCCGAGCTATCACCTCCGGTGGGTGATCGGCTTCCGCACCGGGGCGCTCCAGCATGAAACAGTCGAAGGCGGCGAACTCATGCGCGTTGAAGCGCAGTGCCCGCCCACCGCCCGGCTGAACCGCGTGCAGCTCGGTACGGGTCCAGTCGAGAAGCGGCATGAAATTGTAGCAGACAATGTTCACACCGCAGTCGGCTAGGTTGCGCAGCGACTGGCGGTAGTTCTCGAACAACGGCTGCAGGTCGCCCTCGCCGAGTTTGATCGGCTCGGCTATCGGCAGGCTTTCCACCACGCTCCAGCGCAAGCCCAGTGACGTGTCGCCCTCGATCAGCGCCTTGCGGTGCCGGATCTCGTCCGTCGACCAGACGACGCCGTAGGGGATCTGATGCAGAGCCGTGACGATGCCGGTGGCCCCGGCCTGCCGTGCATCGGCAAGCCCTACCACGTCGTCAGGGCCGAACCAGCGCCAAGTCTGTTCCATGCATCTCTTCCTGATTCATCGGTTCTCGCGCACACGCCGGCCGCGTCGAGGTCCGAGCCGGCCTCTGCGGACCCCGCTCAACGATCAAAGGCGAGCTGCACCTTCACCGTCTGCTCGGGGTGGTTCTCGACCAGATCGAAGGCCGCCCGTGCATCCGCGGCGGCAAACGTCTGCGTGATCATCGCCGCCGGCTTCAGCCGGCCGCTCTCGAGCCACTGCACGACCTCCGGCAGCAGACGGCGGTTGAGCCGTGAGCCGACGAGCGTGAGCTCTTTCTTGACGATCTCCTGCTGGCTCACCATGCAAGGCGCGTTGGAGAAACCGAGCAGGCCGATGCGGCCGGCTGGGCTCGCGACCTGGCAAGCCTCGGCGAGCAACGCCGGAACTCCCGCACCGTCGATGACGACCGAGGGGCCTAGACCGTCCAACTCGTCACGGACGGCTTGCGGCACGGGCGTGGTGCGTGAATTGAGCACCATGTCGGCACCGAAGGCACGCGCGCGCTCCAGGCGGGCCTCGTCGAGGTCGCTGATCAGGCAGCGCGCGCCCTTCAGCTTGGCCACCTGGAGCACGGTCAGCCCCACGGTCCCGGCGCCATAGATCAGGACCACATCCTCCGAACTGCATCCCGTGCGTGAGAGCACGTTGGCCGCGATCGAGAATGGCTCGGCCAGCGCCGCGATCTCGAGCGGCAGCTCGGGCGACAGCTTGACGATGTTGCGCGCCGGAACCGGCACCAGATCACGGAACCCGCCGTCACGGTGGACGCCGAAGACCTCCAGACTGGCGCAGACGTTCGGGCGGCCGACGCGGCAGGCATAGCAGTTCCCACAGGCCACCACGGGATCGACGACGACGCGATCCCCCGGCGTCATGTCGGTGACGTCGGGACCGACGGCCTCGATCTCGCCAGCGAACTCGTGGCCGATGATACGCGGGTAACGCGCGAATGGGTTGGAGCCATGCAGGATGTGGACGTCTGAGCCACAGATCCCGGCCCGATGCACCCGTACCAGCACCTCTCCCGGCCCCGGTGCCGCGCCCTGGTGCTCGACCACGGCAAGCGTGTTGGGCTTCTCTACGGAGATGGCGATCATTTCACTAGCCCCATAGTCCGCGGCAGCCACAGCGTCAGCTCCGGGATGTAGGTGATTGCGATCAGCGCCAGGAGCAGCGGCACCAACCACGGTAGGATCGCCATCGTGGTGCGCTCGACCGAGAGGTTCGCTACGCGGGCGAGCACAAACAGCACCATGCCGAGCGGCGGGTGCAGCAACCCGATCATCAGGTTTAGGGTGATGATCAGCCCGAAATGGACCGGGTCGATGCCGAGCTTTAAGACGATCGGCAACAGGATTGGCACCAGGATCGTGATCGCGGCAATCGTGTCAATGAAGCAGCCCACGAACAGAATGAGAAGGTTGGCGAGCAGTAGGAAGACCCACTTGTTCTGGGTCAGGCCGAGAATGGCATCGGACAGGAGCTGGGCAGCCTGGCTAACCGTCAGAAGCCAGGCGAAGATGGATGCAGCCGTGACGATGAACAGCACCGAGGCAGTGGTCTCGATGGTGTCGAAGGTGGCCTTGGCCAGCGTTCGCCAAGTCATCGAGCGGTAGCGGACGAGCCCCAGGAATAGCGACCAGATCACCGCCGCGACGGCAGCCTCCGTCGGCGTGAACAAGCCGAGCGTCATGCCACCGATCAGAATGACGGGCGCCATCAGCGCCATCACCGCGGAAAAGTCGAAATACCAGTCGAGCGCCAAGAGGACGACGAGCGCAATCCCGATCGCGGCGTTGGTCGACAGCCCAGCCTGCATCATCAGCCAGACCGACACCGGAAAGGCCATCACGATCGCCACCTCGACCGCAGCCTCGCCGAGCTGTGTCCATGAGAACGGGGTGTCGCTGCCCCAGCCGTTCTTGTAGGCGAAGAAGGCCACCGTCGCCATCATCAGCAGCGTCATGAACAGGCCTGGCAGGATGCCGGCGAGAAACAAGGCACCGATCGAGACGTTCGCCATCATGCCGTAGATCACGAACGGCAGCGACGGCGGGATGATCGGCCCGAGCGTCGCCGAGGCGGCGGTGACGCCCACCGCGAACTCGGTCGAGTAGCCATGGTCCTTCATGGCCTTGATCTCGATCGTACCGAGCCCGGCCGCATCGGCGAGCGCTGTCCCAGACATGCCGGAAAAGATCACCGAGCCCAGGATGTTCACCTGGCCGAGACCGCCCTTCATCCAGCCGACCAGCGCAACTGCGAAGCGGTAGATGCGCCCGGTGACGCCGGCGATGTTCATGAGATTGCCGGCCAGGATGAAGAACGGCACGGCGAGCAGAGGGAAGCTCTCCACGCCGGCGATCATGCGCTGGGCGAGTACCACGTCGGGCGCGATGCCCGTCACCAGAATGTAGAGCAGCGACGCAACTGCCATCGCCAACGCGACCGGCAGGCCCAGAATCATCAGAACCAAAAAGGAGCCGAGCAGGATGAGCATGTTATGAACCTCAGATCCCGGCCGTATGGAATTGTTCGGGCCGCTCAAGGATGGAATAACCGCGCCGCCAGTTCTCGACCGACACCTGCAGCGAGCGTACGAACATCAGGACGAAACCGATACAGACCGCGCCATAGACGAGGTTCTTGGGCAGGTCGATCGTGGTCATGGTCTCGCCTTCGATCAGGCTCATGAAACGCCAGACGAGGTAGGCCGCATAGGCGAAGAAGAGGGTGCGGACGACGTCGATCGCGGTGGCGAGCACACGCGCGACACCCTCCGGCAGGTAGCGGAACAGGAAGTCGACCTGGATGTGGCGGCCGAGCCGGACGCACATCGCAGCACCGAGGAACACGATCGCCACGAGGCAGTAGGTCGCGATCTCCTCGGTCCAGGCGAACGAGTTGTTGAGCACATAGCGGGTGAAGAATTGCAGGAAGACGGCAAAGGTCATCAGCCAGAAGACCGCAAATGTCACCCAGTCCTCAATGGCATATTGCTTCAGATCGACCTCTGGTTCCTGATCGTCGAACGCGTGCGCCAGCTCGTCGGCAGTGATCGAGGTGTGAGTCTCGGTTGCGGTCATGGTTCTGCTCACCGCTGATTGTGGTCCGTAGATTTGCGAGGGCGGCCGCAACGGCCGCCCTCCGGCGACGGGTGGGTCGACCGGACCAGCCGGCCGACCCGAGCGCAGATCAGCAACCCTACTTGATCGCCTGGATGCGCTCCCAGTCGGCCTTACGATAGCCGTACTGCTCGAAGGACACGTTCTTCATCACTGCATCCTTGAAATCTGCCTTGTCCACCTCGGTGACCTCGAGGCCCTTGTCCTTGAAGAACTGGACGAGCTCACCCTCGCGCTCCTGGATCTTCTTGGTCGCGCGCTCGGCGGCTTCCTGCATCACCTCGGTGAAGATCTGCCGATCCTCCTCGGAGAGTTGATTCCACAGATTCTTCGAGATCACCGTGTTCAGATGGTCGACGATGTGGCCGGTGAGGACGATGTATTTCTGGACCTCGTAGAACTTCTTGGCCTCAATCGTGGTGAGCGGGTTCTCCTGCGCCTCGACGGTGCCGTTCTGGAGGGCAAGATAGACTTCAGCAAAGGCAATCGGGGCGGTGTTTGCACCGCAGGCGCGGGGCATTGCGAGATAGGCCGGCACGTCGGGCACCCGAATCTTCAGACCCTGCATATCGGCACAACTTTTGATCGGCTTGTTCGAGGTCGTCTGGCGGGTCCCGTAATAGGTCACGGCGGCGATGTGATGACCCGTCTTATCCTCGTAGCCCTTCGTCAGCTCCTTGAACACGTCGCTCTTGGTATAGGCCAGGAGATGTTCAGGGTCACGGAAGGTATAGGGATAGTAGGTCACCCCGATCGGCGGGTAGCTGCGCGCGGCGAAGCTCGAGCCCGAGATGATGATGTCGACCGAGCCCAGGGTCAGGCCCTGGTTGATGTCGGTCTCCTTGCCGAGCTGCGAGGACGGGAAAACGTCGATCTGGTAGCGATTGTCGGTGCGCTTGGCGATCTCCTCGGCCGCCCAGACCGATTCGGTGTGGAACGGCTCGGACGGCTCGTAGACGTGTGCCCATTTGAGCTTGGTCTGCGCGTCGGCCACGCTGGCCGACACGGTCAAGATTGCGGCGGCGATGATCGCCGGCAGTTTCATATTCATGCGTATTCCTCCTCTGATCGATTTGCTTGGCCCCCGCGGGCCCGGTACCCCCGCCCTGCGTGCCGGATGGGCCATGGCTGCTTCGCCACACATGGATAAACCGATTGGACGACCGGCGTCGCGAGAGAAACACGCGCTCGTCATGTTGGCAGTGCTGGCCGTGCGCCGAACTGGAAGATCCGCGCCAGTTTTACCGTCAGCTGATCGGTCAGGACGGCATCGCGTCGCAAGTCGGGGCCGAACACCTCCTCGATTGCCAGCACCGCCCGGACCAGGGCCGCCGGGTCGTCAGCGACGGGCGTCACGGTCGCGCGCAACCGCGCTGCAAATGGATCGTCGAGCGGCAGTTCCCGGCCGGCCTCGTCGCGGCCGGTGAGAAAGCGGAGCCAGACGGCGAGTGCCGTGACGAGGTGATCGGCCGGCTGACCGCGTCGCTGGGCCTCGCGAAGCGTCGGCAGCCAGCGCACCGGAATCTTCTGGGAGCCGTCCATGGCGATCTGCAGCGTACGATGCTGCAAGGTCCGATTCTCGAAGCGTCGCAACAGGGCCTGGGCGTAGGCGGTGACGTCGTAACCGGGGGGCGCCGGGGTCAGCGGCGCTATCTCCTCTAGCATCAACCGCTCGACGAAGCGGGCGAGTTGCGGATCGGCCATGACGTCGGCGACGAACGGCTTGGCGAGCACGGCGCCGAGATAGGCGATGGCCGAGTGAGCGCCGTTGAGCAGCCTGAGCTTCAGCTCCTGATAGGGGCGGACATCGCTGACCAGCTCAGCGCCGACCGCCTCCCAGCACGGCCGGCCGGCCGCGAAATCATCTTCGATCACCCATTGTGTGAACCCTTCCGTGCTTACCGCCGCCTCGTCCCTCAGCCCCAGGACGTCAGCCGCATGGTCGAGCGAGGCCGGTGTCGCAGCCGGCACGATCCGGTCGACCATGCTGCTGGGAAAGGCAACCCGGTCCTCGATCCAGTTGGCGAGGCTTCGATCGATCCGTTCGGCGAACTGCCGGACCAGGCCGCGCAGCGTACGGCCGTTGCTCGCCATGTTGTCACAGCAGAGCACGGTGAGCCCATCGGCGCCGGCGGCTCGGCGTTCCTGGAGCCCTCGCACGATCCAGCCAATGGTCGACCGCGGCAGATTCCCGCCCACAAGATCCGCGCTGATATCAGGATGAGCAAGGTCGAGCTCGCCGGTGGCGGGATGGTGGCAGTAGCCCTTCTCGGTGACGGTGATGGTGATGATCCGCGTTGCCGGAGCGGCCATGCGGGCGAGCAGGATGTCGCCGTCCCGGCCGGCCCAGATCGCCTCGCGGACGACCCCCACTATGCTCGCCCGTTCCTGTAGCCCGTCGTTTTCGAGCAACGTATAGAGGAAGTCCTGCGGACCGAGGGCATCGTGCACTGCGGCACTGCGCAGGCTCGCCCCACTGATCGCCCAGGAATCGGGGACGATGCCGAGCGCCCGTTGGGTGAAGATTGCCTGGTGGGCCCGGTGGAAGGCACCGAGTCCCAGATGGACGATGCCGACGCCGGCCTCGAGCGCTGCCACAGGCGGTGGGGTCACCTCGGGTGCCATGTCGGCGAGAGTGCGGCGTGATAACCGTTGCATCTGCGTGCCTTGGAGCCCTGATCCAGTTCTGATCCTTGAGCTACCATACTAGTATAGCAGTTAGCAATAGCGCACTAGTATGGTAGATGGACGGTCATGCTGAACCTCACCGAGTTGTCGTTGCGCGGCGACCTGTCCCCCATCCGCCTCCAGCGGCCGGCTTCTGCCAGCGTGCAGGCTTTCGCGGCGCTACGCCATGCCATTGTCACGCTCAAGCTCCGGCCTGGTCAGCCCTTCTCGGAGCAGGAGGTGGCGCAGCAGTTCGGAGTCAGCCGCACGCCGGTGCGTGAGGCCTTCATCAAGCTTGCCGAAACCGGCCTGGTCGAAGTTCGGCCGCAGCGCGGCAGCTTCGTACGCAAGATCTCACTGAAAGCGGTCCGGGACGCGCGCTTCGTTCGGGAAGCGATCGAGCAGGCGGTGCTGCGCGAGGCAATCGATCGCGGCTTGAGCCCGGCTTTCTTCGCCGCCGCCCATGAACTGATCGACGCTCAGCGCGCCGCCGCCGCGAGCAACGACGCCGAGCGATTCCTCACCCTCGACGAGACATTTCACCGCTCCTTCGCGCTGGCGATCGACTGCCATCACGCCTGGGCCGTGATCGAGGCGCAGAAGGCACAGATGGACCGGGTGCGCTTCCTCAGCCTGCCCAATGCCACTCCCGTCGGCCGCCTGATCGACCAGCACGAGATGATTCTCGAGGCCGTCGAGCGCGGTGACGTGGCGGCAGCCCAGATGGCCATGCGCGAGCACCTCAGCGAGGTGCTGGACGTGCTCGAGCCCCTTTCCCTACTGCATTCCGACCTGTTCGAGCCTGACGGGCGCTGATCCGCCTGCCATCTCCAGCGGACGGGCTGGTCCTACCAGGGCATTCACAGCCACGGCTTACTCTGTCGCCACCGGCACACCGTCGATCAGGCGCGGGAGCCGTAGCGGGTTGGCTCGGCGCAGACTCTCGGGCAGCAGCGCGTCGGGGAGATCCTGGTAGCAGACCGGGCGCAGGAAGCGACGGATCGCCATCGTGCCGACCGAGGTGGAGCGGGCGTCCGAGGTTGCTGGATAGGGCCCGCCATGCACCATGGCGTGAGAGACCTCGACGCCCGTGGGCCAGCCATTGGCAAGGATGCGGCCGGCGCGCAGCTCAAGGAGCGGCAGGAGACGCTGCGCCAGGGGATGATCGTCGGCGTCGAGGTGCAGCGTGGCAGTGAGCTGGCCTTCCAGGTCATGGGCGACCGCCAGCAATTCCTCCGCGTCGGCGCAGCGCACGACCAGCGATGAAGCCCCGAACACCTCGTGCGCCAGACTGGGCTCCTGGGTGAAGGTTTGGGCGTCGGTCGCGAACAGTGCGGCTTGGCACGCGTGTGCCCCCTGTCCCTTCGCCCCACGCGCCAGCAGCTCGGCCCGCTCTGCGAACCCGCTGACGCCTCTGGCAAAGGCGCCGTGGATCCCCGGCGTCAGCATGGTGGCGGCGGGTGATGCCGCCAGCGCGGTGCCGGCTGCGGCGAGGAAGCGGTCGAACGCCGGCCCGGCAATGCCGATGGCCAGGCCAGGATTGGTGCAGAACTGCCCTGCACCCAGGGTGAGCGAGCCGACAAAGCCCTGGGCCAGCGCCTCGGCCCGTGCCTCCAGCGCCGCGGGTAGTAAGAAGACGGGATTGATAGCGCTCATCTCGGCGTAGACCGGGATCGGCACCGGCCGGGCGGCAGCGATCCGGGTGAGCGCCAGACCGCCGGCGCGCGAACCCGTGAAGCCTACTGCCATAATGCGCGGATCGGCGACCAGGGCCGCCCCCAGCTCGTGCGTGGTGCCGGTCAGCAGCGAGAACACGCCTTCCGGCAGATCGCAGGCCGCTACTGTCGCCTGGATCGCACGCCCGACCATCTCCGACGTACCGGGATGGGCCGGATGGCCCTTGACCACAACCGGGCAGCCGGCGGCCCAGGCTGAGGCGGTGTCGCCGCCGGCGACCGAGAAGGCGAGCGGGAAATTGCTGGCGCCGAACACGGCGACCGGCCCGAGGCCGATCTGCCGCGAGCGCAGGTCCGGGCGTGGCAGCGGCTTGCGTTCCGGCAGCGCCGGGTCGACGCGCACGTCGAGCCACCGGCCTTGCCGCACCTCCTGCGCGAACAGCCGAAGCTGGCCCGTCGTCCGTCCCCGCTCGCCGATCAGACGCGCCGCGGGCAGACCGGTCTCCTGCGCCGCACGCTCGATCAGGGCGTCGCCCAGCCCCTCGATCGCCGCGGCAACGGCCTCGAGGAAGGCGGCACGCCGCTCCAGGCCGAGGTCACGAAAGACGGGAAAGGCCGCGGCGGCAAGCGCGGCTGCCGCAGCCACCTCCTCCGGGCCGGCCTCGCTGAACGCAGGCTCGAGCCGGTCGCCGCTCGACGGGTCGACGGCATGGAAGCTCGCCCCGGTCCGCCGCAGGGTCGAACCGATCAGCAGCTCACCGGTGATCGTCATCGTGCAGGTCCTCTCACAACAGTCCTCATCGTCCCCAGCGCAGCACCAGGGGATCGAGGTGCCCGGCGAGCTCGAGCAGCCCGGCGCGGGTGGCCGGGTGGACCGGCACCAGCGGAAGACGGACGGCATCCGATCGAATGACGCCGCCGGCCTGCATCAGTACCTTGCAGGCGGCGAGCCCGACCTGGCGGTTCTCGTAATTGATCAGCGGCAACCAGCGCTGGTAGGCGTCCAGTGCATCGCTGCGCCGCCCGGCGAAATAGGCGTCGGTGATCTGGCGCATACCGTCGGGGTAGCCGCCGCCGGTCATCGCACCGGTGGCGCCGGCGTCGAGATCGGCCATGAGCGTGATTCCCTCCTCGCCGTCCCATGGCCCCTCGATCGCGGCACCGCCGAGCTCGATCAGCGTGCGCAGCTTCGCCGCCGCCTGCGGCACCTCGATCTTGAAATAGCTCAGATTCTCGATCTCGCGCGCCATGCGGGCAAGGAACGGTGCCGAGAGTGGGGTACCGGCTACCGGCGCGTCCTGGACCATGATCGGAATCGAGATCGCGTCCGACACGGCCTGGAAGAAATCGTAGATCGCCGCCTCGGGGACGCGGAAGGTGGCGCCGTGATACGGCGGCATGATCATCACCATGGCGGCACCCGCCGCCTGGGCCAGCCGCGAGCGCTCGGCGCAGACCCTGGTCGCGAAATGCGTCGTCGTCACGATCACCGGCACGCGGCCGGCGACATGCTCGAGCACGGTCGTCATCACCCGCTCGCGCTCGTCGTCGGTCAGCACGAACTGCTCGGAGAAGTTGGCGAGGATGCAGATGCCTTGCGACCCGGCATCGATCATGAAGTCGACCGCGCGTTTCTGCCCGTCCAGATCGAGCTCGCCACGCTCGTCGAACACGGTGGGTGCCACCGGGAAGACGCCGCGATAGGGGCCATGCGTGGGGAGGATCGTCATGTCAGGCCTCAATGGTTGTCGCGTGGCACGGGCGACCCGGTTCGACCCACCAGAAAGTCGAGGTCCGCGCCCTGGTCCGCCTGCAGCACATGGTCGATGTAGAGCTTGGCATAGCCACGCGTCGCGTGGGGCTGAGGAGGTGTCCATGCTGCGCGCCGGACGGCGAGCTCGATCTCACTGACATGGAGATGCAGCGACCGGGCTGCAACGTCGAGCGTAATCAGGTCACCGTTGCGCACCAGCGCCAAAGGGCCGCCGACCGCGGCTTCCGGCGCCACGTGGAGCACCACGGTGCCATAGGCCGTGCCCGACATGCGGGCGTCCGAGATTCTGATCATGTCACGCACGCCCTGACGCAGCAGTTTTGCGGGCAGGGGCATGTTGCCTACCTCGGCCATGCCCGGGTAGCCCTTCGGGCCGCAATGCTTGAGTACCATGATGCAAGTGGCGTCGATATCGAGGGCCTCGTCGTTGACGGCGTGGTGCATCTCCTCGACCGATTCGAACACCACGGCACGGCCCGTGTGCTGCAGCAACTCGGGCGAGGCCGCGGAGGGCTTGATCACGGCCCCGTCCGGCGCGAGGTTGCCGGTGAGGATGGCGATGCCCGCATCCGGTTTGAACGGGGTCTCGAACGAGGTGATCACCTCCTCGTTCCAGCACGTGGCCTTGTGGACATTATCCCAGAGCGTACGGCCGTTCACGGTCTGCGCATCCTTGTGGAGCAGGCCCCGCTCCGCGAGCGCACGCAGCACCACGGGCAGACCCCCGGCGTAATAGAAGTCCTCCATCAGGAACCGGCCGGACGGCATGAGATCGACCAGGCAGTGCACATCGCGGCCGAGTTCGTCAAAATCTGCCAGCGTCAGCGGGATGCCGACCCGGCCGGCGAGGGCCAGCAGATGGACGACGGCATTGGTCGAGCCACCGATAGCCGCCAGGGTTCGAATCGCATTCTCGAATGCCGCACGGGTGAGAATGTCGGACGGCTTGAGATCCTCGCCCACCATCTCGACGATGCGCCGGCCAGCCATCCGGGCGAGCAGGTTGCGGCGTGCATCGGTCGCCGGAATGGCGGCGTTCTCGGGCAGGCCGATACCCAATGCCTCGACCATCGAGGCCATGCTCGAGGCCGTGCCCATGGTCATGCAATGACCGCTGGAGCGGTTCATTCCCGCTTCCGCCTCGTGGAACTCCCCGAGCGTGATCTCGCCGGCGCGCAGCTGCTCGCTCATCGAGATGATGTTCGTGCCCGAGCCGATGATCTGGCCGCGGTAGACGCCGCGCAGCTGCGGCCCACCGGAGAGGCCGATCGTCGGCAGGTCCGCCGAGGCGGCACCCATCAGCAGGGCCGGGGTGGTCTTGTCGCAGCCCATCAGCAGCACCACGCCATCGAGCGGGTGAGCACGGATCGCTTCCTCGACATCCATCGAGGCGAGATTGCGGAACAGCATGGCCGTCGGGCGCATCGTCACCTCACCGAGCGAGGAGACAGGGAACTCGAGCGGGTAGCCGCCCGCCTCCAGCACGCCGTGGCGCACGTGCTCGGCCAGCGCGCGGAAGTGGACGTTGCACGGCGTGAGCTCGGACCAGCTGTTGCAGATGCCGATCACGGGCCGGCCGTCAAACTGATCCTGGGGGGTGCCCTGATTCTTCAGGAACGACCGGTAGTAGAAGCCCATCTTGTCTTGCCGGCCGAACCAGGCTTGGCTCCGCAGCGGCTTCTTGTTCTGCATCTGATCGCTCATGCTATTCTCCGTCACGACCCCGATGGCGCGCCGGAGGCCGCCGTGCGATTCACGAGCAGCAGTAGAATTTGCCGCTCGGTCAAGACCACTTCACTTTTTCTTGTTGTAGACGTCGACGAACACAGCAGCCAACAGGACCAGTCCCTTAATGACCTGCTGATAGTCGATGCCAATCCCCAATATCGACATGCCGTTGTTCATCACCCCCATGATGAACGCGCCGATCACGGCCCCGCCGACCGTGCCGACCCCGCCATAGGCCGAAGCCCCACCGATGAAGCAGGCTGCGATCACGTCGAGCTCGAAGCCGAGGCCGGCTTTGGGGGTCGCCGTGTTCAGGCGTGCCGCGAACACCAGTCCGGCCAGAGCCGCGAGCACGCCCATGTTGACGAAGGTGAGGAAGGTCAGCCGCTCGGTGTTCACCCCCGACAGCCGAGCTGCCTTCTCGTTACCGCCCAGGGCATAGATCCGCCGCCCGACCACGGTCCGGTTGGTGACGAAGGCATAGATGCCGATCAGTACGAACATGATGATCAGGACGTTGGGCAAGCCCTTATAGGATGCCATGAGATAGGCGAAGTAGACGATGACGCCGGCGGCCAGGACGTTCTTGGCGACGAACAGGGCGAAGGGTTCGGTCTCGACCATGTGGCCCCGATGCCGGCGACGCGTGGCCTGGCCGAGGTAGATCATGACGGCCGCTGCCACGATGCCCAGCGCCAGCGTGGAGAGATTCAGTGTCTGACCACCCAGCAAGTCCGGGATGAAGCCCGACGACAGCTTCTGGAACCCGGCGGGAAAAGGCCCGACCGACTGGCCGTGCAGCAGCGCCAGCGTGAGCCCCTTGAACACCAGCATGCCAGCCAGCGTGACGATGAAAGAGGGGATCTTGTAGCGGGCAACGAAAAAGCCCTGAACGGCGCCAATTGCAGCCCCCGCGAGCAGGCAAAGGATGGCGGCGGGGATGGCCGGAATCCCGTACTGCACCATCATCACCGCGGCCAGGGCACCGATCAATCCCGCGACAGAGCCTACCGACAGGTCGATGTGCCCGGTGACGATCACCAGCAGCATGCCCAAGGCCATGATGACGATGTAGCTGTTCTGCAGCACGAGGTTGGTGAGATTGAGCGGCTTCAGCAAGGTCCCATTGGTCATGACCTCGAAGAACAGCATGATCGCGAACAGCGAGAGCAACATGCCGTACTGACGGACATGACCTTTGAGGTACTTGCCGTAGCTGCTCTTGTCGGGGGTCACCGAATTGGCAACGGGTACGCTCTGCATGTTCTTAGGCCACGTCTTTCATGATCATACGCATGATGCTCTCCTGCGAGGCTTCCCTGGCCTGCAACTCACCGACCAGACTACCCTCGTTCATGACGTGGATCCGATCGCACAATCCCAGCAGCTCCGGCATCTCGGAAGAGATGACGATCACCGCTTTGCCTTCATCCGCCAGGGCGTTGATAATGCTGTAGATCTCGTACTTGGCGCCGACGTCGATGCCGCGTGTGGGCTCGTCGAGGATCAGCACTTCAGGCTGCGAGAACAGCCACTTGCTCAACACCACCTTCTGCTGGTTGCCGCCGGACAGATTCACCGTCTCTTGATAGACGCTGCTGCAGCGGATTCGCAGCTTGCCTCGATAGTCGTTGGCTACCTGCAGCTCCTTGACGTCATCGATGACCTGGTTGACCGCGACCTGCTCGAGATTGGCCAGGGTGACGTTCTTGCGGATGTCTTCGGCAAGGAGCAGACCGTACTGCTTGCGATCCTCGGTGACATAGGCCAGCCCGGCCTTGATCGCCCGGCCGACCGTCGAGACGTCGATGATCTTGCCGTGCAGCCGCACCTCGCCGCTGATCTTCACCCCGTAGCTGCGCCCGAACAGGCTCATGGCCAGCTCCGTGCGGCCGGATCCGATCAGCCCGGCGATACCCAGGATCTCGCCTTGCCGGACGTGCAGGCTCACCTTCTTGATCATTTGCCGCTCAGGATGGAGCGGATGGAACACCGACCAGTCGCTCACCTCGAAGATCGGCGCGCCGATGCGCGGTGTGCGCTTGGGGTAGCGGTCCGCCATCTCGCGACCCACCATGGCCTTGATGATGCGATCCTCGCTGATCGGCTCATGGTGGCAGTCCAGCGTGTCGACGGTGGCTCCGTCCCGCAGCACGGTGATCTTATCCGCGACCTTGGCGACCTCGTTGAGTTTGTGGGAGATCAGGATCGAGGACATGCCCTGTCGACGAAATTCCACCAGAAGGGCCAAGAGCGCCGCGCTGTCGCTCTCGTTCAGGCTGGCGGTGGGCTCGTCGAGGATCAAGAGCCGCACGCTCTTGGACAGCGCCTTGGCGATCTCGACCAGTTGCTGCTTGCCGACGCCGAGATCGTCGATCAGCGTGTCGGGCGACTCCTTGAGGCCCACCTTTTCGAGCAGCTCGCGCGTCCGCGTGTAAACCAAAGCACGATCGATAACACCCATATGGGCGGGCTCGTTACCGAGGAAGATGTTCTCCGCGATTGAGAGCTGTGGGACGAGCGCCAGTTCCTGGTGGATGATGATGATGCCCAGCTTTTCGCTGTCGCTGATGGTGCGGAAGCGCTGTTCGACACCATCGTAGACGATCTCACCCTCGTAGCTGCCGATCGGATGCACGCCGCTGAGCACCTTCATCAGCGTCGATTTGCCGGCACCATTCTCGCCGACGAGGGCATGGATCGTGCCCGCCTCCACGGCGAGGTTGACTTCGTTGAGGGCGCGGACGCCGGGAAACGTCTTGGTGATGTTGTGCATCGCCAGGATCGTGGTCATTGCTCGACCTCTAGGAATTGTCCCGGATTGGATCGGGTGGCGGCGTGCCATCGCCTGGGGGTCTGCGATGGCACGCCTCAAATGCCGCCTACTGGACCTGTGAGTCCGTGTAGTAACCGCTGTCGACCAGAACCTGCTTCCAGTTGGAGGCATCGACGGTGACGGGCTTGAGCAGATAGGCCGGCACCACCTTGACGCCATTTTCATAGGTCTTGGTGTCGTTGACCTCGACCGTGCCGCCGCTCTCCAGCGAATCGACCATGTTCACCGTAACCTTGGCGAGCTCACGCGTATCCTTGAACACGGTGGAGGTCTGCTCACCGGCGATGATCGACTTGATGGACGGCACCTCGGCGTCCTGGCCAGTCACGACCGGCATCGGCAGGTCCGGCGTGCCGTAGCCAACGCCCTTCAACGACGAGATGATGCCGATGCTGAGCCCGTCATAGGGTGAGAGCACCGCATCGACCCGCTTGTCGGTATAGTAGGCGCTGAGCAGGTTATCCATGCGAGCCTGGGCCACCGCCCCGTCCCAGCGCAGGGTCGAGACCTTGTCCATTCCGGTCTGGCCACTGCCGATGACGATCTTGCCACTGTCAATGTACGGCTGCAGGACCGACATCGCACCATTGTAGAAGAAGAAGGCGTTGTTGTCGTCCGGTGAGCCGCCAAACAGCTCGACGTTGAACGGCCCCTTGCCTTCCTTCAGGCCAAGCGCCTTCTCGATGTACTGCGCCTGCAGCACGCCGACCTGAAAATTGTCGAATGTCGCGTAGTAATCGACATTGCCCGAGCCGCGGATGAGGCGATCATAGGCGATCACCTTGATGCCGCTGTCGGCGGCACGCTGCAGCACATCCGAAAGCGTGGTGCCGTCGATCGCGGCCACGACCAGCACCTTCGAACCGGTGGTGATCATGTTCTCGATCTGCGCCAGCTGATTGGGGATGTCATCCTCAGCGTACTGCAGGTCGACGGTGTAACCTCGTTCTTGGAAGATTTTCTGCATGTTCTCGCCGTCGGCGATCCAACGTGC
Source organism: Geminicoccaceae bacterium (assembly GCA_049292515.1). Lineage (GTDB taxonomy): Bacteria > Pseudomonadota > Alphaproteobacteria > Geminicoccales > Geminicoccaceae > Benzoatithermus. The sequence goes on from JBATRI010000675.1 coordinate 19,109, forward strand.
GGAGGACTTGGTCGGCATGGCGATGCCGATCGCGCCTTTATCCTGCGCCAGCACGGGCGCGGACAGTACCACACCGACGATTGCCAGCCCGGCCAGATAACGGGTAAGATGTCTCATTGACGCTGCGCTCCCTGTGATTGGTGGCCCCAAGCCCGTTCAGGGCCCGACCGTCTCGAAGCAGCGCTCGTTTGTTGGAACTGATAAACATATTTTACAAATGGAATTTTTAGCCATATCCATATTGAAATCGATATGCCCCAGATGGGGAGGCTTTAAATGTCCGAGCTGGAGCACTCATCGCGTAGGCCCGGTCGGGCCATGCATCTCCAGCGCAGCGGGCTCAAACTACGCCACCTGAACCTGCTGGTCGCCCTGGACGAGGCGTGCAAGGTACAGGATGCTGCCGCGAGCCTGAACCTGTCGCAGCCCGCCGCTTCGAAAATACTGGCGGACATCGAACGGATCGTCGGCACTCCCCTGTTCGAGCGTCACCCTCGCGGGATTGTCGCCAACAGTTATGGCGAGGTGCTGATTCGCCGCGCGCGGACGATGCTGGCCGAACTCGGCCAGGCCGAGACAGAGATCACCACCCTGCGCAATGGCGAAGGTGGTCTGGTCGGTGTCGGGGCGGTCATGGCGCCGGCCGCCGATGTGCTGGTCGACGCCATCGCGGCCGTGCGTACCCGCCTGCCGCGTGTACAGATCTCCGTCCGGGTGGAGACCAGCGATGCGTTGGTGGAGGCACTGCTGGCCTCGAAGCTCGACTTCGTTCTGGCGCGCATCCCGCGGACCATAGATCCGAGCCCGTTCCATTACCGGGAGTTCGGCCTGGAGGAAGGCTGTCTGCTGACCCGCGAGGACCATCCGTTGGCCCGCCGTCGCGACGTGCTGCCGTCGGAGCTGGATGATCGGGACTGGGTGCTGCAGCCACGCGGCTCCCTGCTGCGCCACAGTCTGGAGGCAATGCTACGCCGGCACGGCGTGGCGGCCCCCGAGCGGGTCATCAGCACGCCTTCGACGCTCATGACGCTGATGGTCATGGCTAAGACCAACGCGATCAGTGCGTTCAGCCAGTCCGTAGGCGAGCTGCTTGTGGCGGGACACGGGCTGGCGATGCTGCCGCTACGCGAGCGGATCATCGTCGAGCCCTACGGCCTGATCACGCTCAAGAATCGTCCGCTGTCGCCCGCAGCCAGTGTGCTGCGCGCGGAGATCGAGGCCAGATTGTTCGTCGAGCCCCTCGCGAGCCGGGCCGAGGCGGCTGAGCCTGCCTCAACCCCCTTCGGAAGGGCTCGACCGAACATGGAGCGCCCGTAGGTTCGGGCATGCCCCGGATCACGTTGGCCGTCTATGGTGGCGAAGCCGTGCTTGGACCTCCTCAATTGGCGTAAGGGGTAGGCGTACTCAGGCAGCGAGTCTGGCGGTCTTGACCTCGAGGTGGTGCAGGAGGTTATGGAAAGCTTTGACGAACAGCTCCAGGCCCTCCTGCTCCAACCGTTCGGTCGCGGTCGCCAGATCGATGCCTGCCTCTGCCAGAGCCCCCAACTGCCGTTCCGCCGTGGCCACATCCTGATCCAGGGTCCGGGCGACCCTGCCGGCCGCACGGAAGCCGTCGTAGGTTGCCGGTGGCATGGTGTTGACGGTCTCCGGGCCGATCAGCTGCTCGACATAGAGCAGCTCGGGATAGGCCGGGTTCTTGGCCCCGGTACTGGCCCACAGCAGGCGCTGCGGATGGGCGCCGGCCGCACGCAGCGCCGCGAAGCGCGCGCCACCGTAGAGGCGCTGGTAACATCGGTAGGCAAGCTTGGCATTGGCGATCGCGATCTTGCCCTGCAGCTCGGGCCGCTTTTCGGCCAGCATCGGATCGAGCAGCGAATCGACGCGGCTGATGAAGAAGCTGGCCACCGACGCGATCCGATCGACAGGCTGGCCCAGGACCAGGCGACGCTCAAGGCCACGCAAATAGGCCTCCGCTACTTCCGCATAGCGCTCGACCGAGAACAGAAGGGTGACGTTGATGTTGATGCCGTCAGCGGTGAGCTGCTCGATCGCTGGCAGGCAGGCCTTGGTACCCGGCACCTTGATCATGACATTGGGTCGGGCGAGGCGGGCGTGCAGTTCATGGGCCTCGCGCAAGGTGGCTTCGGCGTCCTGGGCGAGGTCGGGCGAGACCTCGAGGCTCACCATCCCGTCGACACCATCGGTCCGGTCGTAGACCGGCCGCATGGTGTCGGCGGCGTCGCGGATGTCCTCGATCGCCAGCGCGAAGAACAGCGCTCGTGGTGACTGCTGTCGATCGCGCCCAAGCTCGCGCTCGAGGATGGAGTCGTAGGCATGGCCGGCGCTGATCGCCTTGTCGAAGATCGCGGGGTTGGAAGTGATGCCGCGCAGATCGTCGGCCTCGATCATGGCGAGCAGGCTGCCCGAAGTCAGCATCGCCCGGTGGATGTTGTCGCACCAGACGCTCTGTCCAGCGGCGTTCAGCTGACGCAGCGGGTTGTCGAAATTCGTCACGGGGTATCCTTCGCCGCGAGGTGACGTTACTGGAAAGCACATATGTGGCCGATCAGGCTTTGGTACCTGCAGGCTGGCCATAATAGGCGCCCGGCCCATGCTTGCGCTGGAAGTGCTTGTCCAGCAGTTCAGGCTCGATCGCCGTGAGGCCAGGTGACAGGTGCAAGGACAGCATGGCCATCTGCCCGATGCACTCGACCGCCACCGCGGCCTCGACCGCCTTGGCCGCCGTGGTGCCCCAAGTGAACGGCGCGTGTCGATTGACCAGGACACCCGGATATTCGAGCGGGTCGAGATTGCCGAAGCGCTCGACGATGACGTTCCCAGTCTCCCATTCGTAAGCCGAGGCGATCTCTTCGGCCGTCATCTTGCGCGTGACCGGCACCTCACCGGCAAAGTAGTCGGCATGCGTCGTGCCGAAGATCGGGATTGGCCTGCCTGCCTGGGCAAAGGCCGTAGCGTGGGTCGAGTGGGTGTGCACCACCCCGCCGATAGTCGGAAAAGCCAGCAGCAGCCGGCGGTGGGTCGGCGTATCGGACGAAGGGGCCAAGTCGCCCTCGACCTTGGCACCCTCCAAATCAACCACCACCATGTCGTCCGGGCTGAGCTGATCGTAAGCCACACCGCTGGGCTTGATGGCGAAGACGCACTTGGCTCGATCGACCGCGCTGGCGTTGCCGAAAGTGAGATTGATCAAGCCATATTTCGGCAGCGCAATGTTGGCCTCATAGGCTTCCCGCTTCAGCTCTTTGTACATCGACTCGACATCTCGACGGTTGTGGCGCCAGCAGTGCCGGCTTCAGTAGATCCAGGCTCGCATCTTGGCACTAGGCACGCACGCCTTGCGCGAAATGGTAGTAGATCTCGTTGTTGCGCAGCTCCTGCTTGAACGGGCCGATCCGGGTATGCTGGTCGATGGTCACCTGCTCGATGCCGGCGATGGTCGCGAAGTCATCGAGCATCTCGGCCGTCACGCTGTAACTGTAGCCCGTGTGGTGCGCACCGCCGGCCAGGATCCACGCGGCGCAGGCCGTCTTGAAGTCGGGCGCGCATTTCCACACCGCCCGCGCCACCGGCAGCTTCGGCAGCGGAGGCGGCTCGATGGCCGTGACCTCGTTGACGATCAGGCGGAAGCGGTTGCCGAGGTCGACCAGCGAGGCATTGAGCGCTGGGCCGGCCTTGGCGTTGAACACCAGGCGAACCGGGTCCGCCTTGCCGCCGATGCTCAGCGGATGCACCTCGATGGCGGGCTGGTCCACTGCAATCGATTCGCAGAGCTCGAGCATGTGGGAGCCCAGCACGCGCTCGTTCCCTTCGGCCAGATCGTAGGTGTAGTCCTCCATGAACGAGGTGCCACCGGGCAGGCCGTGGCCCATCACCTTCATGGCCCGCACCAGGGCCGCCGTCTTCCAGTCGCCTTCGCCGGCAAAGCCGTAGCCGGCGGTCATGAGCCGCTGCGGCGCCAAGCCCGGCAGCTGTTCGAGCCCGTGCAGGTCTTCGAACGTCGTCGTGAAGCCCTTGAAGCCTCCCTCCGCCAGGAAGGCGGCCATCCCGAGCTCGAGGTGGGCGCCGTAGCGCACCGCACCGTAGCGGGCGCCGCCCGGCTCGACGTCGGCCGACATCTGGTAGCGGTGGCGATACTCGGCCACGAGCTCGTCGATCGCCGCCTCCGTGATGCAGGCGACCACGCCAGCGAGATCACCCACACCGTAGCCGTCCACGGTGAAGCCGAGCTTCATCTCGGCAGAAACCTTGTCGCCTTCGGTCACGGCGACCTGACGCATGTTGTCGCCGAAGCGGCAGAACCGGGCGCCCTGCCAGTCGTGCCAGGCCCAGGCCGCCCGCATCCAGGCATCCAGTCGGCCGTGAACCTCGGGATCGGACCAATGCCCGACCACGACCTTGCGGCCGAGGCGCATACGGGTGTGGATAAAGCCGGCCTCGCGATCACCGTGCGCCGACTGGTTCAGGTTCATGAAGTCCATGTCGATCGTGTCCCACGGCAGCTCGCGATTGAACTGCGTGTGGAGATGCACGAACGGCTTGCGCAACAGGTTCAGCCCGCGGATCCACATCTTCGACGGCGAGAAGGTGTGCATCCAGAGGATCAGGCCAGCACAGCTCGGGTCGGCATTGGCCTGCTGGCACAGGCGCACGATCTCCTCCGACGTGGTGGCCACGGGCTTGCAGACCGTGCGCAGCGCCAGGGTGCCGGCTTCGGCCAGCGCGTGCGCGATGTGGCTGGAATGCTCGGCCACCTGCTGCAAGGGGCCTTCGCCATAGAGATGCTGGGAGCCGCAAACCAGCCAGACCTCGGGAGTCTCAAGTCGGATCATCTGCTTGAAGACCTTCTATTCCTTGGAAGGCGCCAGATGTGGCGCCGAGATTGCACGCCCATCAGGGGTGGGCGGACTTGATGTCGAGCAGGGATTTCATCACGTGCGAAAGATCGGCGGCTTTGCTCATGCCGCCGAAGCTGTCGTGCAGGTCGCGATAGAGCCGGTAGAGCTGGTCGTAGACAGCTTGGTTTGCCGGGTTGGGCTCATAGCGGGTCGACCGCAAGGACGTCATGGCCTGTTGCGCCGCGGGAAAGTCGGCATGAACGCCGGCGATCACCGCAGCGGCAACGGCCGAGCCGAGCGCACAGGTCTGGCTGGAGTTGGCCAGCAGCATGGTGCAGCCGGTCACGTCGGCATAGATCTGCATCAGGAGCGGGTTCTTCTCGGCGATGCCGCCCGTGCACACCACGCGATCGATGATCACCCCATACTCGCGAATGCGCTCGATGATGGCGCGCGCACCGAAAGCAGTCGCCTCAATGAGTGCGCGGTAGATCTCGGCTCGCGTCGTGTAGAGTGTCTGACCGAGCAGCAAGCCGGTGAGGCGCTGGTCGACCAGAATGGTGCGATTCCCGTTGTTCCAATCCAGTGCGAGCAGCCCCGACGCGCCCGGCCGTTGCGTGGCGGCCTCGGCGGTCAGCTCCGCATGGAGGGCCTCGCTGCCGCCGCAGACTCCCTCGATCCACCACTTGAAGATGTCACCGACCGCCGACTGACCAGCCTCGATACCGAAATAGCCAGGTAGAATGGCACCCTTGACGATGCCGCAGATGCCGGGAATGTCCCTGATCGCCTTGTCGGCCGGCGCGACGCCGCAATCGCAGGTCGACGTCCCGATGACCTTGACCAGGGTCCCCTCGCGGACACCGCAGCCGATGGCGCCATAGTGGACGTCGAACTCGCCAATCGCGATCGGGATGCCCGCGGGCAGGCCAAGCTTCTCCGCCCATCTGGCATCGAGCGCGCCCGCCGCGGTAGCGGCGTCGAACGCCTGCTCGTAGAGCCGGTCACGCAAGTCGGCGAGCTGCGGGTCCAGCATGGCCAGGAACGCCTTGTCCGGCAGGCCGCCCCATTCGTCGGCATAGAGCGCCTTGTGGCCTGCGCCACAGACACCGCGCTTGATCTCTCGCGGATCGTTCACCCCGGCGAGTACCGACGGTATCCAATCGGCAAGCTCGACCCAGGAGAACGCCGCCGCAAAGACGGCGGGCTCGACGTTCAGGCAATGCCAGATCTTGGCCCACCACCACTCCGACGAGTAGGTGCCGCCACATTTGGCGAGGAACTGGGGCCGATGCTCGGCTGCGAGCCTGGTGATGTTCTCCGCCTCGCGCCAGCTGGTGTGGTCTTTCCACAACCAGCACTGTGCGTTGAGGTTGTCGCGCCGTTCGCCCAGTGCCAGCGGCTGGTTGCCGCTGTCGACCGGGATGGGGCTGGAGCCGGTCGAGTCCACGCCGATGCCGACGACCTGCGCCGCACTGAAACCCGGCTTGTCGGATGCAATCGCGAGAGCGCCTTTGACGCTCCGCTCGAGCCCGAGCAGATAATCACTCGGATGCTGGCGCGCGAGGAGGTGGTCGTGCGGATCGAGCAGGATACCTTGATGGCCGCTCGGGTAGTCGACGACGCAGCTTGCGAGCTCAGCACCGTCGCTGCAGCGGACGACGAGAGCCCGGACTGAATTCGTGCCGTAATCGATGCCGATCGTGAACACTGCGCTGACCTACTGGTTGCTGTTGCACGGCATGAGCGAGCCGCGTTGGCCTCGAGGAAAAGTGGGGTGCGTGGCATCGTCGACCCGCAGCGCTTGGCCGATGGGGAGCGTGTCGCAGGGAGTGAGCTCGGGCCCGCTGGTGGATCGGCAGTTGATGCTCATTTGCTCCAGCTTGCCGAACCGGGCCCGTCCACGCAACCGGCATGGTGAAGGACTGCTGTCTGCAGCGTGCCATCATCGCCAGCGGCGCAGTGATGGACACATGCGTTCATGGCGCAACTGCCCGTGCAGGCCGGCTCCTCGACCGTTGGCGCAAAAGGCCCAGCATGCTCTGCTGAAAGGCAATGAAGGCGAACAGCAGAACGCCCGTGGCGATCTTGGTCCACCAGCTCGACAACGTACCATCGAAGCTGATGTAGGTCTGGATGAGACCCTGGATAAGAATGCCGACGAAGGTGCCGAAGATGGATCCATAGCCGCCGGTAAGCAGCGTGCCACCGATCACCACCGCGGCAATGGTATCGAGTTCCACCCCGACGGCGGAGAGTGAGTAGCCGGCGGAAGTGTAGAAGGAGAAGACGATTCCGGAAAGCCCGGCCAGGACGCTGGAAAGCATGTAGATGCGAATGGTCATCGAGCCGACCCGCACACCCATCAGCTCGGTTGAGACCCGGCTACCGCCGAGGGCGTAGACGTTGGCGCCGAAACGCGTGAAGTGCAGCAGCACGATGCCAGCGGCAAACACGGCCAGCATGATCATGGCGATCACGGTCAGGCGACCGCCGCCGGGCAGCCTGATCGCGTAGCTGGCAAGATCCGAGTAGAGCGCGGCGTTGATCGGGATCGACTCGGTCGACAGCAGGAAGCTCGCCCCACGAGCCAGAAACATGCCGGCAAGCGTCACGATGAACGGCGGCATCTCGAAGAACTGGATCATCGCTCCCATGGTTGCACCGAACAGAGCGCAGATGACTAGGATCAAGGTGAATGCCAGCAGCGGTGGCATGCCCCAGCGCTCGATGGCCAGTGCAAGGAAAACTGTCGTGAAGCCGACCACGGAGCCGACGGAGAGGTCGATTCCGCCGGAGATGATGACGAAAGTCATGCCGACCGCGACGATGCCGAGGAACGCGTTGTCGGTGAGCAGATTAGCGACCACGCGGGTCGAGGCGAAGTTTGGGAACTGCAGGGAACAGATGATGAACCCGGCGATGAAGACGGCCGTGGTGACCAGCACTGGCAGCAGGCGCTTCATCTCCGTCCTCCTTGCAGGAACGTGGCGGCCCCGGCCATTCGAGGCGACTGAAGGAGCAGGACGGTCAGCACCACCAGTGCCTTGACCACGAGGTTGAACTCCGGGGCGAAGCCGGAAAGCAGGATGCCCGTGTTCATGGCCTGGATGATGAGGGCACCGAGAACGGCCAGTGCCAGGCTGAAGCGCCCGCCGAGCAGCGAGGTACCGCCGATCACCACCGCCAGGATGGCGTCCAGCTCGAGCCAGAGGCCGGCATTGTTGGCGTCGGCGCCCAGGATGTCGGCCGCGGCGACGATACCGGCGAGTGAGGCACACAGCCCGCACCACACATAGACCGCGATGGTCATGCTGCGCGTGCTGACACCCGCAAGCGCGCTGGCTTTCGCATTGCCGCCGGTTGCCTCGATCATCAGCCCCAGGGCCGTGCCACGCACGAGTGCCAGCGTCAGCGCCAACATGGCGAAGGTGATGGCCACAGGTGTCGGAACGCCAAGCACGGAACCACCACCGAACCAGGCGAGCTGCGGCGAGGTGAAGGTGATGATGCGCCCTTCGGTGATGAGCTGGGCAATGCCCCGTCCCGCCACCATGAGGATCAATGTGGCGATGATCGGCTGAATCCCGAGCACGGCTACCAGCAGGCCATTCCAAAGCCCGCACAGCATGCCGGCACCGAGCGCAGCCGCGAGTACCACCGGAAGAGCATGGCTGTCGGCAAGACTTGCGGCGATGGCCCCGGAGATCGCCATTACCGCGCCCACCGAAAGGTCGATGCCGCCGGTCGCGATCACCAGCACCATCCCCAGCGAGAGCAGTGCCACCGGCGCGCCGCGATTGAAGACATCGACCAGACTCCCGAACAGCCGGCCGTCCTGCAGCCTGAGATCGAAGAACTGCGGCGACACCGCCCAACTGATCGCCAGGATGGCCAGGAAGGCGCCAATCTGCGGCAGGCCGCGTCTGGGAAGGCGCAAGGTCATGGTCAAATCAGTGCCCCTCACGCAGCAGCTTGCGGCAACTCGCCGGCGATGGTCGCCAGGATCGACGACTCATCGATCCGCTCGGCTTCCAGGGTCGCGACATGCACACGGTCGCGCAGCACGATCACCCGATCGGCATAAGTGACGATCTCCTCGAGCTCCGAGGAGATCACGAGCAACGCCATCCCTTCCGCGCAAAGTTGGCGGATGAGGCGGATGATCTCGGCATGAGCGCCGACATCGATGCCGCGGGTTGGCTCGTCGAGGATCAGCACGCATGGCCGGGTGGCGAGCCAGCGAGCAAGCAGCGCCTTTTGCTGGTTGCCGCCGGACAGCAGGCCGATTGGCCGCTCGGGGTCTGGTGGCCGAATGTCGAGCAGCTCGATGTAGCGCTGCGCGATCTCGTCCTGCTCACGCCGCGACAGCGGCTGCATGAAGCCCCGACGGGCCTGGAGCGCCAGCACGATGTTCTCGCGCACGGTTAGCTCGGCGACGATACCCTCGGTCTTGCGCTCCTCCGGGCAGTAGCCGAAGCCGTAGCGTATCGCTTCCTGCGGCGAGCTCAGCCGCACGCTCCGACCGTCGATCGTAGCGCTGCCCAGATCGGCGCGCTCGACGCCGAACACGAGTCGGGCGGTCTCCGTGCGCCCCGAGCCGAGCAGGCCGGCAAGGCCCACGACCTCGCCACTCCGCAGATCGAGGTCGAAGGGAGCGACGTAGCCTGCCTTGCCGAAGCTTCGGAACGAGGCATAGGCCGGTCGCTCGGGATCAGGGTTCTGCCGCGCGCGCTCGGCGGTGGCATTGGCGAGCTCGCGGCCGAGCATCATGCCCACCAGCTCGAGCCGCGGCAGGCTCGCCGTTTTGCGCTCGCCCACCAGCTGGCCGTTGCGCAGCACGGTGATGCGGTCGCAGATCGCATAGACCTGGTCGAGGAAGTGGGTGACGAACAGAATGCCGATGCCACGCCCGGCAAGCTGCCGCATGACCCCGAACAGCACCTCGACCTCATGGCTGTCGAGGCTGGCCGTCGGCTCGTCGAGGATCAGCACGCGTGCCGACATGTCAACGGCGCGCGCGATGGCGGTGATGTGCTGGATCGCCACCGAGTAGGTGCCGAGCGGCGCTGCCACGTCGATGTCCAGCCCGAAGCCGCTCATGAGCCGGGCAGCGTTCCGACGCATCTCGCGCTCGCGGACAAAACCCAGTCGGGTGGGCTGCCGGCCGAGAAACAGGTTCTGCGCCACCGACAGGTTCGGCAGCAGGTTCACCTCCTGATAGACGGCGGCGATGCCGGTGCGGATCGCTTCGTCGGTCGAGCGGGGCGCTATCTCCACCCCGTCGAGATGCACCGTGCCGGCATCGCGCGGGAGAACGCCGGTCACGACCTTGATGAGCGTCGACTTGCCGGCCCCATTCTCGCCAAGCAGCGCATGGATCTCGCCCGCCCGCAGGGTCAGGTTGACACCGCCCAAGGCCCGTGTGCCGGCGAAGGTCTTGGTGAGGCCGCGCACGTCGAGCAGACTGCTTGCCTGGGCCGCCGTAAACATGCAGGTGGCTCCTTCCGGCTCCGCTACATGGGCCGGCAACTTGCAATCGGGATGAAGGAAAGGGTGCCGGGAAGCGGCAGTCTTCCGCGGCACCGCAAAAGACGGCCTAGTAGCCGAGATCCTTCTTGCTGTCGTAGATCTGCTGCGGATCGTCTGCCGCCGTGTAGAGCTTGGACTCGGTCTGAATCCATTTCGGCGGCGCCGTACCGGCATTCTTGAAAGCCAAGATCGCGTCGAAGGCTGGCCCAGCCATGTCGGGCGTCAACTCGACCGTGGCGTTGGCCTCACCGGCGACGAACGCCTTGAAGATCGCGGGTACGGCATCGATGGAGACGGTGAGTATTTCCGTGCCCGGCTTCAGCCCGGCTTCTTTCATCGCCTGAATGGCGCCAATCATCATGTCATCATTGTGCGCGTAGACCGCACAGATGTCCTTGCCGCCACCCTCCGCCTTGATGAAGCTCTCCATGACCTCCTTGCCTTTCGCGCGCGTGAAGTCGCCCGTCTGGCTGCGCACGACCTTGATGTTGCCGTGGCTGGCGATCGCGGTATCGAAGCCCTTCTTGCGATCGGTGGCCACGCTGGCCCCGACCGTGCCCTGGAGCTCGACCACGTTGCAGGGCTTGCCGTCGATGGCCTTCACCAGCCATTCGCCGGCGACTTCGCCTTCATGCACGCTGTCGGAGGTCACGGCCGTGAGGTAGAGATCCGGCTCGGCGGTGTCGATGTTGCGGTCGAGCAGCACTACCGGGATCTCGGCTTCCTTCGCTTCGTCGAGCACCGCGTCCCAGCCGGTGGCGACCACGGGCGCCAGGAAGATGGCATCCACACCTTGGGCGATGAAGGATCGGATGGCCTTGATCTGGTTCTCCTGCTTCTGCTGCGCGTCGGCAATCTTGAGATTGATGTTGCGCTTCTCCGCTTCTGCCTTTGAGACTGAAGTCTCGGCAGCGCGCCAGCCGGATTCCGAGCCGATCTGCGAGAATCCTACGGTGAGCTCGGCAGCCTGAGCGCCGAATATCAGTAGCGAAGATACGAGGGACGTAGCTGTCATCAAGGAAGTGAGCTTCACGTCGTGAGACCTCCGATGTCTGTTGATTTCGCTCTTTTGCAAGAGTTTCCGAAGATTTGAATAAGTCTTTTGCGTTCAGCTATAACACATAGTAATACTGCAATTATGTTATAAATTGTAGTAAATCTGACAATATATGAATAGATTTTATTTTCGCGTGATCAGAAAAGACGTTTGATTTATATCTAAACTACAAGAATAATTTGATAATCCATAATTCTAAATTACGCACATGGTGGTATGCGTGAAACTTAACCGTGCGTAGAGTTATTGATTTGTATAAATATCACCTCATATTGAGAAGAGGATTGCTTCAGATTTGACCGACATGGCGATCCGCAGATCGAATCTGTGTGCTGGTCTGGCGCTGACTGATCTGTGTTGTGCCGACGATGATCAGCTTGGCCAGAAAAGGAGAGACGGCTCATCGATACTGGGCTCCCTGCGCTTGGTGGCCCCAAGCTCGCTTGCGGCACGGCGTTTTCGAATAGGCATCTGCTTCTAGGTGTACCGATAGATATTATTCAAATGGCAATTTCGCCCTTACCTATGTCGAAAACGATATGCATTCACTGGGTGTGCCCGGATAGCTCGACCGTCCGGCCCTTGGCCTCGCATAGGCCGGCGGGATCCGTCCCATGTTCAGCTCTCCCGAAAGGCAGCCCGCGTCATGACGCCCGGCCGGGCTCGCCTGGTCATCAACTCCGTAGGATATTGTGCGACCGGCGCGTCGAGCCGAACCTCGCGTCGGCTCGGCACCAGGGATTGGCGTCATCGCTGGCACTATCCATGGAACTCGCCACAAGCCCAATGTCCAAAAGACGCTGCAAGCCTACTAGCTTGCGGCCTGCGGTATTCCGTACACTCCTGAAATGAGGGGTGGAGCATTGGCCGCGGCCAAACGCAGCCCCTGCCGCCTTGCTGCGAGGGAAGACGATGACCGGAAATGTAGCTGAGCTGATCGTCGACACGCTGGGGCAGGCCGGGGTACGGCGGATCTACGGTGTTGTGGGGGACAGCCTCAACGGGCTGACCGAGGCGCTGCGGCGACGCGGCTCGATCGAGTGGGTCCATGTCCGGCACGAGGAGGTCGCTGCCTTCGCGGCAGCCGGCGATTCGCAGATCACCGGTGAGCTTGCAGTCTGCGCTGGATCATGCGGCCCCGGTAACCTGCATCTCATCAATGGGCTCTACGACGCGCAACGCACGCGCACACCGGTTCTGGCGATAGCAGCGCAGATCCCTTCGGCGGAGATCGGCGGCGGCTATTTCCAGGAGACCCATCCCCAAAATCTGTTCCGCGAGTGCAGCGTCTATTGCGAGTTGGTCTCGGATCCGCAGCAGATGCCCTACGTGCTTGAGAATGCGATCCGCGCTGCCATCGGGCTGCGCGGCGTCGCCGTGATCGTCATACCCGGTGATGTGGCGCTGCGGCCCGCACCCGAACGGGGCACGTCGCCCAACCCAGGTCTCGTGCCGGTGCCGCCGCTGGTGCGGCCAGGCGAGGCCGAGCTGGATGCGCTGGCGAGCCTGCTCGACGGGGCGGAGCGTGTCACGCTATTCTGCGGCCGCGGCTGTGCAGGCGCGCACGCCCCCCTGATGGCCTTGGCCGAGGCGCTGAAGAGCCCGATCGTGCACGCGCTGGGTGGCAAGGAGCATGTCGAGCACGACAATCCCTACGATGTCGGCCTGACGGGCTTCATCGGCTTCGAATCCGGCTACCACGCCATGCATGCGTGCGACGTCCTTTTGATGCTGGGTACCGACTTCCCCTACAAGCAGTTCCTACCAACCGAGTGCAGGATCGCCCAGGTCGACATCCGGGCCGAGAATCTCGGTCGGCGCTGCAAGCTCGATCTCGGCCTGGTCGGCGACGTCAAGGCGACGCTCGAGGCCCTGCTGCCCAGGCTCGCGACCAAAGGCGACCGAAGCCACCTCGACGAGTGTCTTGCGCACTACGATGCGTCGCGCAGCGGGCTCGATCGGCTGGCGCAGGGCACGCCGGGGCGCAAGCCGATCCACCCGCAATATCTCGCACGGCTGGTCAGCGAGGCTGCGGCCGAGGATGCCGTCTTCACCTTCGACGTTGGCACACCCACGATCTGGGCCGCGCGCTATGTCGTGATGAACGGCCGGCGCCGGCTCGTGGGTTCGCTGGCGCACGGCTCCATGGCTAACGCCCTGCCGCAAGCGATCGGTGTGCAGGCGGCGCAACCGGGCCGCCAGGTGATCTCGCTGTCCGGTGATGGCGGCTTCACCATGCTGATGGGCGACCTGATCACGCTGACGCAGCAGAAATTGCCGGTGAAGGTCGTGATCTTCAACAACGGTGTGCTGGGCTTCGTGGCACTCGAGATGAAGGCGGCAGGCCTCGTCGAGCTCGGCACGGACCTGCAGAACCCCGATTTCGCCGCGATGGCGCGGGCGATGGGGATCCATGCCGTCCGGGTCGAGGACCCGGGCGACCTGCCTGGGGCCGTGGCGGAAATCCTCGCCCACGATGGGCCGGCCCTTCTCGATGTCGTGACCGCGACCCAGGAGCTGTCCATGCCGCCCACGATCGGGCTGGAGCAGGTGAAAGGCTTCAGCCTGTGGCTCCTGCGCGCCGTCATGAGCGGCGACGGCGCGGCGGTGGTCGATCTCGCCAAGACGAACCTGCTGCCCCGCTGAGGCGGGCCGACGCCATCTGCCACCGTCGACGATCCGGCCACAGGGGATTTCCATGCCGTCGCTGTTCGACCCCATCCGCATGGGCGCCATCCAGGCGCCCAACCGCATCCTGATGGCGCCGCTCACCCGCGCCCGCAGCACGCGCGATCACGTGCCTACGCCATTAATGATCGAGTACTACCGGCAGCGCGCGAGCGCCGGCCTGATCATCTCGGAGGGGACGGGCATCAACCGCCAGGGGCTCGGCTGGCCCTTCGCGCCCGGCATCTGGACGGCGGCGCAGGTCGAAGGCTGGAAGAGCGTGACGGCGGCCGTGCACGATGCCGGCGGACGGATCTTCTGCCAGCTCTGGCATATGGGACGCGTCGTCCATCCGAGCTTCCTCGCCGGCGGGAAGTCCGTGTCCGCTTCGGCGACGACGGCGCCCGGCGAAGCGCACACCTATGCCGGCAAGCAGTCGCATGCGGAGGCCCGTGCGCTGGGCGTGGACGAGATCCCTGGCCTTCTGGACGATTACGGCCGCGCCGCCCGCCATGCGCTCGAGGCCGGGTTCGATGGCGTGGAGCTGCATGCGGCTAACGGCTACCTGATCGACCAGTTCCTGCGCGCCACCGCCAACCACCGCACGGACCGCTACGGTGGGTCGATCGAGAACCGCATTCGGCTCCTGGTCGAGGTGACGGAGGCCCTGGCAGGCGCGGTCGGAGCCGACCGCACGGCGGTGCGGCTATCGCCCAACGGCGACAGCCAGGGCGTCAACGATCCCGAACCGGAGCCGCTGTTCCGGGCCGCGGCGACCGAGCTGTCGCGCATCGGCATCGCCTTCCTGGAGCTGCGCGAGCCCGGGCCCGAGGGCACGCGGGGTAAGCCGGACCGACCAGCGGTCCATCCGGTCATCCGAGCGGCGTTCGAGGGCCCGCTCGTGCTCAACTCGGACTATGACGGCGAGACGGGCCAAGCGGCGCTCGATCGGGGCGAGGCCGATGCCATCACGTTTGGGCGCAACTTCCTGGCCAATCCCGACCTGCCGCTGCGCATCCGGCAGGGGCTGCCGCTACGTTCCGATGACGTCGCCACATGGTATACGCAGGGACCGCAAGGCTACATCGATTATCCGACCGCCGCCGAAGAGGGCCTCGACCGCCATGTAAGTCCGGCAGGCGGTCCCGCCGCGATGCCGAGCCCCGGCTGACGGGCTGGCCCAATGTCGGCCCGCGGCGTCCATCACCTCACGAGCATCGTCTCGAGGACCGCCCAGCCGGGTTGGAGCGGCGGCGATGTTCCACCATGCCTGCGCGGCCTCCTTGGCGTCACGTTGAGCGTGCAGGACGCCGGACGCGCAGCCATCATCCTGTCCGACACTCTGGGCTTCCGCGAAGCCGGTCGCGACGGCGCTTACCGGAAGCTCGTGGCGCATCGCGGCCACGGTGGGTGACGGGGTAGGGCGCTTGGCGGCGTGCCGGACTGACGTTCAGCTCTTTCCCCGTGATCCATCGGACGGATCGCCCCGGTGCCATGACGCGGAGGCGGTTCACGCGATCCGACAAAAAGGACAAGGGGTCGGAAGGGTCAGTTGACACTTCGCTGACGAGAAATTCCGAGCGGCCAACTTGGACAGGATCGCGACGGCGATTCCGTCCAACCGGCGATGCAAACCTCCAAGCCAGCGGTAGCGCTGGTCTGCCAAAAGCTGGAGCCGATAGGCCGCCCCTGCGTCTCGCGGAAATTCCGCGCCGGGCGGTCGAACAGGAGGGAAAGCATGCCGTCCGACTATCAAGAGCTGTTGTCGCCGCAGAACTGCGCGTTGGCGCTGATCGACTTCCAGCCTGCCATGTTCCAGGGTGTGCAGAGCCACGATCGCAAGGTCATCGTCGATAACGTGCAGGTGCTGGCCCGGGTCTCGAAGCTGTTCGAGGTGCCGACCATCATCACCACGGTGGCCAAGGACTCGTTCTCGGGCCCGTTCATGCCGGAGGTGACTGAGGGCACCTATCCCGAGAAGACGGTGATCGACCGGACCTCGATCAACTCCTGGCTCAATGCCGACTTTCGCGCCGCCGTGGCCGCCACCGGGCGCAAGCGGTTCGTGCTCGCCGGCCTATGGACGGGCGCTTGCGTGAACTTCCCGACTCTCGACATGCTCAAAGCCGGCTACGAGATCTTCGTGGTCTCGGATGCCTGTGGTGACACCAGCCCGGAGGCGCACGAGCGGGCGATCCAGCGCATGGTCCAGGCCGGTGCGGTACCGATCACCGCTCTCCAGTTCGTCTTCGAGCTGCAGCAGGACTGGGCGCGCGGTGCCACCTATGACGGCGTGATGGAGATCCTGAAGGACTTGACGCCCTATGGTATCCAGGTCCGCTTCTCCAAATGGGCGCTGGGCGAGCATGCCTCCGAGGCCGGACCGAGCTGACGGCGTGACCATGTTGCCCTACATTCTCTCACTCGGCGCTGGGCTTGCCGTGGGGATCGCCTACGGTCTGGTCGGCGTGAAGTCACCGGCACCCCCGATCATCGCCCTGCTCGGGCTGCTCGGCATGCTGATGGGCGAGATGGCGGTATCCTACTGGCGTGGCCACCCAACCGTGCTGTCGAGCGTGCTCCACCGCAAGAGCTTCGCGGTGGAGCCCACGGAGCCACCACGGCCGCCGCCTGCCTAAGGCCCGGCCGAACCACCCTCTTACGGAGAGCACGATGAGCACTCGTCACCCCGACCTGATCCTGCATCGTGGGCTCGTCACGACCCTCGACCGGGCCAACCCGACCGCGAACGCGGTCGCGATCACGGACGGCGTGTTCACTGCCGTCGGGCATGACCGCGAGGTGATGGCGCTCGCCGGCCCCGACACCCGGATCCTCGACCTCGAGGGCCGGCGCCTGCTGCCGGGCCTGATCGACAATCACCTGCACCTCATCCGCGGCGGGCTCAACTTCAACATGGAGCTGCGCTGGGACGGTGTCCGCTCGCTGGCCGATGCGATGTCGATGCTGAAGCGGCAGGTGGCGGTCACCCCGCCGCCGCAGTGGGTCAGGGTGGTCGGCGGCTTCACCGAGCACCAGTTTACGGAGAAGCGCCTACCGACGATCGACGAGCTGAATGCCGCGGCACCCGAGACGCCGGTTTTCATCCTCCATCTCTACGACCGGGCGCTGCTCAACGCCGCAGCCCTCCGTGTGGTCGGCTACACGAAGGACACGCCGGAGCCTCCGGGCGGCGAGATCACCCGCGATGCTGCCGGCAACCCGACCGGCCTGCTGCTGGCCAAGCCCAATGCCGCGATCCTCTACGCGACCCTGGCCAAGGGCCCGAAGCTTCCCCTCGAATACCAGGTCAACTCGACACGCCACTTCATGCGCGAGCTGAACCGGCTGGGGGTGACCGGCGCCATCGATGCGGGCGGGGGTTTCCAGAACTACCCGGACGATTATGCCGTCGTGCAGACGCTCGCGGATGCGGGCCAGCTCACCATCCGGATCGCCTACAACCTCTTCACGCAGAAGCCGAAGGCCGAGAAGGACGACTTCCTGAACTGGACGAAGACGTCCAAGTACAAGCAGGGCGATGATTATTTCCGGCACAATGGCGCCGGCGAGATGCTCGTCTTCTCGGCCGCCGACTTCGAGGACTTTCGTCAGCCGCGGCCCGACATGGGACCCGAGATGGAGGGCGAGCTCGAGGGCGTGGTCCGGGTGCTGGCCGAGAACCGCTGGCCCTGGCGCCTGCACGCTACTTACGACGAGACGATCTCGCGTGCCCTGGACGTCTTCGAGGAAGTGAACCAGGACATCCCGCTGGCGGGCCTGAACTGGTTCTTTGACCATGCGGAGACGATCTCCGAGGCGTCGATCGACCGCATCGCCGCCCTCGGCGGTGGCATCGCGGTCCAGCACCGGATGGCCTACCAGGGCGAGTATTTCGTCGAACGTTACGGCCGCGGCGCGGCGGAAGCGACCCCGCCCGTGGCGCGGATGCTGGAGAAGGGGGTCAAGGTATCGGCCGGCACCGACGCCACCCGCGTTGCCTCCTACAATCCCTGGGTGTCGCTGGCCTGGCTAGCCACCGGCCGCACGGTCGCGGGCCTGCGGCTCTACCCGCAGCGCAACTGCCTCGATCGCGAGACTGCGCTCCGGATGTGGACCGAGAACGTCACCTGGTTCTCGAACGAGGAGGGCCGCAAGGGCCGCATCCAGGTCGGTCAGGTCGCCGACGTGATCGTGCCGGACCGTGACTACTTCTCGTGCGCGGAAAGCGAGATCGCGGACACCAGCTCCGAGCTCACGCTCGTCGGCGGCAAAGTCGTGTACGCTGCCGGGCCTTTCGCCGGCCTCGACGAGAATCCGCCGCCGCCGGCCATGCCGGACTGGTCGCCGGTGCGCAGCTTCAAGGGCTACGCGGCGTGGGGCGAGCCGCCGATTCGCGACGAAGCCGTCCTCGCGCGCGAAGCGGCTGCCGGTTGCGGCTGCGGCAGCTCCTGTGGCCTGCATGGGCATGCCCATGCCACCGCCTGGTCGGCGAAGCTGCCGATCGCGGACCTGAAGAGCTTCTGGGGCGCACTGGGCTGCAGCTGCTGGGCGGTGTGACGGCCGGAAGGAAGGCTTGGCTGGAGGGCTGAGGTGATCGATCCTCCCCTTTCGTGCCGCAGTGGGGCGCAGACTTGGCGCCCCCCGCCCGATCGAAGACGCGCTGCCTATCTTGGCCGTCGTCGAGCCTGATAACGCCTTCAGGCTTACAAAACCGGTGAACAACCTCCCTGGATCACACAGTTAGAGCGGGTTCGACGTCGCCACCGACCACGGCGGCGACGCGGACGGGTCAGCAGGTCCACGGCGCCGGGCGATCCACGTCGATCCCATAGCGCCCGATGGCTGCCCCAACGTTCGCCCGCTCGGCAAGACCCTGCTGGCTCAGTGCATCCAACGCGGCGACCACGATGCTGAACCGGTCGACCTCGAAGAAGCGTCGCAGCTTGGAGCGGGTGTCGCTGCGGCCGAATCCGTCGGTGCCCAGCGTCACGAGCCTCGCGTCGAGATAGGGGGCGATCAGCTGCGGATAGGCACGGACATAGTCGGTTGCGGCCACGATCGGCCGCGGCCCCCCGAGGCAGGCCTCGACGTGGCTGGCCCGACGAGCCTCGCCCGGATGCAGCCGGTTCCAGCGCTCCATCTCGCGTGCGTCGCGCGCGAGCTCGCCGAAGCTCGTGGCACTCCAGATCTCGGTGGCGATCCCCCAATCCTGGAGCAGCAGATCCGCCGCCGCGACGACCTCGTTCAGGATAGCCCCCGAGCCCACGAGACGCAGCGGCGCCTCGCCGGCGGCCGGCCCGCGAAACCGATAGAGGCCCTTGACCACGTCCGCCGCCACGCCCGCCGGGAGGCTCGGCTGGGCATAGTTCTCGTTCATCATGGTGATATAGTAGAAATAGTCCTGCTGCTCGACGAGCATCTCCCGCATGCCGTGATCGAGAATGACGGCAAGCTCACCCGCGAACGCCGGATCGTAGGCCCGGCAGTTCGGTATGGTCGCCGCACTGACATGGCTCGAGCCGTCTTGGTGTTGCAGCCCTTCGCCGCCGAGCGTCGTGCGTCCGGCCGTGGCACCGAACAGGAATCCCCGCGCGCGCTGGTCGGCGGCAGCCCAGATGAGGTCACCGACGCGCTGGAAGCCGAACATCGAATAGTAGATGTAGAACGGCAGCATCGGCACGCCGCTGACCGAGTAGGAGGTGGCGGCGGCGACCCAGGACGAGATCGCGCCCGCCTCGGTGATGCCCTCCTCGAGCAGCTGCCCGTCCGTGGCCTCGCGGTAGGCCAGCATCGAGCCGGCATCCTCGGGCTCGTAGAGCTGCCCGACCGGCGAGTAGATGCCGATCTGACGGAATAGGTTCGCCATCCCGAAGGTGCGTGCCTCGTCGGCGACGATGGGGACAATGCGCGGGCCGAGCGTCTTGTCCCGCAGCAGGTTCCCCATCAGGCGGACGGCCGCCATCGTGGTCGACATCTCCTTGCCGTCGGCATCGAGGGCAAAACCCGCGTAACTGCGCAGCTCGGGCACCGGCAAGCTCGGCGCGGTAGGGCTCCGGCTCGGCAGATAGCCGTCGAGAGCCGCCCGCCGTTCGTGGATGTAGGCCAACTCGGGGCTGCCCTCTGCCGGGCGGTAGAACTTCAGCGCGATGACGTCCTCGTCGCTCATCGGGAGAGCGAAACGGTTCCGGAATGCCAGCAAGGCCTCGACGTCGAGCTTCTTGGCCTGGTGCGAGATCATCCGGGATTCGCCGGCCCGGCCCATGCCGAACCCCTTCTTCGTCTTAGCCAGGATGACAGTCGGCTGCCCTTTGTGGTCACGCGCCTGGGCGAAGGCGGCGTGGAGCTTGCGCAGGTCGTGCCCGCCGCGGCGCAGCGCATCGACCTCGGCCTGCGTCATGTGGGCGACGATCGCCTGCAACTCGGGATTCTGGCCGAAGAACTTCTCGAGATTGTAGGCGCCATCCTTGGCCCCGAGCGTCTGATACTTGCCGTCGACCGTCGCGGCGAAGCTCTTGAGCAGGGTATGGCTAGTGTCGAGCGAGAACAGCGCATCCCAGTCGGAGCCCCAAAGCACCTTGATGACGTTCCAGCCGGCGCCGGCGAACAGTGATTCCAGCTCCTGGATGATCTGTCCGTTGCCGCGGACCGGCCCGTCGAGCCGCTGCAGGTTGCAGTTGATCACGAAGGTGAGGTTGTCGAGATTCTCGCGGACCGCCAGGGTCAAAGCACCGGTTGATTCGGGCTCGTCCATCTCACCGTCGCCGAACATGCCCCAGACGTGTCGCCGGTCCGTGTCGGCGAGACCCCGGTCGCGCAGATAGCGCTGGAATCGGGCCTGATAGATAGCGCTGATCGGGCCGATACCCATGGAGCCCGTGGGGAACTGCCAAAAGTCGGGCATCAGCCACGGATGGGGGTACGAGCACAGGCCGTGCCCCGCAATCTCCTGTCGGTAGGAGGCGATCTGGTCCTCGGCCAGCCGCCCCTCCAGGAAGGCCCGTGCATAGACGCCCGGTGCCGAATGCGGCTGGAAGAACACGAGGTCGCCTTCGCCCCGCCGGTCGCCCCGGAAGAAATGGTTGAAGCCCACCTCGAAGATCTCGGCCGCCGAGGCGTAGCTCGCGACATGGCCGCCGAGATCGCCATAGGCGGCATTGCCGCGCATCACCATGGCCAGGGCGTTCCAGCGGATGATGGCGGTGATCCGCTCTTCCATGGCGAGATCGCCGGGATAGGGGCCCTGCCGCTCCAGCGGGATGGTGTTGCGGTAGGCCGAGTAGGGCGGCACATTGGAGATGATGCCGAGCTGCTGGCCCTGCTCCTCCAGCTGCCGCAGCAGATAAAGAGCCCTGTCCTGACCGACGAGTTGGGCCACCGCCGCCAGGGAATCGATCCATTCCTGGGTTTCGACTGGATCGACGTCGATGGAACCCGCGGCGGGGAAGGAGGATGTCAGGGCGGGGAAGGTCATCTGCGTTGTGCCAGGCTGTGTTCGTCGGTCGATGGCAACCTAACGGTGCCGCCACAGCATGTGTTTCTGAAGTTGCATCGAAAGACACGAACTTGCAGCAGAAAATTCGTTTAAGTAGGCCTCTATCGGCACAATATGCTGCAGGAGAGGATAATCGTAGTTGGACATGATCGATCTGCGCATTTTGGCGGAACTGCAGCAGAACGCAAAGCTCACCAACGCGGAGCTCGCCACCCGAGTCAACCTGTCCCCCTCACCGTGCCTTACCCGCGTCAGGGCGCTCGAACAGGCGGGAGTGATCGGTCGCTACGTCACGCTGCTCGATCCGAAGGCGATCGGGTTGACGGTGAGTGTCTTCATCCAGGTCAGCCTGGACCGACAGGTCGAGCCGGCGCTCGAGCGCTTTGAACAGGCCGTGGCCAATTTCCCCGAGGTCATGGAGTGCTACCTGATGACCGGTGATGCGGATTACCTGTTGCGGGTGGTCGTGACCGATCTTCCCGAACTGGAGCAGTTCATCGTCAAGCGATTGTCCCGGATTGAGGGGGTGGCAAGCATCCGTTCGAGCATCGCCCTGAAGCGCGTGAAGTACCAGACGGCGTTACCGCTGCCGATACCGGCGCCTGCCAAGCGAGCTGCCATTCGCAGGGCTTGAGATCGCTCCAGCTGGACGGCTGGCGCGAGTTTTTAGTGCACCGAGGCTGGCGGGTGAACGATGAGCGACGTAGGCAGCTGGCACCTCTGGTGCCGAGCACCGCCACCTATTGACTCCCCAGCACCGTAACCGGCGTTGCCTGGGAGGACCTGCCGGAGCGGTTCGGCAAGCCCAATTCGCTCGATCGCCGCTTCCGGCGCTGGTCGCAGCAGGGCATCTGGGACGCGCCGTTCACGGCCGGCGTGCCGGAGGACGTGCTTGAGACGGTGATGGTCGACGCGACGATCACCAAGGCGCAGCGTTTCGCCAG
>JBATRI010000676.1:0-2812 GCA_049292515.1 Geminicoccaceae bacterium
GGCCGTGGCGGTGGCTGGCTCGGCCGCTGCCATCCGTGCCGGCCGCTGCGATGCGGATGGCGACCTGCATGCGGCGCTCCAGCGCCGCGCCATCGTCGCGGTCGCGATCTCGAGGCCCGACTTCCTGACGGCGACGGAACGGCAGGGTGCCGGGTCGACGGGAAGCGATTGATGGCGCCCGACCTGCCGGACAACCACCTCGAGCCCCTGCCGACCGCGGCATTCCCGATCGGCAAACCGGACGACCCCACATGCAAGACCTGTTGACCCTCGGGCAGATGCTTTCGGTCCATGCGCGCCTGCTGGGCGACAAGGTGGGGGCGCGCGACCTCGAGCGCGCCATGACGTTCGCCACGTGGAACGAGCGCTCCTGCCGGCTCGCTAACGCGCTGCTGGGCCTGGGGCTGGCCAAGGGCGACCGGGTCGCCGTGCTGGCCTACAACTGCGTCGAGTGGCTGGAGCTCTATGCGGCCACGGCCAAGGCCGGGCTGATCATCGTGCCGATCAACTTCCGGCTCACCGGGCCCGAGGTGCAGTTCGTCGTCGACAACGCCGAGGTGGCGGCACTCGTCGTGCAGGACGAGCTGATCGAGCTGGTCGAGCAGGTCCGCGAGGCGCTGCCGGTGCCGAGAGGCAACCTCATTCATTTCGGCCGCAAGGCCTGCCCCATCGGCTACCGCGACTACGAGGCGCTGATCGCGGCGGCCAGTGGCCGCGAGCCGGACCAGCGGGTCGTGCCGACCGATCCGTGGACCCTGCTCTACACCTCCGGCACCACCGGCAAGCCCAAGGGCGTGGTCCGCAGCCACCGGGCGGCAATCCTGCTCTCGCTGTTCACCGAGATCGAGCTCGGTGTGCACCGCGAGGACGGGGCGCTCCTGGTCATGCCGATGTGCCACGCCAACTCGCTCAATTTTTTCGGCGCGTTCAATTATTGCGGCGCCGCCACGACCGTCTACTCGCGCAAGAGCTTCGACCCCGAGCATTGCGCGCGGTCCCTGGCCGAAGGCGGGATGTCGTTCACCTCGCTGGTGCCCACCCATTACATCATGATGCTGGGCCTGCCGGCCGCGGTACGCGAGCGGCTGGACTTCGCCCGCATGACCAAGCTTATGATCTCCTCCGCCCCGGCACGCCAGGACACCAAGCGGGCGGTGATGGAGATGTTCCCCAATTCCGGCCTGTTCGAGCTCTACGGCTCGAGCGAGGCCGGCTGGGTCACCATGCTGCGGCCGCACGAGCAGTTCACCAAGCTGGGCTCGGTCGGGCGCGAATGCGTGGGCTCGGCCCCGATCCGGTTCCTGGACGCGGACGGCAACGACGTCCCCGATGGTGCGGCGGGCGAGCTCTACTCGTCCAACCCCTACACCTTCGAGAGCTACTGGAAGCTGCCGGAGAAGACCCGCGAGGCGTTCCGCGGCGACTATTGCACGGTCGGCGACATGGCCCGGCGCGACGCGGACGGCTACATCCACCTCGTCGACCGCAAGAGTAACATGATCATCTCCGGCGGCGAGAACGTCTATCCCTCGGAGGTCGAATCGGTCCTGGGCGCCCATCCCGCGGTCCAGGACGTGGCCGTGATCGGCCTCGCGGACGAGAAATGGGGTGAGCGCGTGCACGCCGTGATCGTGCTGCACGACGGTGCCGGCATCGGCGAGGACGAGCTGCTCGGCTGGTGCAAGGACCGAATCGCCGGCTACAAGCGACCGCGGAGCTGCACCTTCATCACCGAGCGCGAGATGCCGCGCACGGCCACGGGCAAGATCCAGCATCGGCTCCTCAAGACACAGATCGCCAGCGGCCAGGGAGGCTGACACCATGAGCGACACACCGAACGGCACCATCGATCTCAATGCCGACGAGAATGCCTGTGCCGCGTGGATCGCGCGCTTCCTCCAGGCAAGGGGCATCGATCGCGTGTTCGGCCTGCAGGGCGGCCACATCCAGCCGATCTGGGACCATATCGCGCGCCTCGGCATCCGCATCGTCGACGTGCGCGACGAGGGTGCCGCCGTCCACATGGCGCACGCCCATGCCGAGCTCACCGGTGGGTTCGGCGTCGCCATGGTGACGGCGGGGCCCGGTGTCACCAACACCGTCACGGCCATGGCCAACGCCATGCTGGCGCGGATCCCGGTGCTGCTGATCGGCGGCTGCACCTCGCGGCCGCAGGCCAACATGGGGCCGCTGCAGGACATCCCGCACGTCGACATTCTGCGCCCGGTGACCAACCAGGCGCGCACGCTGCGCGTCGCCGAGCAGGTGATCCGCGAGCTGGACGAGGGCGTGGCGCGCGCCATGGGCGACATGGGCGAGCCCGGCCCGGTCTATCTCGAGATCCCGACCGACGTGCTGCGCACGCATGTGCGGCCGCAGCTGGTGCTCGATGACTGGATGCGGCCCAAGCCTGCCCGCAGCCTGCCACCGGATCCGGACGCGATCGCGGCCGCGGTCGACGCTCTGTGGTCGGCCAGACGCCCGCTCGTCATGACCGGGCGCGGTGCGAGGCTGGCCGGGCCCGAGATCGTGCGCCTGCTCGATGCGACTGGTGCGGTCTATCTCGACACCCAGGAAAGCCGCGGTCTGGTCCCGCCCGAGCATCCGGCGACGGTGGGTGCGATGCGCGCCGCCGCCATGACCGACGCCGACCTCGTCCTCGTTATCGGCCGCAAGCTCGACTACCAGATGGGCTACGGCTCACCGGCGGTGTTCCCCAACGCGCGGTTCGTGCGTCTTGCCGACACGGCGGGCGAGCTGATCGACAACCGGCGCGGCGACCCGGAGCTGCTGGCCACGCCCGCCCTTGCCC
>JBATRI010000677.1:0-19155 GCA_049292515.1 Geminicoccaceae bacterium
GTCCGGCCTGGCAGGCGGTCAGGCTGTCGCGCAACCGGAACTGGGGCGATCCCAGGCTCGTGGGCTTCGTCGAGCGGCTGGCCGGCGCAGCGCAGGCCGACGGCTGGCACGGCCTGCTCGTGGGCGACATGGCGCAGCCGCGGGGCGGGCCGATGCGTACCGGGCACGCATCGCACCAGATCGGTCTCGACGTCGACATCTGGCTGACGCCGATGCCCGAGCCGCGGCTCACCGAGGAGCAGCGCGAGACCTTCAGCCCGCCCTCGATGCTGGTGGACGGCACCCGGACGGTGGACCCGACACGATTGACCGGCCTTGGGATCGCGGTGATCCGTCGGGCGGCACTTGATCCCGAGGTCGCCCGCATCTTCGTCCATCCCGGCATCAAGCAGGCCCTGTGCGCCAGGACGGGCGACGATCGGGCCTGGCTCAGGAAGGTGCGTCCCTGGTGGGGGCACGACACCCACTTCCACGTCCGCCTCGCCTGCCCGGCCGGGGAACAACTGTGCCGCGAGCAGGAGCCGCCACCGCCTGGGGACGGCTGCACGGACGATCTCGCCTGGTGGCTGACCGACGAGCCGTGGGCGCCCAAGCCTGCCGGCCCGCCGACCAAGCCGCTGACCTTGGCCGACCTGCCGGCTGACTGCGCCGCCGTGCTGCACGCACCCTGACCGGCGTCAGGCCTGGCGCCCGATCGCCGCCAGGAGCGCGTTGGCCACCGCCGGGTTGGTGACGTCGCCATGGTCGGCCACGAACTGGTCGGCCTTGAGGTTGTGGATGGCGCCCGGCTTGAGCTCGTAGCGCTGGCCCGGCGGCAGGAGCGTGCCCGCCACGCTTTCGGCCGTATGGACGGCGCCGTTGCGACCGAGCCCGCCAAAGACGTCGTCCGCGTCGCCGAGATCGGCGTTGGTCTGGCGGGCCAGCCGCGAGGCGATGGCGTAGGCGACGCCGACCGCCTTGTCGTTGGCCGTGTGCGTGACGACGATCGGCCCCTTGATCCGGTGGTCGGCCACCACCGGGCGGAAGAAGCCCTGCACCCTCGAGCTGTTGAACGTGAACCCGCCCGAGAAGCCATTGTGCGAGAAGGCCGCCTGCAACAGGGTCAGGCTCGACGGCTGCACGGCGACACCGGCTCCCAAGGCCGCCGCCGTGACCACCCGGGCGCCGAAGCTGTGGCCGCAGAGATGGATCCGCAGATCCGGCCGCTCGCCGCGCATCCGGTCGAGCAGCTTGCTCAGCCCGCTGCCGATCGTCCCGGCGCGCGCCTTCATCTGGTAATAGGTCGCATAGTTCACGAGCCGATCGGCGGCGGCGACGATGCCCGAGGCGAAGTCGACCAGCCCCGCCGCTTCGCCGCCCGCTGCACCCGCCCCGCCCACGCCGCCGATACCGCCCGTGACACCTCCGGAGTCGCTGGGCGGCGTCAGCAGCAGGATCGGCGTCTCGAGATTGGCGAACAGCTCCTCGGCATCCTCAGCGAAGAATTGATCGGACGCGTCCGGCTCGCCGCTCGGGCCGCGCTCGAGGGCTTGGCGCAGCCGGTCGAGAAACAGACTCCTGGCCGCGCGCCGGTTCTCGAGGTCGCCCAGTGCGGCCTTGGCCTCGTCGATCAGTGCCGCCCGATCGGGTGCGAGCCCGGCCTTCAGCCGGTCGAGCTTGGCCGCGAGCGCGGCGGTGTCGGCCTCCGCGCTGGCGACGCCGCCGCCAGGGATGAGGCTGGCGTCCGCGAACTTCTTGGACGGCCAGAGCACCCCCAGAACGGCAAGATCATCGGACGACGGCGTGGCGCCGAGCAGTCCGCGCATGCTGTCAAGGAGCGTGCGGTAGAGCGCGCGCGCGTCCTCAACGTCGTTATTCCAGCCGTGCGACAGGACCAGCAGGTCGGTCGGTGCCGGTGCCGATTGGACGAATGTCGAGATTGCCGCGACCTGGCCGGGCGGATTGAGCGTGCCGTCGACGGTGAACTCGGCTTCCAGGTAGGGAAAGCCTGCGCCCTCGGACATTGTCGGGTGCTCCCTCAGACGGACTGGATGGCGCGCATCAGGTCGACAAGGCCCTTGCCCTGGAACGTCGGGGCTCGGTTCAGGTCGGTGGCCGCATTCAAGAATATGCGTCGCACCACCTCGGCCTGGCCGATGAACTCACGGCGGATCGACAGGAACGCCGCAATGGCGCCCGAGACATGCGGTGCCGCCATGCTCGTACCGCTGTCCTCCCGGTAGCGTGACACCTTCGACGGCGCTGCGTCGGTGGCATTCCCCACAGATCGGGTGCTGTCGCAGGAAAGGATCTTCTCGCCGGGTGCGACGAGGTCGGGCTTCATGCGGCCGTCGCCCGTCGGTCCCTTGGACGAGAAATAAGACACGCCGTAAGTGTGCGGCATGTCGCGATGGGTCGAGCCCACGGTGATCGCTAGCTCGGCATTGCCCGGGTCGTTGATCGACAGGTCCATGCCGGCGCGTACCGCGCCGCGGCTCTGGGTCTGGGCCACCCCGTAGCCGGTATTGCCGGCGGCGACGACCACGACCACGCCGGAGCGGACCAACCGGTCGACCTCGACACAGAGCGGGCTCTGGCCGCAGGCGAACCATTCCGGCTCGAAATCGTAGCCGACGCTCAGATTGACCCCATGGACCAGCAGCCGGCGGCCGTAGCCGTTCAGGTATTGGACGTAGTTGATGGCTGCGATCAGGTTGCTCGTCTTGCCCTGGCCGGCCTTGTCCAGCGCCTTCAGGCTCAGCAGCTTGCAGCGCGGCGCCATGCCCGCCATGACCTCCGCCTGCACCGGGTCTGGGATCGTGTCGCCCTCCTCGTTGCGGCGGCGGCGGGCGGCCTCGATCGTGAGCCCGTCCTCCGTGGCGGCCCAGCCGGCGATGATCCCGGCCACGTGGCTCCCGTGGCCGTTCTCGTCGGTGAGGGCAGCCACCGCCGAGGCGGCCTCGTCGGCGCCCAGGGAGGCGCTGAAGTCGCGGTGCCCGATCCCGTGCTCGAGGTTCTTGTATTTGTGAAAATGGGGATGGGCGCCGTCGATGCCGGTGTCGATCACCGCCCAGACGATGTCCTCCCCCAGGGCGCCGAAGGCGTTGCGCGCCGCGTCGGCCTTGATCGTCTTGAACGATTGGTTGGTGAACCGCTTGACCTCGAAATCGGGCCAGATGCGGTAGATGGCGTGCGGGCCATCGGTGGCGCCGTCGGCACGCACCAGATCGCGGATCACCGTCCCGCTCAGTCGCCCGAACAGGTACTGGTCGCTGTACTTGCTCTTGACGGTGTCGATACTTTGATGCTGGCGCCGGGCACCGAGCTTTTGGCGTACCAGCGCCTCGATCGCCTTCTTCGCCTCGTCGCGACCGCCGCGATAGTCGAGATTGACGTCGATGATGATGTCATGGACAGCCTTGAGGCCACCCGGCGCATTGATCCGGGTGAGCAGCGGGATGGCGATGACGGTTCGGTCCAGAACCTCCGGCACGAAGGGCTTCTGATCCGGAGCCGTGTCGCCCAGCGTCGAGCCGGGCCGGCGCCGACCACCTTTCGCACCTTCGCTCTTGCCAGCCATCCTCGTTCGGGCGCCCCCCAGGTAGCCCAATGCAGATTTGTAGTATCCTCAATGTCGATGCGGCCGTCGAGTCCCGATCGATTGTCTGCTGGGGTGGTGGGGCCCATCACGTGCACGAGGTGGAGAAGGATGATCAGGGTATCGGGATGCCGTGCACGCGCGGTATTCCGCACCTCCCGCGTGGATACGGCGCTCAGGGCACCGTCGCGGCTGCGGCACCGTGGTTACGGCCGGCCGACCTGAACGGCCGCTCCGACGCCTGCGCCGCCCGAAAACTGACCAGACGGTCTTCGCCCTCGTCCCAGAGGGCCAAGCGGAAAGACTGGAAACTCTGGCCAAGCGTCACGCGGTTGATGCGCGCCAGCTCGGGGTAGGTGCGGGCAACCTCGGCCAGTCGATAGCCGGGAATTCTGCAACTGAGATGATGCACATGGTGCAGGCCGATGCTGGCGGTGAACCAGCGCAGCAGCGGCGGCAGGTCGAGGTGGGAGCTGCCGTGGAGGCCGCCCTCATGCACGCTCCACCCGGCGTCGCGCTGCCAATAGGTATGCTCGAACTGGTGCTGGACGTAGAACAGCCACACGCCGATCGTCGAGGCGAGCCAAGTGATCGGCAGCTGGACCAGCAGCAGGTCGCGACCTCCGATCAGCCCCGCCAGAGCTGCCAGCGTGGCCAGGATGGCGAGGTTGGTCAGCATGACCTGGCGCCAGGCCTGTGCGTTCGCGCTCAGTGGCCGCAGCGGCAGTCGATGCCGGAGGCCGAACACGAAGAGCGGGCCGATACCGAGGACGATGATGGGGCTGCGGATCAGTCGATAATGCAACCGACGCCAGCCGCAGAGCGCACGGAACTCCCGGATGGTCAGCGTGTCGACGTCGCCTTGCCCGCGCCGGTCGAGATTGCCGGAGGTGGCGTGATGCAGAGCATGCTCGTGCCGCCAATGCGCATAGGGCGTGAGGGTCAGCACGCCGATGATGCGACCGACCCAGTCGTTGGCACGCCTGCCCTGGAAGAACGAGCCGTGACCGCAATCGTGCTGGATCGTGAACAGGCGCACCAGGAATCCGGCCGCGGGGACCGTCAGCAGCAGCGTCAGCCAGTAACCGTAGGCAAGGCTGAGCCACGCCGCCACCCACAGGGCAACGAAGGGCACGATCGTGATGCCCAGCTCGGTCACGGCTCTGCGACGCTGGGATTGCCGAAATGGAGCCAGTCGCCGCAACCAGTCGCGTGGATCGAGATGGTCGACTGATCCGGCCGATGCAGGGCGGCCGTTGCTGGCTATCGTTTCGGCTATCACAGGGGCCTCGTGATGTGTGTCTATGCAAACATGTCTTGGGCCGCGCTCGAAGCATGAGCGGCGCAAGGCCGCGTCCTGGTCCATGGACCAATACGTTGGGGACAGCTCGGACCCAAAGGCTGATGTGTATAACCGTCTGCTAGGCACTGACATTAACCTAGGTTAGCGAGCGGCACCAATATTTTTTGCGACAGGATGGCTGGAGAAGATAAATATTTCTGCACCTGAGGGAACTTCAATTACTTAAATGTTCTGTGGCATTGCATGAAATATTGACACCAGATATCTCGTCTTTCCTCGGATGGATCCTCCGTTGAACAATCTATTCATGAAACATGCGGCTGGTTGCCACCATCAAGATTGGCAGTCAGAGACGTAGTCTCTGGACGGCCGAGCCGATGCGGCAGCAGAGGTTGCTGACGTGCGAACTGATCAAGCCGTCCATTAGCTTTTGGGCCAGCGCCTGGAAACTGCCCAAGCTCGAAAAACAGGGGCCCGCGGCCGCCTCTCGACCACAAGAAGCGGCTTCATGCTACGGTACCGTGGTGGTCCCGCGATCTGCCACCGTCAGTGTTGGCCGTTGGCTTGGTCGAGGTATCCGCCATGGTGGCCGGCCAATAGCCGTAGACCCTGGAGATCGTGGAACGTGACGCGGCCGTCGCGGAAGGTCAGCAGCCCGCGCTCCCGGAGCTGGCGCAGAATACGGTTGACGTGAATCGCCGTCATCCCCAGAGCATCGGCCAGCATGTATTGATTGAGCGGGCAGGCGAAGCCCGCGGGTGAGCCCAGACCAGCCAGCTCCAGGCGCAACCCCATCTCCACCAGCAGGTGCGCCGTACGAACCAGAGCGCTTCGTCGCCCGATATTGACCAGATGCTCGACCACCACAGCCTCGTCCCGCGAGGCGCCCCACAGCATGGCCGCCGCCAGCCGCGGTACGTGATCCAATGTGTCCATGAGCTGCCGCGCCGAAACTTCGGCGACGGTGACATCGGTGACGGCCGCGAAACTATGGTCCGCAGTTCGTAGTAACAGACCGCGCAGCCCGATGATATCTCCTGGGATCGGGAAGTCGATCACTTGGCGCCCACCGTCCGCGAGCAGCTTGTAGGAGCACGTCCAGCCATCCTCGAGGATATAGGCGTGCTGGCCGGGTTCACGTTCCCGAACAAGCTCGGTGCCGGCGGCGACGGGGCGTTGTTTGCCTTCCAGCTTGGCCAGTGCTGCCATCTCCGTGGGTCCGAGATGCAGAAACTTCGCCAGCTTGCGGGTCAGGGCGCTATCGTGGGCTACTATCACTTTATCCGCTCTGCCTTCAGGGCATCGAGATCCAGCGCTGGTCGTTGGATCCATCGACGCCGGCTACTACTATACATACTGCTATAGATTAGTCTGCTAGCGTGCGTTTGTGATTATAATCGAAATCTGCTGCTCTGTGCTCCCTGCACGCGGGTTCGCATTTCGTCGAAAGGACGACACCATGGACGTCAGGAACAATGCGGCGGGGCTCGCGGCGCTCGCCATCTGTGAGTCGCTGTTGCTCGCACTTTCGGAGAACGACATACTGCGGCCCGGCCAGGCCCGCGCTGTTCTCGAGGATGCTGCTGCTGCGAACCGCAATGCGGTGCCTCTTGAGGTCGACGGATCGCAGCATGCTGCAGCCGCTGCGGCCATCGAGCTGATTTTG
The DNA here is from genome assembly GCA_049292515.1 of Geminicoccaceae bacterium. Lineage (GTDB taxonomy): Bacteria > Pseudomonadota > Alphaproteobacteria > Geminicoccales > Geminicoccaceae > Benzoatithermus. Next base: position 6,547 of record JBATRI010000677.1, read on the forward strand.
GCCGGCGGTAACTCGATTCGGTTTTCCTGATGGCGGCGACACGACCACGGCGTACGTCTATCGGCCATGCAATGCTGCGTTGCAATATAAGACCTAGTGCATCTAACCAGCTCAGCACACTTGTCTGGGCAACCGACCTCCCACCGTAAGAGGGTCGGTTGGATCAGGGAGGGGCGGCCGCTTGCGCGTGCCATTGTCACCTCCCGGCTTCTGCGGACGTAGTCCGCCGGTGCCGGTCTTTTTTGGAGATCGGACCCTTGGACCTGCTGAACGAAACCTTGCGCATCTGGGCCATGCACCGCGAGTTCCGCGCGGTGCTGAAGGACCTCCAGGGCTATTCTAACCGCGAGCTTAACGAACTCGGCATCAGCCGCGCGGACATCACCCGTGTGGCCTACGAGGAAGCGGAGCGGCGGATCATGACCCCCGCGGCACGTGGGCCCGAAACGGCCGACGGCAGCTGGCCCGTTACGGCTTCGACCGCCGCGTCCTGACCACGAGCCTGTCCCGCCTGTAGCCTTTTGGTCAAGGAGACGTCGATGAACGTTGTGCCGTATCTTTCGCTGGCGTCGGATGCATTGCCGGACATCACCCGCCGCGACCGCGCCCGATTCGTCAAGGAAGCCAGACGGCTGCGCGCCGCCGAGCTCGATCGGCTTTTCCGCGCTGCGGGCCGCGGCGTCGTCCGTCTCGGGCGAGCCTTGGGCGCACCGCTGACGCGGCGCCAGCTGATACATGAATGAAACGATCGTCGGCTGCCGTCTGTACGGCGCTGACGGCCATCTGCAAAGGAGCAGTCATGCTCAACCTCTTCCTGGCTATGATTCCTACCCCAAGCTCGACCCACGGCGATGCCGACGAGGGCTTTCTCGGCAAGCTTGTGCTCTGGACCCGAGGCCAGCTCCGTTACCGGCAGGCTTTGGTCGAGCTGGGTCGCCTGGATGACCGCGATCTCGACGACTTGGCTCTCGATCGCGCCGACTTTCCCGAGCTCGCCCGTCGCCATGTGATGGGAGCGGCACCACGCACGCCCGCGCAGATCGCGCGCGGCCGGCAGAACTGACCGGCCAAAAAATGCTGCATCGCAACATGACGGGCCTTGAAAGCCCGTCATGTGACGCCAAGATATGGTGCAGTGCAGCAATCGAAGGAAGCGTACCTTGGCCGAGACCTCCGTCGTCCCCTTTCCCGGCAGCCCCAAGCTTCCGGAGCTGAAGCTGCCGAAGCTCGACCTGGACAAGCTATTCGGCACCCAGACCGCGACGCTGGCCGCGGTGCAGCAGGCGCAGACCGTGCTGGTCGAGGCGGCGCAGGCGATTTCCAGGCTGCAGCACGGCTATGTCACGGCGGTCGCGGCCGACGCCAAGGCGGCGCTGGCCGTTAAGCAGCCACCGCAGCCGGCGGCCGTTCTGAAGGACTGCCAGGCGGCCGCCGAGAAGGGCGCGGCCGTGACCAAGGAGATCCTCGACCTCGCCATCGCCGCCCAGCGCCACGCGGCCGAGCTGCTTGCCCAGCGCGCCCAGGCCACCCTCGCCGAGCTCAAGGCCGTCGCCGCCTGAGGCAGCCCCCACCCCTTTCCCGCCGCGTGCCCTTTCGCCTCCCTGGGGGCACCGGCCAGACTGGGCCTCGAGCGTTTCCGCTCGGGGCCCTTTTTCGTGCTCGGGAGCAGACGCCGCTCAGTGATCAGGCTGCGTGGACGGATGTCCCGTATGCTTGATGATCAGCCCAAAAATGAAGGCCACACCGAAGACGAAGAACAGCAGGCCCACCGCGTAGAGCATCGGGTCGTGTGCCCGGCTGGCCATGAACAGCCCGACGAGGCTGAGCAGGCCGAGGACGATACCGTAAATCCAGGGAGCCATCGTGGTCGTATCCTCGCTAGAGCGTTGACGGTGGCGGTCAATCGCCCGTGGGAAAGCTCACCAGGTCGCGATAGGCATGCCACGTGGCATGGCCGATCAGCGGCAGCGTGACGATCAACCCCAGATAGAGCGTTACCAACCCCGCCGCGGTGAATACCACGATCAACGCCCCCCAGAACAGCATCGGGAGGAAGTTGGTCTGCACCGTCCGGAAGCTTGTGGCGATTGCATCGACCACGTTGGCCTGCGGGCGATCGAGCAGCAGGGGAATAGAGACCACGCTGATCGCGAAGGTGAGCAGCGCCAAGCCGCCGCCGATCAGCGTGCCCACCACCAGGAACGGCAGCGTGTCCGCCTGCAGGAAGGTGGCGACGATGAGGTTCTCGAACGACGGCGGCTGTAGGCCGAAATAGAGAAAGAAGATCATCGCCGCCAGCCGCGCCCAGGCGAACATGATCAGCATCAGCGCCATGCCCACCAGTGCGATCTGGCTACCGTTCCGCCGAAACGCCGCCAGCGCCTGTGTCAACGTCGTGGTCTCGCCCAACTCGGCCCGTCGGCTGACCTCGTAGAGGCCGACCGTCAGGATCGGCCCGACGATCAGGAAGCCCGCCATCAGCGGCAGCAGCAGGTAGAGCATGTCCACCCAGAGCAGGCCCACGGTCAGCACGTAGCCTGTGAGCGCTGCCAGCACACCATAGGTGTAGCTGACCACCGGCGCCCGGCGCATGTCCTGCCAACCCTTGACCAGCCACTGCCACGGCCGGTCGAGCTCGATCTTGCGGATCGCCGGCATCGGGCTCGCGTATACCGGAACCGTATCGGCCGCCATCGTTCGTCTCCCTCGTCTCGCCTCCAGCCCGGCGCCAACCTGGACGACCCGGACGCCCCGGCATTTGATGCAGATCAATGCTCCCCGTCACCCGCCACTGGCAAGGTCACGTCGTCGCACGGCCCATTTTCTGGTTCTCGCCGTGCGGGCAAATCGATAGCTCAGCGGGGGGACGCGCTGGCGCTCGCGGTCGAAACCACTCTCGGCATGTGGTGTCGGTTGCGAGGCGCCCAAGTGACCGCGCACGATGGAGGCAGGAGAATCCCATGTCAGCGGCCACCATGGCGGCAAGGGCAACCGCACTGCCCGACTATGACGAAGATGTCATTCGCCTGTTCACCATCGCCACGATGTTCTGGGGCGTGGTGGGGTTCGCCGCCGGCACGTTCATCGCCTTCCAGCTCGCCTACCCGGTGCTGAACCTGGGACTGGAGTGGACGACGTTCGGGCGTCTGCGGCCGCTGCACACCTCGGCGGTGATCTTCGCCTTCGGCGGCAACGCCCTGCTGGGCACCTCGCTCTACGTGGTGCAGCGGACCTGCCGCGCCTCGCTGTTCGGCGGGCCGCTGCTCGCGAGCTTCCTGTTCTGGGGCTATCAGCTGTTCATCGTCCTGGCCGCCATCGGCTACGTCAACGGCGTGACCGAGGGGCGCGAATACGCGGAGCCGGAATGGTATGCCGACCTTTGGCTGACGCTGATCTGGGTCATCTATCTGGCCATCTTCTTCGGCACCGTCCTGCGGCGTAAAGAGCCCCACATCTACGTCGCCAACTGGTTCTACCTCGCCTTCATCGTCACCATCGCGATGCTGCACATCGTCAACAACCTGTCGGTGCCGGTGTCGATCTTCGGCACCAAGAGCTACTCGCTATTCGCAGGTGTGCAGGATGCGCTGACCCAGTGGTGGTACGGCCACAACGCGGTGGGCTTCTTCCTGACGGCCGGCTTCCTCGGCATGATGTACTACTTCGTGCCGAAGCAGGCGGAACGACCGATCTACTCCTATCGGCTGTCGATCATCCACTTCTGGGCCCTGATCTTTCTCTACATCTGGGCCGGCCCCCATCATCTGCACTACACGGCCCTGCCGGAATGGGCGCAGATGCTCGGCATGACCTTCTCCATCATGCTGTGGATGCCGTCGTGGGGTGGGATGATCAACGGCCTGATGACGCTCTCGGGCGCCTGGGACAAGCTGCGGACAGACCCGGTCTTGCGCTTCCTCGTGGTCTCGCTGGCCTTCTACGGCATGAGCACCTTCGAGGGCCCGCTGATGTCGATCCGCCAGGTCAACGCGCTCAGCCATTACACCGACTGGACCATCGGCCACGTGCACTCGGGTGCCCTGGGCTGGGTCGCCTTCGTCAGCTTCGGCGCCGTCTACTACATGGTGCCGCGGCTGTGGAAGACGCCGCGCCTCTACTCGCACGCCCTCGTCGAATGGCACTTCTGGGTCGCGACCATGGGCATCGTTCTCTACATCACCGCGATGTGGGTCTCGGGCATCATGCAGGGCCTGATGTGGCGCTCGTTCGACCATCTGGGCTTCCTCCAGTTCTCGTTCGTCGAGACGGTCGTGGCGATGCACCCGTTCTACGTCATCCGGGCCTTCGGCGGCGTGCTGTTCCTGACCGGGGCGCTGATCATGGTCTACAATCTCTGGCGCACCACCCGTGGCGAGCTCAGGGACGAGGAGCAGCCGGTGCTGCAGCCCGCCTATGCCCGCACAGCAGCACCGGCCGAGTGAGGAGGCAGCGTCATGTCGCTCCTGAAGCGCCACGAGAAGGTCGAGACCAGCGGCATGCTGCTCATCGTCCTGACGCTGATCACGGTCTCGATCGGCGGCATCGTCGAGATCACGCCGCTGTTCACGATCGAGAGCACGATCGAGAAGGTCGAGGGCGTGCGCCCCTACACCCCGCTGGAGCTGATGGGGCGCAACATCTACCTGCGCGAGGGCTGCTACAACTGCCACAGCCAGATGATCCGGCCGTTCCGCGACGAAGCCGAGCGCTATGGCCACTACAGCCTCGCCGCCGAAAGCATGTACGACCATCCCTTCCAGTGGGGCTCCAAGCGCACCGGGCCGGATTTGGCCCGGGTCGGCGGCAAGTATTCGGATGCCTGGCAGGTGGCGCATCTGGTCGATCCGCGCAGCGTCGTGCCGGAAAGCATCATGCCGCCCTATGCCTTCCTGCTGCAGCACGACCTGAGCTTCTCCGACATCGAGGCCCATCTGAAGACGCAGCGGATCGTGGGCGTGCCCTACACCGACGAGATGGTGCAGACCGCCAGCGCCGATCTGATGGCGCAGGCCTCGGTCGACGGTGACCACGATTCGGTGCTGGCACGCTACCCAAAGGCCGCCGTCGGCGACTTCGACGGGCAGCCGGACCGGCTGACGGAAATGGACGCGCTGGTGGCCTACCTGCAGATCCTGGGCCGGATGGTCGACTTCACGTCCATCCGTTCCGAAGATCTGCTGCAGTAGGCCCCGGCGCTTGGCCGAGCTTCTGTCGTTTCTCAAGCAGTTCTGGTTGATCTGGTCGATGCTGCTGTTCCTGGGCATCGTCGCCTGGGCGCTGTGGCCGAGCCGGAAGCAGGAAATGGAAGACGACGCACGCATCCCGTTCCGGGATGAGGAGGGGAACGATGGCCGCGAAGGTTGAAACGGATGCCGTCACCGGCGTCGACACCACGGGCCACGAATGGGACGGCATCCGCGAGCTCGACAACCCGCTGCCGACCTGGTGGGTCTACACCTTCTACGCCTCGATCGGCATCGCCGTGCTGCTGTGGATCCTCTACCCGTCCTGGCCCCTGGGCCGGACCTATCTCGGCGGCATCCTCAACTACAACGAGCGGCTCGATCTCGATCACCGGATGGCCGCCGCCGCCGCCGCCCAGGCGCAGTGGCGCGACCAGCTGGCCGTGGACGATGTCGCCCAGATCCAGGCGGACCCGGAACTGCGGCAGTTCGCCATCGCCGGCGGCGAGGTCGCCTTCAAGACCAACTGCGCCCCCTGCCACGGCCTCGGCGGCGCCGGCCAGGGCTTCTTCCCGACCCTGGCCGACGACGACTGGCTCTGGGGTGGCGGGCTCGAGCAGATCGAGTACACCATCCGCCACGGCATCCGGAACGGCCAGGACCCGGACGCGCGCGACACCGCGATGCCGGCGTTCGGCGCCGACGGCCTGCTCGACCAGAAGCAGATCGCCGACGTGACCCAGTACATCCTGTCGCTGTCCGGCGCCTCCACCAACGCCGAGGCCGTGCAGCGGGGTGCCCCGATCTTCGCCGAGAACTGCAGCGCCTGCCATGGCGAGGACGGTGGCGGCATGCAGGAGATGGGTGCCCCGTCGCTGAAGGACGCGATCTGGCTCTACGGCAGCACCCCGGCCGAGATCGCGGCGCAGATCTACCGGCCGCGGCTGGGCGCGATGCCGACCTGGCAGGGCCGCCTCGACGACCAGACCATCAAGATGCTGACGGTCTATGTCCACAGCCTGGGCGGCGGCCAATAACGGCGGCGGGCGGCGCCGCTGCACCGTTGCCGGCGCCCCCGACAGCGGCTATAGAGGGGCCGCCCATCCCCGTGTCGGAGCGTAGCGCAGCCTGGTAGCGCATCAGTCTGGGGGACTGGGGGTCCCGGGTTCAAATCCCGGCGCTCCGACCATCGCTCACCAAGCCCGAGCCAGTGGCGGTCCTCGCGCCTCTCGCCGCCCCCACGGGGAAGCGACGTCGGCCCCATCCGCCCCGGTGCCACCGCACCGTCCTCGGCGGCACCCGCCCGCACCTCCCTGCCGACGCGCAGCACCGGCTCGATTCCTCAAACAGCCGCGAGCGTGGAGATATGGGATGATAAGCCTATATCGAAGTGCTGAAGTCAAGGGCGGCGTTGCGGAATCGGTAACGTTGCTCGGCTTATCGTATGGATGGTGGACCAGGTGCCGCGCCGAGCCGGGAGCCCGAGCGGAGCGAGGGCGGACGGCGACGGCACGGGTGGTGCCAGGTGGCGGCGTCGGGTTCGTTCTGGCGGGTGTGGCGTGGCTCGGGTGGGATCGTCGGGTTCGAGCGTGCGCGCCGGTCGCTCGGGCCCGATCGTGCAAGATGGTCTCCTGGTTCGGACGTGCGCGCCCGTTGGTCCCGCTCGATGATGCAAGGCAGCCTCTCGGGCTCGAACGTGGGCGGCGGTGCGTCGTGTTCGCCTGTGCGCGCCGGTCGCTCGGGTCCGAGCGTGCAAAGCGGTCTCTTGGGCTCGGATGTGCGCGCCAGTCGTTTGGGTTCGGACGTGCATGGCTGGCCGCGTGGTGTCGGTCGCGTGGTTCGGTGGGCTCGTTCGTGCCGTCGCGGGTTCGCACGTGCTCGGGCGGGGTGGCTCCGGCTGCGGGCAAGGGGGCGGGTGGTTGGATTCGGGCGTGCAGAGTTCTGTCGTGCGCGCGTACGGGCCGGCCGGGAGAGTCCGGCGGCTGTGGTGAGGCCGGTTGGGCTCGAGGGTCGAGGCGATTTCCGGCGGGCATGGGGCGAGGGCTCCGGCGAGACAGATAGGCCTATGATCCTAGCATGAAGTGCGGGTCGAGTGGAGCCCGTTAAGCGGGCGTTCGCCATGTTGGGCGTATCGTCGGGAGGGTAGACCAGGGGCCGCGCCCAGCCGGGAGCCCGAGCGGAGCGAGGGCGGACGGCGAAGGCGTGGTTGGTGTGTCCTGGCCGTGGAGGCGAAGCATCGTTCTGTCCATTGGCCTTGATGGAGGTCGAGGAGGTCGGCGCGCGGCGGTTGGTGCGTCGGGTTCGTTCGGGCTTGTTCGGTGGGCGGGACGTGGTGTCGGGTTCGCCCGGGCGGTCGGTCTGGGTCGGGGGGCGGCGCTGGGTTCGTTCTGAGGGGTGCGGCGTCGGGTTCGTTCTGGAGATTTGGCGCGGACAGCGTCGTGGTTGCGTCGGGTTCGAACGTGCGCGAGGACGCATGTCGGTCATCTGGCGTGCGGTGAGCTCGTTCAGGTTGGCGAGGTATCGCCGGCGACGGCGACATGGAACGGGACTGCGATGTCGTGCGCGAGGCGTTGGCGTCAGCTGCCGCTGTCGACCGGATCGCACGGGTGGGTACCACTACAGCGTGCTTTTGCGATCCGGGTGGGATTGCGAGGTGCGGGGCGGTGGTATCCATGATGCATCCAACAGGCCCGTGGGGCGGCGTCCGCGCATGATAACAGATATAGGAAATAATGCCGATAACTTTGGAGCGCGGCTATCGCTATAGACTTCGCCTGTAAGAATGACGAAGCTGGCGAGGCTCTGATCGAGGTCTACCTCCGGTGCGATTGGCGACGACTGGCTGCCGCCGTTCATCCCGGCGAGGTCCTGGGCAAGGGCTTCCTCCCGCCGCTAGGGATCACCCAATACGCACTGGCCGCGGCGATTGGCGTGCGGCCGCAGCGGGTACCGGTGATCGTCCACGGCCGCCGGGCGGTGACGGTCGACATGGCGCTGCGACTCGGTCGCTATTTCGGCATCGAGCCGCAGCTCGAGGTGAACCTGCAGCCGCGCCATGGTCTCGATCGGGCGGAAGACGCGTTGGGGATCGGCTGGACCGCGAAGTGACGCCGCGGGCGGTATGGGGCATGGATTGGAAGCGAAGCTCAAGATGCGCGGTGTCCACGAGATCCCCGAGAGGTATGTCGATCCGAGACGTGGTCACTGCGCGCTAGGTGGGCTTGGTATTGTCGTCCCACCAATTTGAAGGCGGCCGAGATGGCATCGGATTGCCGTATGCGGCGATACGACGCACTGCCAGATCCAAATATGGTATGTCGATAGCAAATTCCTCATTACAGACCAGTAAAAAAAGATGTAAACTGCATGCAATTGATGCGGTATGGATAGGAAACATGAAAATAAAATTTTATTATGTCGTGGTCGCGATAATGTTGTCTTGTCACACCAATTATCCGCTGAGTGGACATAGGCCCGGCGCGTGGGCGGCAAGTTCCGACGAACAGAACTCTTACCCCAAGCCAAATGAATTGCTTGGCGAGAAGCTGTACCCAGACGAAGCGAGCATCGCTCACCAGATTGCGGACGTCATCGCCGCCTCCATACGCCGCCAAAGCGACGTGACCGGCAAGGCGGTTCGCGATGCTCATCCAAAAGCGGACGGTTGCGTGACCGCGAAGTTCAAGATCGAGGATGATCTGCATTTCAACTTCAACGGCAAGCTGCTTGACCTAGCTCATGGCGCGTTTCAACCCGGGGTCACGTACGACGCCTGGATCCGCTTTTCGAATGCCGATGCTGACCCGACACGCGACGACATCGAGCCAGATGGTCGTGGGATGGCGATCAAGTTGACCAACGTACCTGGTGCAAAATTGATGCAGCCCGGCTCGGACGACGACACGCAAGACTTCATCATGATTAGCTACCCGGTTTTCTTCATAAATAATCCTTCTGACTATCTGGCGGTTATAAAAGCCGTAAACCCTTCGTCAGCACTCGAAAAGGTAACCGGTTACGCGCGTCTTCCGTTGGCACTCGGTTTTCGTGGGCTGAAAATCGCTAAAGCCACTACAAGCCTACAGATTGCCAATCCACTGCAAGCTAGGTACTGGTCAATGGTGCCATATCAACTTGGAACAGACGCCGATTCCATGGCGGTCAAATATTCGGCTCGTTCCTGTACCGCGCTACAAGACCCGATTCCGGCCAATCCGCAGCCCAATTATCTCAGGGATGCAATGCGCAGTGCATTGGATCTAAACAGTGGACAGGTCGCCTGCATGGAATTTCTCGTGCAACCACGCACCAAAGCGTCCCAGGATGTGGAAGATTCGACTACGGAATGGTTGGAGGGGGAGGCGCCGTTCTATAAAGTGGCAACGATCGAAATTCCAAAGCAGATTTTTGATACGCCCGAGCAGAATCAAAAGTGCGAGAATTTCTCGTTCAACCCCTGGCATGCCCTCCCCGACCACAAGCCGCTCGGCGCCGTCAACCGAATGCGGTATGCAATTTACCCGGAGATCAGTGCCTTAAGAAAGTCCATCAATGGAGTTCCGTCGACAAAAGCATCCGACCCGGCTCCGCAAGGCTCTCAAAAATAAGGAGCCATAGTGCCTCGTGAAACCTCGAACACGCGATGCATGCCGACCATCCCAAATGTTCTTAAATTGAGTTAGAGATCAAACGAGAGACTTTAAATGATCAATCGAGTAAATTACCGTATCGGAGTATGCGTCGCTATTCTCTGTGTGACAGGCTGCGAAAGTCGCTCATCGGATTCCTACCCGACCGATCGATCGGCCGTCATGGAGGACGGTTATTTCGGTGGGGGTGTCACGAAGATCATCTATCCAGAGCAGAACTGGACGTCGGCTGAGAGCCTCTGGTTCTACAATACGTCGCAGGGATCTGATCTCATGAACTACAATATTTTTATAAATTTGGAGCGAGCTGACAGCACAGAGCTTTTTCGATCAGATGCGAACATGATAAAATATCGCTATCTCCCACAGCGACCAACAGAACCGGACAATATACTGGGTTTGCCGGTAGGATGGGTAAAAAATACCTATCAAGGAGAGGATTATATCGGTTTTACGTGCGCTGCATGCCACACAACACAGATTAATTGGAATGGTGCAGGTATCCGAGTTGATGGTGGCCCGGCCATGGCCGATATGGAATGGATGCTAGAAGATCTGCAATTGGCTTTAGCGGCAAGTTTGCAGTGGGAAAAATTTGATCGCTTGGCTGCTAAGATTCTGAAAGGAAAATACCAGAATGATGACGAGCGCCGAAGCTTGGAGTCGGCGCTAGCGATCGAACTTACGCGAAATTTTCGTTTTATCCGAGATTATAATGTTATGAATCGACCTATGCATGGCCCGCCGGGTGAACAGAAGCATGTCGCTTATGGTTATGGCCGATTAGATGCATTTGGCCGCATTTATAATCAGATTTTCTCAAAATTATCGCCGCCGCATGAATTTAGGTCAAATTCTGCTAACGCGCCGGTAAGTTATCCGGCGCTTTGGGATACACCGCAGCATGACTACGTACAGTGGAACGGAATCGGGGCGAACAACCGGCCTCTAGGCCTGGGTCCACTGGGCCGAAATACCGGTGAGGTACTTGGCGTCTTTGCGACATTTGATATCAAAGAGAAGAATAGATTCGACCCGACGCGTGTTTTCGGTGCAGAGAATTATCCGTCGTCTGCGAATACGGTCAATATTATTGCTCTTGAGCGTTCATTGCGTTCTCTTTGGTCGCCCTCGTGGGTCGAGCTAAATAAAGCGGGTGCGTTACCGGAGATCGATACGGCGCTTGCTGAGACAGGAAGACAAGTCTATAAAAAGTATGACTGCGGCAGTTGTCACGACGCAGCGCAAGAGTTGCCGGCGGGCGTGACAGATTGGCGAAAGTGGGATGGCCGAAAGATAACAGCTAAATTTGTGTCGTTGGACGTAATTGGGACCGATAGCACGATGGCACAGAACGCCATTGGATATTGTGGCACAAATACTGGACCGTTGAGTGCGGTGCGATTTGAACTCGACAAAGACGGTAAGCCAAAGGAAAATACCTGCGGTAATGTTGCAGGTGACGTTCGCGGTATTGTCGGTCTGGAGCATGTGACAAAGGGCGTCGTCGCAGACGGTTTCATTCGTAGCATCGTCCTTAGTCCTTGGCGGCTCTTCCGGCATATTCAGGATTATGGCTTCTCTTATGATCATACGACACCTGTAGTGGATGGCAAATTGACTTGTGACTCAGATAAAGATTCAAAAATATGTGGTCCATGGACAGATGGAGCACAACTGAGATCTTACAAGGCAAGGACTTTAAATGGCATTTGGGCTACTGCACCTTATCTCCATAATGGCTCGGTGCCGAACCTCTATGAGCTGCTTCTACCTACTTGTGACCGGGTTTCGGATCCCAGCCCGCGCAGTAATTGCCGTTCTGTGAAATTTACGGTCGGTAGAATGGACTTCGACCCAAAGAAAGTCGGGTTCCAGCAGAATGAGCCGGATGAGCCAGTACGTCCGGGCGTGCCGCCTTTTCCTGAATTTAATACTGCTTTGCCTGGCAATAGCAATGCGGGCCACGAATATCCAGGAACTCCGATGAATCCCGACGAACGTTGGGCACTGATAGAATATCTTAAAACTCTTTGATGCCCTGATGCAGGAATTGGCAAATTAAATCTTGGAGCGATCGTGGTGAGACGACCAATAGCGGCGTATATGGATTGGGCATTCATTTAAGCGAGGAGAAGCATGCGGGTGTCGATGCGGGAAGAGCTAACCTAGCAGTTGACGATAGGCGATAAACTATGAAGATGCTTAAACAGTTAATCCGAAGCGATGATTGTCGGATGGGCTGGAGTATTCCATGCGGGCAGGATTGGTGACGGTGACGTTATTTCTCGCGGCTGGCGGGCTCCTGCAGGGCTGCGGCGGGGATGCGATCGGGCAGGGGCCGGTCGTGCTGGGCCCGGCGGTGCAGGCGCATTACGACGAGTATCTGCACTCGACCAAGCCGGGTGCCTTCGTGCTCAGCGAGGGAGGCTCGTTCTGGAGCTACTGCCCGAGCACGGACTGCCGGCCCGGCGACGTCCAGCTGGCGATGCGGCTGTGCCGGAGCAAGGGCAACGAGGACTGCAAGATCTATGACGTGGGCGGGCGCGTGGTGTGGCGGCAGGATCTGCCGGCGCCGGCCGGGGTGCGGACGGCAGCGGCCCGCGACGCCACGGTATCGGCCGAGGTGCAGGCGGGGCGGGACCGGAATGCGGCCAAGGTCGACTGCGCGCGCCAGCTCAAGGGGACGCTTTCCGCCGAGCTGCGCGCCCAGCTGGCGGCGGATCTGGCGGTGAAGGAATCGCGTGGGCCGTGGACGCTCTGCGACCTGCTGGTCG
>JBATRI010000678.1:0-19200 GCA_049292515.1 Geminicoccaceae bacterium
CCTCGTGCAGCTTGGTCAGCTCCCGCGCCACGCTGGCTGGCCGGGGCCCGAGCACGGCCGCGGCGTCCGCCAGCATCTCGGCTAGGCGTTGCGCCGACTCGAACAGGATCAAGGTCGCCGGGACCGCGGCCAGTTCCTCCAGGACTCGCTGCCGACCGGCCGAACGCGGCGGCAGGAAACCCTGGAACAGGAACCGGTCGGTCGGCAGTCCCGACGCCACCAGTGCGGCCAGCGTCGCCGACGGCCCGGGTATGGGATAGACGGCCACACCCTGCGCCACGGCATCGCGCACGAGCTTGTAGCCCGGGTCGGAGACGGCCGGTGTGCCGGCATCGCTGACCAGGGCCACGGACTGGCCCGCCTGCAGCCGGGCCAGCAATTCCGGGCGGGCCGCCGCGGCGTTGTGCTCGTGGTAGAGGGCCAGCGGTCGGCGCAGGCCCAGATGCTGCAGCAGGCGGCTGGTGACGCGGCGATCCTCGCAGACCAGATGATCCGCGGTCGCGAGCACGCGTTCCGCCCGCCGCGTGATGTCCTCGAGGTTACCGATGGGCGTCGCCACGAGATAAAGTCCGGCGGCGAGTTTACGGTGGGCGGGGGTTTCGGTACGGTCGCTGGGGTCCAAGGTACTCAGCTCGCGCGGCGACGTGCCGCTTTCTGCCGACCCGGTGAGGTGGCTTGTGCGCTCTCGTCTTACGCTCAGTCTGATCGTCCTGCTGTTCGTCGGTGGTTGTGCCGGACGAGAGGAAACCACGGTGTCGGGGGCTTCGCAACCGACCGCTGCAGCACCGGTGACGGCACCGCCGCCCTTGGCGCCGGCGCGGGTGGGTCTGCTGCTGCCGCTCAGTGGCCCTGCTGCCGGCTTGGGGCAGGATCTGCTGGACGCGGCCGAGCTCGCCCTGTTCGACGCGGGCCGGAGCGACCTTCAGCTCCTGCCGCGTGACACCGGCGACAAGCCGCAGCAGGCGGAAATGGCGGCACGCTCGGCCCTCGATGCAGGCGCAGAGCTGTTGATCGGACCACTCTATGGCCGCTCGGCGGTAGCGGTGGCCCCGATCGCTGCCGCACGTGGTGTGAGTGTCATCAGCTTCTCCAATGATGCGGCGATCGCCCGGCCCGGTCTGTACGTGCTGGGTTTCCGCCCCGAGGAGCAGATTCAACGGATCGTGCGCTACGCGGGAGCACAAGGTCGGACCCGGTTCGCGGCGCTGGCGCCCGAGGACGCCTACGGTACGCGAGCGATCAGCTCCTTCCGTGATGCCGTGGCGGAGGTGCCCGGCGCCACGCCGGTGATCGCCCTGACCTTTCCGGCAGACAGCGACAGCCCGATGTCGGCCGTCGAGGTGATGGCCGCCTTCGGCCGGCCGGAAGGGCTGCCGGTGCAGGTGACCAATCCGTACGGTTCCGCCGTCGCGCGGCCGGCCTTGCCTCCGCCTGGGTTCGATGCGCTGCTGATCGCGGACGGCGGCCCGCGCGTCGGCTCGATAGCTTCGCTGTTCGCTTCTTACGACGTGACCCCCGGCACGACGTCGATGCTGGGAACGATGCGATGGCAGGACGATCCGACGTTGCTGGCCAGCCCGGGACTGCAGGGCGCTTGGCTCGCGTCATGGCCGCCGGACGCGCTCGCCGGCTTCGCCAATCGTTTCGCCGATGTCTATGGTCGGGAGCCGGCACCGTTGGCAGTACTTGCCTATGATGCCACCGCTCTGGCCGTGCTGCTCGGCTCCGTGCAGCCACGTTTCACCGCGGCGCAGCTGACCGATGCACAAGGCTTTGTGGGCGGCGCCGGCATCTTTCGGCTGCGCGCCGATGGCTTGGCCGAGCATGGGTTGGCCATTGTCCAGGTGGAAGATGGCGGTAGCCGCGTCATCGATGCCGCGCCGGTGTCGTTCGCGGACGGGCACGAACCCGGTCAGCCCGCTTTCTGACCGGGTTCGTGCCATCTTCCACTGCTAGCGAATTGCATGCGATCTTGTCCATATTACAGTAACTTGCGGTGGATAGCGCTGGATCGTCGGGTAACGCTCGCCCCCCCTGAAGAGGGCTGTGCCCGTACACAGCTCGGATTGACCGTTGGTGCACGGTCCTTCCCGTTGCCTGCTCCAGTGAGAATCCGCGAGCTCACAATTCAGGATCGCTTGGTCACAGATTCCATTCAGCATTGATTGTCGACAAAGTCGTCCGGCACCTAATGTGTAGGTGGCAACCTCAGTAGTCGGCCCAGTGTGGCGTCTATGGATGGTACGACATTGCGGCGTTCTTGGTAGGTAGCACGACGTCAGCCAGCGTAGGTCGGCGACAGCACTCTTGGTCAATCGGCATGATGGCGACTCGCAGCTTGGCGCAGCGACAGCAGGTCGTTCAACACGGCCTTCACCGCTCGACATGCTCAGCAGTTTGCCGCACCGAATCCATCACGCGGCGCTCGCGGTGGAATCAGTTCCGCAGCCACAAGTTCTGGCAGCCATCCCGGCGACGCCGTTCAATCTTGTGCCGGGAGTCACAACGGTGTGGAAAGCGGCACCAGCTTGAGGCATGGGCAGCCGCAGCCTCTGGCCTCGGCCTACCGTCAATCCTGCTGGGTCAGGTCACGGGTGGGCCGCATGAGGCGGGGGCCATTTTTTTCCAACCCGCTCAGGCGGATCGGAGCGACGGCCACTCGGTTGCGACCCGCACGCTTCGCCTCGTACAAGGCGGCGTCGGCACGCACGACCCAGGCGGCGCAGGGCTCGCCCGGGAGAAACTCGGTCAGGCCTATCGAAAGCGTGATCCGACCCAGTGTCTGGCTACGGTCGCGGAGTTGGATGCGGCGCGTGGCCACAAGCTCGCGCAGTCGGTCGACAAGGATCGATGCGTCGCTCAGCCGCGTCGCCGGCAGGATCACCGCGAATTCCTCGCCGCCGTACCGGGCGACCAGATCTTGACCCTTGACGTTATGTCGCAGCAGCCCAGCCACCAGTTTCAATACCTGGTCGCCCAAGGCATGCCCATACTGATCGTTGAATTGCTTGAAGTGGTCGATGTCGGCCAGCATCAGGCAGGCAGGCGCACCGTGCTCGATCGCCTGCGCGGCCGCAACGCGCAACGCCTGATCGAAGTGCTTGCGGTTGGCGAGGCCGGTGAGCCCATCGGTGCGCGCCTCGCTCCAGGCCGCCTGCAGGTCCCGCCGCAGCCCGTCGATCTCTGCCATGCTGGCGCGAATCTGCGCATCCACGTTACCGGCGTGGCTTCGCATCTGGGCGGTTTCGTCGACAATGCCACGCACGATCGAACAGATGCGTTGGGTATTGGGCGCCGCTTGGACCCGCTCGCGCACCTCATCCAGGGACGAGCCGAATCGGGTCGCCTGATCGCTGAACGCCGAGACCTCCTGCGTCAGCTCGGACGCGAGCTCGCTCAGGCGCTGACCGGCGTTCAACAGGGCGCGCTCTTCCGCCGCCCGGATGAAGAACCGTTCATAGATGTCGGCACAACGCTCCTCGTCGATGGTGGCGCTGCCGTCCAGCAGGAGGCTGAGCGCTCGAGACAGGGCAGGGTCCTCGCCCGACAGGTGCACGTACCAGATGCGATAGTTCTCGGGGCTGGGTATGAGCCCGTATGCGGCCAACGCCGCCACGACCTGGTTCGCCAAGCCGCGTGCCTGCTCGTACTGTTGCGCCATCACCATCCTGGAGCCCCGCCCATCGGCCCGTTGCGTGGGTTGTGAAGCGCAAGCCTATCGTATGGATGTCAATGTCGGGTTAAAGAGGATGCCCATGATCGGCTGCCGCACGCCGCGGGAATGGCTGACCTAACCTAAGGTTGCCAAACATGGCCGGCCGGCAAGAAAACACCTTGCCATATTGCGCCGCACAACTTATGGGTATTTTCAGCTTGAGCGTTAGGGGAAATCGCCATGAATAGGTTCGGCAAGTGGGCGGGTGCCCTGATGGTGGCTGCGGTCGCCGGCGGGGTGATGGGAGCAGCGGTCGATGCCGCCGCGGCGACCGTCCAGACCAGGATCTCGCTTGATGCGTTCAAGTCGGCCCTGGGCGTGCGGAGTGTCGGCCGTCTGACCACTCAGACTCCGATCCCGGGTGTCAAGTTCTGGATCAACAAGAACACCGGCACGGTGACCTTCCGGATCGATACCAGCGTTTACGATGGTACGACACCGATTTCCTTCACGTCGAACTCGACGGTCAATGGTCAGACGACGCGCAGCACCGTCGAGGCCTTTCTGCTCGGCGATCTGACTCGAGGGATCTACGCGGTGAAGGGTGCTGGCGGCACGGTCAGCCCCACCTAGGTTGAGCCGTAGTCTTAATTCGTTCGTTTCATGTGATGGAGCTGTGATGGCCTTATGCCGGGCGATCGCAGCTCTTTCGCTTTGCGTGCTGTTGCTTTTTCTAGCTATTCCGCGTCTTGGTGCGGCAATCGCGTTATCGTCCGGCAACGCGGCAATCGGGTTGATCGAGTCGAATACGCTGCCGACGCGGTCGGGCTCGCTTCGAGCGATTACGGCTCAGGAAACGGCCCTCGACATATTGCCGAGTTCGGTTCCGCATCTCAACGTTGCCCTCATCGCGCTGTCCATGTTCGAGACAGGCGGCGGCTCTACCGATGAAGACGCCGTGCTGCTTCAGGTGGCGCGACATCATCTGGATCGCAGCCTTGCATTGGCTCCCGGGCAAGCGCGTGCGTGGATGATGCTCGCGACTGTTCGACTGCGCGAGGGCGATCCGGAACAGGCTGCGAGCGCATTGTCGTTGTCGTTCTTGGCCGATCCCCACGCCCCGTTCCTAGCATCGGCGCGATGGCCGCTGACTTTCCTGGTGCAGGACCGGCTGGATCGTGACACGCGCCAGTGGGCCAATCTCGAATATGTTGCCTTGTTCCGCTCGCAGCCAGAACCAGCGACACGGCTGGCGCTCCGTCAGGGGCGCATCGATGAGCTTCGTGCACTGGTCTTGGACTCCGAGATGGACACGGCGAGGCTCACCGGGGTATTGCGACGGATGCAGCCGGGTGGAGCATAGGACTTGAAGCGTTGGCGATTGTGGGCCGCGATCGTGGCACTCTGTGGATTCGGCCATCCGGCCGCAGCACTCGATATCATGACGGGCGACGGCTTTCTGATCGCGATGTCGCAGGACGAGGCCGCCAAGACCGGCGCCAAGCGGTACATTGTCGGGACGATGGAGACGCTCATCGTCCTGAACGAGGTGTTGTACGCCGAAGGTGCACCGCTGTTCTGCCTGACCGACGAGCGCGCGGCCGTGCTGGACACGGATCGGCTCGGGGATGAATTCGTCGACTGGCTGAAGCAACCGGCCAAGGGCAACGTTTCGAACGAGCAGTTGGGTGCGCTGCCGGTCAGCGTGCTGAGCTGGGGGTTTCTCGGCGCGAAGTTCGCTTGCGCGCAGGGCGAGGATCGCAAGGCGGACTCGGATATCCGCTCCCGCCTGCTGGACTCGATGCGCAAGTAGCTGCGCGCGGCCGGGTGGCCGCGCCGGGTTTCAGGGGTAGATCGGAAAGCGGCTGCAGAGGTCGCCAACGCGCCGGGCGACCTCGCGCTCGGCGGCGGCGCTGTCCCCGGCCGCGAGCCCGTCCAGCACGTCGCTGATCATGTGGCCGATGGCCCGGAACTCCTCGACCCCGAAGCCGCGCGTCGTGCCCGCGGGTGTGCCCAGGCGGATGCCCGAGGTGACGGTCGGCTTTTCCGGGTCGAACGGCACGCCGTTCTTGTTGCAGGTGATCCCCGCCCGCTCGAGGCTCTGCTCGGCGGCGTTGCCCTTGACGCCCTTGGGCCGCAGGTCGACCAGCATCAGGTGATTGTCGGTGCCGCCGGAGACGACCGCACAGCCGCGCTCGGTGACCACCTCGGCCAGGGCCTTGGCGTTGTCGACGACGCTCTGCGCGTAGAGCTTGAACTCCGGCCGCAGTGCCTCGCCGAAGGCCACGGCCTTGGCGGCGATGACGTGCATCAGCGGGCCGCCCTGCAGGCCGGGGAACACGGCCGAGTTCATCTTCTTGCCCAGGGCCTCGTCGTTGGCGAGGATCATGCCGCCGCGCGGGCCGCGCAGCGTCTTGTGCGTCGTCGTGGTCACCACGTGGGCGTGCGGCAGCGGGGACGGATGCAGGCCGGCTGCGACCAGGCCGGCGATATGCGCCATGTCGACCAGGAAGTAGGCGCCCACCGCATCGGCGATCGCCCGGAAGCGGGCAAAGTCGATGATGCGCGAATAGGCCGAGGCGCCGGCGATGATCAGCTTGGGCTTGTGCTCGCGCGCCAGCTGCTCGACCTCGTCGTGGTCGATCAGGCCGTCCGCCTCGCGCACGCCGTACTGCACGGCGTTGAACCACTTGCCGGACATGGCCGGCCGGGCACCGTGGGTCAGGTGGCCGCCGGCGTCCAGGGACATGCCGAGGATGGTGTCGCCGGGCTGCAGCAGGGCGAGCTTCACCGCTCCGTTGGCCTGGGCGCCGGAATGGGGCTGGACGTTGGCGTAGGCGCAGCCGAACAGCTGCCTGGCCCGCTCGATCGCCAGGCTCTCCGCGACGTCCACGAACTCGCAGCCACCATAGTAGCGCTTGCCCGGATAGCCCTCGGCGTATTTGTTGGTCAGCACCGAGCCCTGGGCCTCGAGGACGGCGCGGCTGACGATGTTCTCGCTGGCGATCAGCTCGATGCCGTCCTGCTCGCGGCCGAGCTCCGCCCGCACGGCCTGGGCCACGTCCGGGTCGACCTCGGCGAGGGCGGCCGAGAAGAAGCCGGGCCAGCGCTGCTCGGTGGTAGCCGGGGCCGTCGTCGCCGCATTCGCCATCATCAGCACTCCACCCTCGTCAGGGCCACCGGCCCGCCACACGTTCCGCGGCCCGTCTCTCGCACCGATCGGGCCGCCTTGTCGAGACCCTGCCGGTGCCCGGGCCCTCGCGGGTGGCACCGGCAGGCGACGGCGGCAGGCTGCGGGCTCAGTTCGTTAACGGCGCCGCGTGGACCAGCACCTCGTCGTTGCGGCGGCTGATCTCGATCCGGTCGGCGGCGAAGCCGACATCGGCGGGGGTGGAGAGGGTCACGGTCTGGCCGGGGCTGAGCACGGCCTCGAACCGGACGGGCGTGCCGGCCTCACCCTGTGCCAGGGTGGCGACGACGCGGTAACCGTCCGGGTCGACGGTGTAGTAGGCGGTGCCGGTCACGGCACCCAGGTCGATGCTGCGGGCCTCGATCGGGCGCAGCCCGTCGGCATGGGCCGCACCGGCGGTGGCCAGCGCCAGGGCCGCGACGAGGAGAGTGGGGCGAAGGTCCATGATAGTCTCACCTGGTTGGGCGGGGCCGGGCCCTATGTCCGGCGCCGCCGCTGCTGCAATGCAACATGGGCAGGGCGGCGCCATTGTTCCAATCGATTGGATCGCTGATGGCCATCGACCATGTCAATCTAGCCGGGATCGACCTCAACCTGCTGGTGGCGTTCGATGCCCTGCTGACCGAGCGCAGCGTCACCCGCGCCGCGGCCCGGGTCGGCCTCGGCCAGTCGGCCATGAGCCACAATCTCGCCCGCCTGCGCGCCCTGTTCGACGACGAGCTCCTGACCCGCGGGCCGGACGGGATGCGCGCCACGCCCCGGGCGCTGGCCCTGGTCGATCCGGTGCGGGTGGCCCTGGCGCAGATCGAATCGCTGGTGTCCCGCGACCAGGCGTTCGATCCGGGCACCGCCGAGCGGCTGTTCCGGATCGGCCTGCCGGACAGCATCGAGGTCCTGCTCGGCCCGGCGCTGCTGGCCCTGCTCTGCACGGAAGCCCCCGGGGTTCGGGTCCGGTTCTACTCGACCGACCGGCTGCAGCTGCTGGACGAGCTCGATGCCGACCGCCTGGACCTGGGCATCGGCATCGGCACCTTCCCGGCCGGGCGGACCCACCACAAGCGGCGCCTGCTGGCCACCGACACCTATCTGTGCATGTTCAGCGCCGAGCGGGTCGGGCTCCAGCCGCCCATCACGCTCGCCGACTATGTGCGGCTGCCGCACGTGCTGACCAGCCTGCGCCAGGGCGAGCGCGGCGTGGTCGACGAGGCGCTGGGCAAGCTCGGGCTGGAGCGCACCGTCGTGCTGACGACGCCGCGCTTCGTGGCGGTGCCGTTCCTGGTCGCCGGGGCACCCGTGATCACCACGATGCACGCCAAGCTCGCCCGCTTCTTCGCGGCCGCCCTCGGCCTCAGCCTCAGCCCGGCGCCGCTGGAGCTGCCCGAGGTCTCGATCTCGCTGCTCTGGCACGCCTCCTACGACCACGACCCCGCGCATCTCTGGCTGCGGCGGATGGTGACGCGCGTCGCGGCGGCGAAGGCGGGTGGGTCTCAGCCGGCCGCGGCGCCGTAGCTGCGGGCGGCCGGGGATTCGGGCGCTGCCGGCACCTCCTCGGCCTCACCCCAGAGGCCGAACACGCGGCTGCCGGCCACCAGACGCGGGTCGCCGAGGGCGATCTCGACCCCCTCGCCGGGTTCGTTCTGCGCTCCGGAATCCTGGGCGAGCCCATCGTCGTTGGCGGGTGGCGGCGGGGTCTCGGGTTCGTTCTGCAACGTCGCGTCGGGTTCGTCCGTGCTGGATTCAAGCGGCTCGCGGCGCAGCTGGCGCAGCTCCTTGAGGCAGCGCGACAGCTCCCTGCCCTGCTGGGCCTGGTAGCCGCGGACGGCGTTGAAGCGCTTGACGTCGAAGGTGGTGAGCGGGTCGGCCTTCACCCATTGAAAGCCGTGCGCCGGCGGGCGGACCTTGGGGGCGGCGGCGAAGAGAGCCACCTCGATCCGCTCGGCGCGCTCGCCCTTCCAGAAGGCGACCGCCATCCGGCGCACGAGCCGGGCCTCGATCTCCGACTCGGGGCCGACTTCGCCCATCAGCCGGGCGGTCATGGCCTCGAGCTCGGCCGCATCCTCGCCGTCGATGACGAGGTGCTCCAGGGCGGCGAGGCCGTGCTTGAGCGCGTTGCGCGAGGCCTTGGCCTTGCCTTCGGCGGTGACGGGGCCGCGGGAGCGGGCGCCGTTGCGGCGGGCGGCCTCGATCTGGGCGGGGGAGCGGGGGAGGGGTTCGGGCATGTTGGGCTTCCGGGTGGGAGGGCCGGAACACGGTAGCAGATATCCGCTACTATTCCTATGAAGATTGCTTTTCATGTCGACAGCTTGAGGTTCGCGCTGTCCGCCTGCCGAACCTCAAGTTGTCGACCACGGCGATCTCGCTGCGGCTGCAGGTGGCGTTTCTGGAGCGGATCAAGCTGACCGGCCGCCAACTAGCGGGACGCGCCGTCTCCATCGCTTATCTAGCTTCTAGTTGACGCGATAAGTTCAGGGTGGGCGTGGCCGCGCGGGGACGAAGGGTTGAGACTCGGGGCTGTTGGCTCGCCACGTCGACAATGTTTCTCCCAGGCCCGTTAACGTCTCGTTAAGGTGACCTGGTACGGTAAGCCCCCAAATTGCACTGCTATTGTAAATAATGAATAGATAGCCATCTGAGCTTTGGTCGGCCAATGGCACGACAGCAGGATACAACGTAGAAGGCTCGCTGGGATGAGTCGAGAGCGATTTTTCTCCACCCATCGGGTGTGCTGCTATTGTGGCGGTGACGCTAAAGCTGAAACGATAGATCATATTCCTGCGAGAATTACGTTTCGAGGAAAGCGTCGTCCAAAAGGACTTGAAGTTCCAGCCTTCGAGAGCTGCAATCAGCGAACAAAAATAATTGATTTGATTCCAGCTATGATGTGCCGGATTGATCCACGCAACTTTAACGATGAGGACAATGCCGATCTTGCAAAAATTCTTAATGCTATAAGAAACAATGATTCTCCAATGCTAGCGGAATTACAGCATGTTTCTCGACGTCAGAGACGGTCATTTGAGCAACTAAATGCACCAGACACTTATGCCGGTGTGCTAAACGCATCTGGTCCAAGGACTGGCCTTTATATGCAGAAATTCGGGTTGAAGCTTGGACTTGCATTGCATTATTACAATACGGGTATTGTGGTTCCGAAGATTGGTGGTGTAGCAGTACGATGGTTTACAAATGCGAATCTGATAGAGAATGATTTTCTATTCGAGATACTTGAAAGATTGGATGAGCCACGCACTTTACGACAAGGAAAATGGCATGTCAGTGAAGAATTTACAGTCTCAAGCAAAATAACTGAATGCCAGAAAGGAGGCGCTTACTTGAGTGTTTTCCGAGGCGCATTTGCCATCTGTTCATTTGTTTACACAGACGTTAAGATCTCCCGGATGGCTAACGATATATGGTTTCATCGTCCCGGAGATTGGGAGATTAACGCGTGGTCACTGGGGTTAACGCGGCTCTCAGTCTAGGAATACACGGTTCCACAGGATCACTTATGGTGTCCTGGATCTTGTATCCTTGAGCGTGTAGACGCGCGCCACCACCCCTGTCGCCAGCAGCTCCCTCTCGTCATCGGCGGGATGATGCCGCCGACGACGACCGGGATCTCGCCGATGCCGAGCTCGCGCATGCAGCGGAGCACCTCCTTGACCAGCGGCATGTGCGAGCCGGAGAGGATGGAGAGGCCGACGATGTGCACGCCTTGCTCGAGGGCCGCGTTGGCGATCCTGGCCGGGGCCAGGCGGATGCCCTTGTAGACCACCTCGATGCCGGAAACGCGGGCGGCCACGGCGATCTGCTCGGCACCGTTGCTGTGACCGTCGAGGCCGAGCTTCGGCCAAGAGAGCCTCGAACCCGGTCAGCGGCGATCGCCGCCGCCGCTCCCCAGACGTGGACCCGAGCGGCGGCGGATGTCGTTCAGGGCGGCATGGTCGATGGCACTCCAGAAGGGTCGCTCATACTCGCGCTCGACGTCGCCGCGGGTCAGCCCGATGTCGCGCAGCAGATCGTCGCCCAGGGCGGCGAGGCGCCGTCGCTCTTGATGGTGGCGCAGGCCGTCCCTGATCGCCGCCACGATGGCACGGAGGCTGGCCGCGGCGCTCCGCGGCCGGGTGTGATCGGACGCACGCGCATACGAGTGGGTTGCCAACATCGTCGTCGCTCCTTGGTTGCAGGACCATGGGGCGCAGTGTGCGGCGGCGGGGTTGATCAATCCAACGCATAGGGTTTATGGTCTGCATCAAGATCATTGATAGGTGATTCGATGCTGGCGACCCTGGAACCCGATCTGCTGCGCAGCTTCGTCGCGATCGCCGAGACGGGCAGCTTCACGGCCGCGGCGAGCCGCGTCCATCGCACCCAGTCGGCGGTGAGCATGCAGATCAAGCGGCTCGAGGATCAGCTCGGCCGGTCGCTGTTCGCGCGCGATGGCCGCTCGGTGAGCCTGACCCGCGACGGCGACACCCTGCTGCTGCATGCGCGGCAGATCCTGCGTCTGCATCTGGAGGCACTGGCGGCGTTTGATCCGGACGCGCTGGCCGGCGAGGTGACGATCGGCGCTCCCGACGATTATGCGAGCACGTTCCTGCCACGCATCCTCGCCTGCTTCGCCGAGAGCCATGCCCGCGTCCACGTCAACGTCGTCTGCCAGCCGTCGACCGAGCTGCTGCGCCGGCTCGCGGACCGGAGCGTCGACCTGGCCCTGATCACCCAGGGGAGCGGCGAGCGGGGCGGGACGCTCCTGCATCGTGAGCCGCTGGTTTGGGTAACCTCGGCCCGGCACCGCGTGCATGAACAGGAGCCGCTGCCGCTGGCCATCTTCGAGCCCGGCTGCTCCTTTCGCAGGGCAGCCACGGAGAGCATGGCCATGAGCGGACGGGCCGTTCGGATCGCCTATACCAGCGTCAGCATCGCCGGCATCCATGCAGCGCTCGAGGCCGGACTCGCGGTCAGCGCGATGCTGCGGAGCAATGTCCGACCGGGCTTGCGGATTCTCGACGAGCGTGACGGCTTCCCGCCGCTGCCCGAGGCCGGCGTCACGCTGCAGCGCGCCTCGCCCGAGGCCACACCGCTCATCGACGAGCTCGAGAAGGCCATCCTCTGCCATTTTCGGGAAGGCCATCGGCTAGGCGTTGCCGCATGAGCATGGTCGAGCTGGAGCACGCGCTGACCGCCTGGCTGATTCGCTGCGGGCTCGAGGCCTGCGACGAGGCCGAGATGCTGGGCGTGTTCTGCGACCGTCTCGTCGATGCCGGCATACCTCTGTGGCGGGTCGCGATCGGCGCCAAGCTGCTCCACCCGCTGCTCGACGCCCGGGGCTGCCGCTGGCGGCGCGGCGAGGGTTGCGTGAAGGAGGACTATGCGCGCGAGGAGGTGAGCGACGTCAACGAGGAGTGGCTGAGCAGCCCGTTCTACCATCTGCTGCACCGGCTCAACGCCGACCACCTCCGGCGCCGCCTCGATGCGGACTACCGGCGTGGCGAGTTCCCGCTGCTGGACCGGTTCATGGACGAGGGCAGCACGGACTATCTCGCCCTTGCCGTGGACCTCGGCCCGCGGCCCCGGAAGGGCACCGGGGGCATGTTGTGCTCGTTCCAGGTCGATCGGCCCAGCGGCTTCACGGACGACGAGATCGACTTGCTGCGGCGGCTGGCACTGCCCCTGGCGCTGGCCCGTCAAGCGACGACGGCCGCTGAGACGGCGGTAACCCTGGTCACGACCTATCTCGGCGCCGATGCCGGCCGGCGGGTGCTGGACGGCGCCATTGCCAGGGGCACGGCGGAAAGTGTTCGCGCGGTCTTGTGGTACAGCGATCTCGAGGGCTTCACCCGGATCGCGGATACGGCGCCCGCCGACGAGTTGATGGCATTGCTCAACGACCATGCCGAGACGGTGGTCGGCAGCGTCCATGCCCATGGCGGGCAGGTGCTGAAGTTCATCGGCGACGGCGTGCTGGCGATGTTCCCGCTGGCGGATGGCAGCGCACCGTGCACGCGCGCCTTGAATGCGGCCGTCGAGGCGGCGGCGGCCACGGAACGCCTGAACGAGCGTCGACTGGCCGCCGGACAGCTGACCAGCGACATCCACGTGGCCTTGCACGTGGGCGATGTGCTGTATGGCAACATCGGCAGCCCGGACCGCCTCGACTTCACCGTGGTCGGGCCCGCGGTCAACGAGGTGGCGAGGATCGAGGCGCTCTGCCGGACGCTCGACCAGCAGGTGATCGTCTCCTCGGCCTTCGCCAATGACGCCGGGCCGGCCCGGCTGCGGCTGGTGTCTCTCGGCCGCTACGCGCTCAAGGGCGTGCGCCGGCCGGAGGAGCTGTTCACGCTGGATGCCGAAGCCTGACCGCAGCTCGTCCCACGGTCACCAGCCTGCGAGCCGCAGCCCAATGATGGCCATGAAGCCGCCGGCCAGGCTGCTCAGCGCCGCGGGCCAGGTCAGTTCGATCACGCGGGCACGGAGCCGGCGCTCGGCGCGCTCGGCCCGATCGACAGCCTCCCGCAGGGCCCGGCGGTAGTCGGCCTGCAGCCCGTCTTGCGCCCCGGTCGACGGGCTGCGGGCGAAATGATCTCGAGCCGATGAAAACATCACAGTCGCTTGCATGACACTCTCCTGGAGGGCCGACGCTTCTGGCAGCGGCCAAATGTTCTTGCTTTGTTCTGTAGCGCTCACTTTCGTTGTCGGAGCCGGCTGGGTCAAGTCACTGCCTGTGACAAAACATGACAAGGTCGATGGACGTTCCCGGCCGCGAGCCCATGCTGCCCTCCCGGACCGCGATCTTGCCCCTTGGCGTGCGCACGGATTGTCCGCAAAAGTGGGGGAGATCAGGCAACGGCAGCCTTCGACCTGCCGCAGGGAGGACGATCATGCTGGGCTTGCGGGCCACGAATCTGGGCAGCCTGCCGGCGCACATCGAGCGGCCGGGCTACGACCGGCGGCAGGTGACCGCAGGCATCGCGCATTTCAGCGTCGGCAATTTCCATCGCGCGCATCAGGCAGTCTATCTCGACCGGGTGCTGGCCCGGCCGGAGCAGTCGGGCTGGGGCATCTGCGGGATCGGGCTGATCGACAACGCGCCGGAGCGCGCCAAGGCCGAGAGCTTCGCCAAGCAGGACGGCCTGTATACGCTGAGCCTGTTCCCGCCCCGCGGCGAGCCTCGCAGCATGGTCGTGGGTGCCATTGTCGACTATCTGTTCGCGCCGGCCGATCCGGCGGCGGTCCTCCGCCGGCTGGCCGCGCCGGGCATTCGGATCGTCTCGCTGACGATCACCGAAGGCGGCTACAATATCGACGAGGCATCAGGCGCCTTTCGGCTGGACACCCCCGACATCGCCCACGACCTGGCCCATCCCGAGGCACCGCGGACCGTGTTCGGGTTCGTCGTCAGCGCCCTGGCCGACCGGCGGGCGCGCGGCGCCGCCCCTTTCACCGTCCTGTCGTGCGACAATCTCCGTCACAACGGCGACGTCGTACGAAAGTGCGTGCTGGCCTTCGCCGCCGCCCGGGACGTGGCGCTCGCCGCGTGGATCGAGGCCGAGGTGAGCTTCCCCAACTGCATGGTCGACCGGATCACGCCGGCGGTGACGCCAGCCGACGTGCAGCGGCTGAACGCCCTGACCGGCATCGACGACGAGATCCCGATCTTCGCCGAGGATTTCATCCAGTGGGTGGTCGAGGACAGGTTCTGCGACGGCCGCCCCGCGCTCGAAGCCATCGGGGTGCAGTTCACGGACGACGTCAAAGCCTATGAGCAGATCAAGCTGCGGATGCTCAACGCCTCCCACAGCGTCCTCTCCTATCCCGGGCTGCTGGCCGGCTACCGCTTCGTCCACGAGGCCATGGCCGACGCCCGGATTCGCACCCTGGTCCGGAGCTTCCTCGACCGGGACGTGATCCCGCTGCTGGAGGCACCCCCGGGCATGGCCCTGGACGCCTACCGCGACAGCGTGATCGAGCGGTTCTCGAACCCCGCCGTCAACGATCAACTGCTGCGGATCACCTCCGACGGCGCCTCGAAGATCCCGGTCTTCCTGGCGGACACCATCCGCTCCCGTCTTGCCGCCGGCGGTGACCACCGCCGGCTCGCGTTCGTGCTGGCCGCCTTCACGCGGTATCTGGGCGGTGTCGACGACAGGGGGACGGCGTTCACGCCCCAGGAACCGCATCTGTCAGCAGCCGACATGGCGCTGGCGGCCAATGCCGACCCGGCTGCGGCTCTGCGTATCGGCGCCCTCAAGGGGCTTGGTCTGGACGCATCGACGAGCTTCACCGCCAGCTACGTTCACTACCGCGCGCTGCTGGCGGAGCGGGGCACGTTGGCGACGCTCGCCGATCCGACCGGCGCGGGCAGCTAGCTAGGCGGTGAGGATGACGCTGCCGATCGTCCGCCCGGCTTCGAGATCGACATGCGCCTGGGCTGCCGCAGCCAGCGGATACCCGGCACCTATCGGGTTCTCGAGCCCGTCGCCCAAGGCGAGCAGCAGGTCGGCCGCCGCCCGAGCGTAGAGTTCCGGGTCGTCGACATAGGCGAGCACGCTCGGGCGAGCCAAGGCTATCGCACGGGGAAATCCCAGCTGCTCCACGGCGACCGGCGGTATCGGCCCGGCCGGCTGGCCGAGACTTGCGACCACGCCGAAAGGCCGGACGGCACCCAGGGTGCGCGCCAGCATGGCGCCGCCGATACCATCGACGGCCAGATGCACACCCTTGCCGTCGGCGATATGCCGGACCTGGTCGACCCAATCGGCGGCATCGTGCAGCAGGACGGCCTCGGCTCCGGCTTCTCGTGCCGCCGGCATCTTCGCGGCCGACCCCACGGTCGCGATAACCCGACCACCGAGACGGGAGGCCCAGCGCGTGACAAGCTGGCCGAGGCCGCCGGCCCCGGCGTGGACCAGCAGCCATTCGCCAGCGCGAAGTCGATGCACTTTATGCAGCAGCATGTGGGCGGTGAGGCCGCGCAGCATTGAGCTGCCGGCCGTGCGCTCGCTTACCTGTTCCGGAAGCCGCACCAGGCGTGTCGCCGGTAGGATCCGGACCTCGGCATAGGCGCCCAATGGATAGCCGGCATAGGCGATCCGATCACCGGGCCGAAGAGTGTCGACCCCAGGGCCGACGGCCTCGACCGTGCCGGCACCCTCCAGCCCCAGCACGGCCGGGAGCGCGGGCAGCGGGTATAGGCCCCGGCGAAAATAGATATCGACAAAATTGACGCCGATGGTGGTCTGTCGAATGCGGATCTGACCGGCCTGCGGCTCAGCGACGTCGACGTGCTCGGGGCGCAGCACCTCCGGAGCACCGGGGGTCGCGATGGTTATGGCCAGGGGCATGGCGATTCTCCTTCGCGCCGACAGCTAGCAGCACTGGAGGGAGTGAAAAATTCGGGATCCGCTCACATCATGTGTGCAATAATTCACCGATGATCGACTGGCAGGACCTGCATCACTTCGCGACGCTCGCCCGGACGGGCTCGCTGTCGGCGGCGGCGCGGGAGCTGCGTGTCGACCATGCGACGGTGGGCCGACGGGTAGCTGCCCTGGAGCAGACACTGAAGCTGCGGCTGATCGACCGGCTGCCGCGCCGCACGCCGCTGACGGCGGACGGCCATGCCATCGCCGCGCTGATCGCCACCATGGAGGCAGGCGTCCAGGCGATCGAGCGCCATGCGCGCACAGCCGCCACGGTGTGCCGACGGCAACCGTGCGGGTGAGCGCGCCGCCGGCCGTGGCGGCCCGGCTGATCGCCCCGCAGGTTGCCTCGTTCCACCGGCTACAGCCCGGGATCACGTTGGTGCTGTCTGGGACGGCGGGTGCAGCCGCACTCGATCGTGGCGAGGCGGATATCGCCGTTCGCATGAGCCGCCCGGAAGAAGGCGGGCTCGTCGTCCGGCGCATCGGGGTCATGCGATTCGGGCTCTACGCCACGCCCGCGCACGGCCGTCTGCCGCCCGAAGCCTGGTGCTTCATCGGCTACGACGCGGCGCTCGATCACGTTCCCCAGCAGGTATGGTTGCGTCGGTTGCTCGCCGGGCGGCCGATGGTGTTCCAGGCCAGCGACCTGTTCGGCCAGCTCGAAGCCGCCCGTGCTGGTCTCGGTGCGGTGACGCTGCCGGAGCTCATGGGCGATTGCGACCCCGAACTCGTCAGACTGCCGGTCGTCATCCCACCCCCGACCCGCGACCTGTGGCTCGTCACCTATCCCGACCTGGGGCGCTCGGTCGCCATCCGTGCTGTCTCGAGCTTCATCGCCGATGTCATCGGTCGAGCCTGCCCGATCGATGGCTCCAGGATACGGCGAGCCGAATGAGATGCGGCTCGGCCCATGCCAGCGTCGTGCCCTAAGGATGGGCTTTCCGGCGGCCGACCCGCTCCAGGATGTCGGCGACGCCGATGGGGCGGAACTCCCACGCATCGACGCCGACATCGACCTGCCGCGGCAACGGCTTCAGCCGGCCATGGCTGTGACCATGCAGGTTGATGGCCCCCCGATGCTGACCGTTCCAGGCCCGCAGCGGATAATGGCACAGCACGAAGCGCCGCTCGGCCAGGATGATCTCCGCCATGTCATGGACATCGGCCCAGCCGGACAACGCCCGTATCTCGGGGCCGTCATTGTTGCCGGCGATCAGGTACTTGGTGCCCTGCAGATGGGCCAGCAGCGCCGCTGCCCGCGACTCGCTGAGCCGAACCCCGAAATCGCCCAAATGCCAGACCGTGTCGTCTTCGGCGACCGTGGCGTTCCAGCGCTCGATCATCGCATTGTCCATTGCCGCCAATGACGGGAACGGGCGGCCGAACAGGCCCCGCGCTCCGCCGTGGCCGAAATGGGTATCGCTGGTGAACCAGATCTCGGGAATGTCTCAGCCTCGCGGCTCGTGCTCGCGCAATCTGGGCAGAAGCTCGGCGAAATTGCAGGGTCGGTAGCGGATGTCCAGCTGGTGGACCAGGATGTCGTCCCAACCATCGCGGCAGGCACCGGTCGAGCCGGGCAGGCAGAAGATGTAGGTGCCCCCGGCGACGGCCGCATCAGCGCGCGACTGTAGGGTCGAGGTGCCGATCTTGGCGTAGGAGAGCATGCGAAACAGCTCGCCGAAGCCGGCAATGTGCTTTTCGGCAACCGTTGCCAGAGCCTCCGGGGTGACATCGCGGCCGGTGACGCCGGTACCTCCGGTCGTGATCACGACCTCGACCTCGGGGTCCGCGATCCAGGTCCTCAGTTGCTCGGCGATCGCATCCCGGTCGTCCCTGACGATGGTGCGGGCGACGAGGCGATGGCCTGCCGCATCGATACGCGCCACCAAGGTATCGCCCGATCGGTCGTCCGCCGCCGTGCGCGTGTCCGAGACGGTCAGCACCGCAATCTGCAACGGTTGGAACGGGATATCCGTGTCAATTCGCCCGGGCACTGGGTTTGGCCTTCGGCTGGGGTATGGAGGTGGCCGGCTCGACGTCAGGCCAACGATTCTCGGCCAGCGCCTGCAGGGAGGGAATCTCGCCACCGGAGCGTGATTGGTAGGCCCACAAATTGGCCATCACCTTCTTCACATAGGCGCGCGTCTCGCCGATCGGCACGCTCTCCACGAAAAGCAGCGGATCGTCTTGCGTGTCCTGGAGGTCGGCCGCGAGCCAGCCGGCGAGCCGCCCCTCGCCTGCATTGTAGGCGACGATCAGGCGGAGCAGGTTGTTGTCGACCGTGGGCGTTCCCGCCAGCTGCCGAAGCCAGGCCTGGCCCACGGCCATGTTGTTGGTCGGCTCCAGCAGCCAAGCCTCGCCATTGTAGGCGAGGCGGGTGAGCTTGGAGACATGGAGGGCCGTATCCGGCATGACCTGCATCAGGCCCAAAGCGCCCTTGGGGCTGCGCGCGTCGGGGTCGAAGCCGCTCTCGGCCCGGATGACCGCATGCACAAGGCTGGGCTCGAGCCGGTAACCGCCGGCCGGCAGCCACTCGGGCAGCGGGTACTTGGCGACGTCATGCCTGCGACCATCGGCGCGGCGTGCCAGGGCGGCAAGACTCATTTGCGCCGATGGCAGATCTAGATCCGCCGCCAGAGCCACCAGCAGTTGCGCCAGCTCCGGTCGGGCGCGGCCGGCAAGGCGGCTCATCTCATCGTCGGCGAGCTCGGTCTCACCAACCTGGGCCAAGGCAATGGCCCGTTGCACCGCCGGATAGCGGATCAGAAGGTCGAGCATGCTTTCCTGAAGCCGCTCCTCGTGCCATTCGAAGTCGATCCGCTCGTCGAGCGTCTTTTGCGCGAGCAGGCCGTAGAACTCGTCGCTGCTGCGCGCGGCCGTCCGCAGGTAGCGGGCCACGAGCTGCGGCCGGCGCGCCCGCAGCTCGGCAC
>JBATRI010000679.1:0-4971 GCA_049292515.1 Geminicoccaceae bacterium
GCTCCAGGGCGTCCTCGGCGGGCGGGCCGGCGGGCATGCAGGGCGCATCGGGCTGGGCGGCGGTGGGGGCTTCGGGCACGGGCGATCTCCGATCTGACAGGTGACCGTCGAGCTTATCGCGCACAGGTTGATGGACGTCAAGGATAGTGATCCTAGGCAGGGTCGCTCCTGCCCTCAGATCGCGGTGCGGCAGCGAAAAGGCAGGATCGAGTGGGCCGGTTTTGACGCAGATCAAAGCCGCCAGCGCGCGCTGCCTCCAGCATGTCGGCAGGAACATCATCTGGAGTCCCCGATGGCCGACAGTGTCGCCGATCGTCTCTACGCCCTCTGCAGTGATG
Source organism: Geminicoccaceae bacterium (assembly GCA_049292515.1). Classification (GTDB taxonomy): domain Bacteria; phylum Pseudomonadota; class Alphaproteobacteria; order Geminicoccales; family Geminicoccaceae; genus Benzoatithermus. Next base: position 339 of record JBATRI010000679.1, read on the forward strand.
GCCGGACCGCCGATCGCGTCGCGGCGGACATGGGCCGGATGCTGGAGCGTCAGGGCTCCTCAGCGGCCGCGTTGCGCGACGACCCGCTCGAGTGGCTGGCGGCGCAGACACGCTGCGCCGCCTGTGGCGCGGTCGCGCGCTGCCACCGCTATCTGGAGCAGGGCAACGACGACCCGGCCGAGTTCTGCGCCAACGCCGCCGAGTTCGCCTCGCTGCGGCCGGCGGAGTAGCTCCAGGAGCCCGTCATCCGGCCAGCCAGTCGACCACCGCGAGGCCGTGGATGCGCGTGAACTCGCGGGTGTTGTGGGTGACCAGGGTCAGGTCGCGCGCTTTGGCTTGGCCAGCCATCAGCACGTCATAGGGGCCGATCGGTGTGCCCACAGCCCTGAGTTCCGCCCGAATCGTCCCTGCGGTGGCGGCATCTTCGCGGGTGAACTCCAAGGGTTGCAGGTCTTGAAAGAGCAGATCGAAGCGCCGCCGATTCTCCTCGGGTCGGCTGCTCTTGGCCGCACCGAAATAGAGTTCGTGCGCCGCAATCGCGGAGGTCACCACGTCGTCGGGTGGCAACGCCAGCAGATGCTGCAGAACCTGCTGGCGGCGTTGCGGGTGCAGAAGCGCGATCAGGATGTTGGTGTCGAGCAAGTATCGCATCAACCGAGCAGGTCATCGAGCTCCGGCCGATCGGGACTTTCCGGCTGTTGCCGCCCGGTGCCGAAGCAATCATCGAACCGCTCGGCGTCAAAGCCGCGCAGAGCCTTGGTCAAGTTGCCCCAGGCTTCTGTTCGGCGCGGACGCAGGATCAGCGCATCGCCGTCGCGCATGATCTCGACCTCGGCGCAGTCGAAGCGATAGCGACGCGGCAGACGCACCGCCTGCGACCGCCCCGACATGAAGACCTTGGCAATTTCGGCCATGACCGCTCCACGAGTTGGTATATCTCAAAGATATATCTCGACGGCGGCGCCGCGCAAGCTGGACGAGGTCTACTGTCCCGAGTTGAACTCAGCCCGTCTGCGCCGCTTCCTCGAGGCCGGCGATGTCGAGCTTGGTCATCCGCAGCATCGCCTCGGTCACCCGCCGGGCCTGATCGCGGTCAGGACCCTGCAGCAGCTCGCCCAGCCGTGTCGGGACGATCTGCCAGCACAGGCCCCAGCGGTCGCGCAGCCAGCCGCACTGCTCGATCGTGCCGCCGTCCTGGAGTGCTTCCCACAGACGGTCGATCTCGGCCTGGCTGTCGCAGCTGACCATGATCGAGAAGCTGTGGTTGAACGGGTCGAGCGGGCCGGCTTCGATCGCCCTATAACGCTGGTCGCCGAGCCGGAAGGCCGCGAGCCTGACGCTCCCGGCCGGCCCGCTCGGCGTGTCGGCCGGCAGGGTATCGATCCATTCCACCGCCGAGCCCGGCACCAGCGAGGTGTAGAAGCGGACCGCCGCTTCCATGTCCTTTTCGAACCAGAGATGCTGTGCCACCTGGGTCATGGTAAGCCTTCGCTGCGCCCTTCGTCAGGCGTCGACGATCGGTGCGAAGCCGCCCATGATCATCCGCCTGCCGTCGAACGGCATCCGGCTGCCCGTCGCGTGCATGCGGGGATCGGCCATCATGCGCGCGTGCGCGTCATCGCGCACCGCCTTGGACGGATACTCGATCCAGCTGAACACCACGGTCTCGTCGGCCTCGGCCTTCACCGCCAGGCGAAAGTCGGTGAGCTTGCCGTCGGGCACGTCGTCGCCCCAGCATTCGACGACGCGGGTGGCGCCGAACTCCTTGAACAGCTGCGCCGCCTCGGCGGCGTGGCTGCGGAACGTCTCCTTGCTGGCCGACGGTACCGCCAGCACGAAGCCCTCCACATAGCTCATGGCCACTCTCCTCTCGGTCGGGAATGCACAAGGCCCGACCCGCCCCGATGCGGCGAGGCCGGGGTTTGACAATTAGGTTGATATCAACGTAATGGCCGCATGTCAAAGTCGGTTCCGTTCTCGACCACGCTGAGGGTCCGCGACGCCTGCCTGTGCCTGCATGCGCAGCGCGCGGCCAGGGTGCTGGCGCGCCGTTTCGACCTGGCGCTCAAGCCCACGGGCCTGACCAGCGGCCAGTTCTCGCTGCTGATGTCACTCAACCGGCCGGCCCCGCCCAGTCTCGGCAGCGTCGCGGCACTGCTGGCCATGGACCGCACCACCCTGACCGCCAACCTCAAACCGCTGCAACGGCGCGGCCTGGTCGAGGCGGCCACCGACCCGGGCGACCGCCGTGCCCGCCTGCTCAGGCTCACCCCTGCCGGGCAAGCCGTGCTGGCGGAGGCGGCGCCGATCTGGGAACAGACCCATGCCGCGATCGAGGCCCGCCTGCCGGGCGCCGACCCAGACCGCTTGCGGGCCGAACTGAATGCCCTGGCAACGGAGACGGCGGGATGACGTACCGCTCAGCCGGGGAGCACGCGATGCTGGTGAACCGGCAGCATCGTGCGCACCCGGGCCAGATAGTCGAGGTCGAGCTCGGCCGTGGCGAAGCCCGGATGGTCTGGCACCTGAGCCAGAATCTTGCCCCACGGGTCCACGATCATCGCGTGGCCCCAATTGTGGCGGATGTCGCGGGCAGCCGGGAAGCTGCCGACCTGGGCCGCCGCGGCCACGAAGCACTGGGTCTCGATGGCGCGGGCACGCAGCAGGATCTCCCAGTGATCCTTCCCGGTCTCGCGCGTGAACGCGGCCGGGACCATGACCAGCTGGGCACCGTCGGCCGCCAGGCGGCGGTACAGCTCGCCGAAGCGCAGATCGTAGCAGATGGAGCAGCCGACGCGCACGGTGTCGGCGTCATAGGTCACGACCGCCTGCCCGCGCCCGATCAGGGCCGACTCCCGATATTCCCGGCCGTCCGGGGTAACGACGTCGAAAAGATGCAGCTTGCGGTAGCGGGCGAGCTCCTGGCCGTCGCGGCCGAAGGCCACCGTCGTATTGAACGTCTGGCCGTCGGCGCGCTCGATAAAGCTGCCGCCATGAATGAAGAGGCCGTGGCGGCGCGCCAGCGTGCGCAGCAGGGTGTAGGCCTCGCCGCCCGGAATGGCCTCGGCCGCCTCCCGCCGCTCGTCGGCGGTGCCGCCCTGAAACGCCCAGACCTCGGGCAGCACCACGAGGTCCGGCCGGTCCTCGGCGACCGCCTGCTCGATCAGAAGCTGCGCCTGCGTCAGGTTGGCCGCCTTGTCGTTCACCGAACTCATCTGCACCACGCACACGCGCATTTTCAGCTCACCTCAGCCAAGTCGCGGCGGACCGTACCGGCCGCGGTAGTGGACAGGGAATTGCGGTCGGGCGCGTCAATCGCCATTGGCGCGATCGCGCTGCATGAAGAACCGGTCGAGGCTCGCCCGCTGGGTGGGCTGCAAGGCGGACAGCGATCCGGCGGACGTGTCGGCGGGGCTGGGGGCCAATGCCGGCAGCACGATGGCCAGAAGCCGGTCGGATCCCTGGGCATCGTCGCTACCGACACGGGCGAGCCTGGTCGGGAGCAGCGGCGCGTCCAGGGAAAATGCCGCCACCTGCCGCCCCGCAATGCCCCTCGGCCGCATCGCGAGGCCGAGGAGATTGCCCTGCGCATCGAAAATGGCACCGCCGGACCAGCCCGAGGTGACGGCGATGGTGGTCTGCAGCCAGGTCGCCACCTCGTCGTGCTGCCTGGCGGTGATCACCGCGGGCCGCAAGGTCGGCCCGTCCCCTTCGGGGTCCGCGACCGCGAAGACCTGCTCGCCCGGACGGACGGTGGCGGCGTCGCGGACACCCTTGACGGGTACCCCCACGATCTCCTGCGACCGCAGCACGCAGATGTCCTCGCCATAGTATTCCGGGTCGAGAACGGCCAGGCCCACGCCCCGATCGGTCGCCAGCGCCACCACGTCGGCGCCCACGAGATTGCGGCAGTCGGTCAGGAAGACGTCCGCCGACACGGCCACCGCCGAGCCGCTGTCCGCCGGACGCAGCTCGTCGATGGTGCGATCGAGGGTGAAGCCGACCAGATTGACGACGGAGGGGGCGGCGATACGCCGGACCTGTTCTGCCGGCGACGGAGGAGGCGCCGGCGGCGGCTGCGGGCGGGCGCATGCCGCCAGCATGGGCGTCAGAAGAAGCATTCCGGCCAATCGTCGCAAATACCCTATCCCCTGCACCCGCCAAGCTCGCCGGCAGCGGCGTGAACCTCACTCGATCGAGAACTCCGCCCGCGTGCTCTGGGTGACCGTGCCCAAGGCGATCTCGACCTCCATGATATACTTACCTTTGGGCGCCGAGAGGGGAACCACGATCTCATCGTCGTCGGCCCAGGTCCCCGGCCGAAACTGATAGCGCGTGTTCGGCTCGTCGAGAATCAGCCGATCGCTCGAGAACAGCCGTTTGGTCAGGGTCGCGGTGACGGTGGCGCCGGGCCTTGCGGGGCAGAGGGCATAGATCATCCGGTGATTGAGCGTCTGCCCAGGGGCGGCCCGGGCCGGATAGACCTCGGAGCCCACGAGCCGCAGGAACGGCAGCTGGAGGGTGCGACAGCCCTCGTCCCGCACCGTTTCGGCCGTCATCTTGAGCAGCTTGTTGCCGCGCCCGGCTCCGGACCGGAGCAGGTCCTCGAAGGCGGGATCGAGCCGCGTGCGGC
>JBATRI010000680.1:0-5476 GCA_049292515.1 Geminicoccaceae bacterium
CCCAGGGTGCGTTCATCTTCGGTGCCCAGTTCGGCAATGGCGTGCTGTTCGAGAACAGCCGTGCGGCCGGCTTCTACAACATCACCGGCGGCTCGTGGGGCCTGCAGGCTGGGGCGCAGAACTTCTCCCAGGCCTACTTCTTCACCACGCGCGAGGCCCTGGCGACGTTCCGCACGACGCGCGGCCTGGAACTCGGCGCCGGCGTCGATTTCGCGGTCGCCGACATCGGCGCCTCGGGCCAGATCAGCACCTCGACCCTGCAGAAGCCGGTCATCGTCTTCGTCTACGGCCAGCAGGGCCTGTTCGCCGGCGTCAACCTCGCCGGCCAGAAGATCACCGAGCGCAGCTCCCGGTAGCACCCGGAGCGGGATGCGCGGCGGTCGGCGCCGCTTGCGCCGCGACCGCCATGCATCCTATGCTCCGCCCATGAAGGTCGACATCAGCCCCGAGCGGCAGGAATGGTTGCAGCGTGAGCTGGCCGTGGGCGGTTCACGCTCGCCGGCACAGCTGGTCGAGGCGGCCCTGCACGCTTACGAGCGCCATCTCGCCGAGTTGCGCCGCGACCTCACGGCAGCCGATGAGGCGATACAGGCCGGGAATGGAATCAGCGAGACGGCGGGCGAGTTCCTGGCGCGCATGCGAGTAAAGCAACCGGGCACCGCCTGATCTTGCGCCGCATCGTCAAGTCGCCGCAGGCGGTTGCCGATCTGGAGGACCTCTGGCGCCAAAGCGCGCAACGTTTCGGCTTGTCGCAAGCCGATGATTTCATCCTGTCCATTCATCACCGCTTCAGTCTGCTGGCCGACAATCCCCATCTCGGCGTCGTGCGGCCGGAGATCAGCCCCGGCCTGCATGTGCACTTTCAGCCGGCGCCGGTGGTCATCGCCTACAGATTCACCACCGACGAGCTTAGGATTCTGCGGATCTTCCATGGTCGCCGCAGCTACGAGGCCTTGCTGCATGGATAAGGCGAGGGCGCATCATGACCGACTTCTGAGGCCGACGAGGGTGAGCAGCCAAGGACGGCACGAAGATCGGCAAGCGCCGCACGACAGGAAGCGCGAGCGGCTGCCATCACCACTCCCGCACCTGCCCTGCATCCTGGCCCGTCTTGGCGCGATCAGGTGCCGATCTTGCGGATATTGACGCCGATCGCGTCGAGAAAGAAGCCCGCTCGGCCATTGAACGTGATGATCTCGTGCCCTGTCGGCGCCACGTAGCGAAATACCGGGCCCGCGGTGAGCGTCCCGAACTTGAGCTTTCTCTTGTTGGTCACGATGTTGAGACCACCAACAATGTGCTCCCCCGCGAAGTTGACGGTCCGGCCATCGATCGACTTGATGAACTCGCCGTTCGCGAAGACGACCGTCTTCGGCACGCCGCCGAAGCCGCCACGCTTCGGAAAGTTGATGACCTTGCTGCCGACGAGGGACATCTGGATAGAATCGATGGCGTCGCCGCCGGCGATCACGAGCTGGGCGATGCGGAAGCCCTTCGGCGCCGGCGCGTCCGAGAACGGGGTGCCACCGGGGCCGCCGGACGGGCCCATCGCGAACAGCGGGGAGTCCGCGGCCTCCGCCGTCCCTGCGGCCAGCAGACCGCTGGCGCCGATCAACGTGGCACCCGATCGAAGTATGACGGATCTTCTATCCATTTCCCGCACCCGTTATTATCTGGTTGGTGTGAGCGGACACTATATGGAGAATTTTTAATTTACAAGGGTCAAGAATCCGAACAGAATTCAACTTATAGTTTGGCAAAAGCATAGGTATCTGGTCACTTCTCGTCCATCGATCACTTGGCCGTCGACTTGTGTCGGATTACACGTGACAGGCGCGAGCAGGACGTCCGCTACATTTTTGTTTGCCGGACGACCGCCGCTGGTGCTCTCTACGCCAGTCGGAAAAATAAAATGGCACGGCGGCGGCCCGTGGTGCCGATGAGCACGGCTGAACGGCGCGAATGGGGTATCGATTGGACCGTTGGTTCGCTACTGGCGCCGTATCTCCTTGCCCAGTATACTATTGCCGCTTATCCAACCCACCCACAGGACAGCATGCCCGAGCAGCAGCCCGGCCCCACCATCACGCTTGATGCGGCCGTCAGCGCCCAGCTCGACCGGTTGGCAAAGCGCGAGGGCAAGCTTGCTGCCGAGATCGCCGCCGCCGCAGTCGCCGACTACATGGCGCTCGACGCCGAGCACGTCGCCGAGATCGAGGCCGCCTTGCGCGAGGCCGACGCCTGTGACTTCGCGACCGACGCCGAGGTGGCTGCCCTGTTCGCCCGTTGGAGCGCTACCCCGCCTCGATGAAGGTCATCTGGCTGCGGACGGCTCTGCGCAATCTCGACGAGATCGCTACCTTCATCGCGCGAGATGACCCGGCCGTTGCCGCACGCGTCGTACGCCGCATTCAGGACGCAACTGTACGCCTCGGCCGCCATCCGGAAAGTGACCGCCCTGGCCGCGTGGTGGGGACCCGTGAGCTGATCGTGACGGGCCTACCATTCATCCTGGCGTACCAGGTGCGACGCGTGCGGGTCGAGATCCTGCGCGTGCTGCACACGTCGCGGCGTTGGCCGAAGCAGTTGCCATGAGCACTCAAGAGAGCCGGAATGTGTCCTGACCCCATTTTCTCCCTAGCCAAAGACGATCGAATCATGGCCCGACAGCAGAGACCAGCCCCTTTTTCCGCAGCCTGCGAGGCTGAAGTGTTGCAGGCCCATGGCTTCAATCACCGGCTGCTGCACTGGGTTGCGGTGCAACAGGCGGTGTGCGTGCCGCCATTGCACTCGAATTACCTTATCCCCACATCGGTTGACGTTGCCCGACGCAGCGGCCGCACCTGCTGACCTGAGATGCATGTCGGTCGTTGTGGTGTTCCGGTAGAGTGGTAGCGCCTAATAAGGAGTGGGGTCGGAGAGGCCATCATACGTTTATCGCACCCGGTTCGGTGAAACCCTGCACTGCCCGAATGGGGGAGGTTCTAGTGATTTAGTACCGAGCTATGTCAGCCCCTTTTTTAGTTCGCAGGGACGCCGCCATGGAATCGGCTCCTTGGCCAGTTCACTTACAATAGCATTGATTAAATCAGCTCCATATCCAGAGATAGGATTGTAAATACCGGTAACTCTAGCAGAAACAATTGCATCATTTCCGTACATAATTGCTTTAATTGAACCAAGCGAAAGAATAGCATTCTGCACAGTAGTGGCATTCAATTCGCTTGGCAGGGGCAAGGTGGTTGCCACTTGTTTCCCGGTAATGCCAAGGGTCTGCACTACCAATGATCCAGACACGTTGCCGGCCTGTGCTTCCGTAGCAATTCCGCCCAAGCTTGATAGATTAACTGTTCCGTTTAATACGCTAATTGAGGCAGTTAGTCGCAACCCAACGCCGACATACACGGGTATTGGAACTATAGTTTCACTTGAACCCAATAGTGAACTTTGAGTATCTGATACACGCCTCGCGATAATTCTATCCTCAAAATCGACAAATCCCATATACTTATCGCTGAGGTCGTAAATTGATCGACCGTTTGGTCTAGACATGACAAATGGTATGGTAGTAACATCTGCATTTATATAATCCAGAACAACTTGATAATCATTTCCATTTACGCCGATTTGCGCTGGACCAAAGGACAATTTACCTGTACTGTCGTATTTGCCTACAGCTATCCTCACAGCATTATCTGGTAGCGAAGCTAGCGTGTCCTTGAACGACTGGCCGACGGCACAGCTATTGCCAGGCTGACTACTAACGGGCAAAGGGTCAAGAGGAACATAGGTATAGCTCGCATTTTGCTCGCCCATAGTTTGTGGGAGTTTGGTTCGAAATACACCGCATGATGTGCACAGCATCAAAGCGATTATACAGGACACGATATTCTTCATTGTATTAATCCGCCTAATTTGTGTCTGAAGTACCGAATAGACTTCTATCCGTCATGCTCCCAACTGAGCAGACATGTCAACCCGCTGCACCGAGAAGCTAAAAGGGTCAGGACTCATTCCTGCGCAAACCTCACCTCCTTGGTAATCGATCGACTCACGCCAAGAGTTGTGCGACGTCGATGGCCAGCTCTGAAACCAATGCCGGCGAGGCTGCACCTTCGGTGAGCCGGCGTTGCTCGGCATAGCCATGTGGCCCGGGCTTCCCACATACCTCTATCGACCGGCCGGCGAGATCGACGATCCACACCTCGGCAACGCCATGGCGCGCATAGAGTGCCAGCTTGGGTCCGCGGTCGTAGGCAAGCGAGCTGTCGGCGACCTCGACCAGCAGCAGCACGTCGGCGGCGGTGGGATGGCCTGTTCGGTACCCATCGGCGCGCGGGCGCAGCAGCATCAGGTCTGGCTCTGGCTCGTTGTGCACATCGAGACGCAAGGGACCCTGGACCCTCACGTGCACCAATCCGTCGGCGAAGGCACGGGCGACGAGCCTGCTCAGTTGGTCGGTGGTGCCTGCATGCGCGCTGCCGATCGGGGCCATGTCGACGATCCCCCCCTCGATCAGCTCGACGCGGTCCTCGCGGGACAGGATGCCCACCTCGGCCATGCGGTAATAGTCGTCGACGTCGAAGCGATGCCACACGGGCGCTTCGGGCCGCTCAAAGGTGGTCTGCATGGGGCAGGGCTCTCCCTTCGTCTCAATGGCAGCTTAGCGTGAACCGACGGCGAGCGACAGCGGTGCCGAATATCGAGCCGCCGTATCGGCTTACTGCCCCGCTCCGCGGCAGGCACTGGCTTCGGCTCACCGGACCGCAGGGCCACCGCCGGCACCGTGCCATCGACGACCTCGCCCACGGTCGGCACGAACGATCGCGGCAGCTTCCGCCGGCGTGCACAGGCCCAGCCGCCGCACCTCCGGCAGCACCTCGTCCGGCGACAGCATTGGTGCTGGCCTTACCGCGTCCTCGACGATGGCCAGCAGCTCGGCCTGCAGCGAGCGGTGATGGCGCGCCGCCCGTGCACGCAGCCGCTCGACCACCTCATCGGGCACATTCTCGATCGACAGGTCGACGGTCATCGGCTCCGATCCGGCTCCAGTTCCGCCACGACCCTACCATCGGTCGAGGTCGTCACCAAGGTGCTTACGCATGATAGGCGCAAATTCCTTGACGCTTGCGCCCGTTTGCGCGACAAGCTGACCGGTTCACCCACCGGAGCCGACCCATGCCCGTCGCCCCCACCTCTGCCCAGTCCGAAGCCTCGCGCCAGAACGGCCAGCGCTCCACCAGCCCCGCCACCGAGGCGGGCAGGGCCCGCGCGGCCCTGAACAGCGTCCGCCATGGCCTGTCCGGACGGACCTTCTTCCTCCTGCCGGACGAGGACCCGGCCGCGTTCCGTGACCATGAGGCGGTGTTGCTGGCCGCGTGGCGCCCGCGCGACCTGGACGAGCAGGAGGCGGCCGCCGCCGCCACCCGCGCCATGTGGCGCGAGATCCGCGCCGACCGGCTGGAGGCCCTGGTGC
>JBATRI010000681.1:0-7255 GCA_049292515.1 Geminicoccaceae bacterium
GGCTGGCGCGGCTCTACCCGCGCCGCGTCGCCCCCTGGCCATGACCGGCGCGGTCGCCTGGACGGAGTCCCGGCGGACCTGCTGGGCCTATTCGCCTGGCGGGCACCTCGCCGAGCTGGAGCGGGCGACGGACGGCATCCTGTTCACCGACCGCTTCGATGTCACCTTCGCGGGTGGCACGCCACCGCGGCGGGCCCCGTCCCGCACCTACATCGTGTGCCACCCGCGGCGCGCGATCGGCCGCACGCTCCTGAACATCGCCCAGAGCCTGCGCGTCGTGCTGCGCGAGCGGCCACGGTTGATCGTCTCGACCGGCGCCGACGTCGCGGTCGCTGTGTGCGTGCTTGGCCGCCTCCTGGGCGCCCGCCTCGTGTTCATCGAAACGGCGGGCGAGCTGGCGCCGACCTTGGCCGGCCGTCTGGTCTACCCCTTCGCCGACCTGTTCATCGTCCAGTGGCCGGAGAAGCTCGCGGCCTTCCCCCGAGCGGTGCTGGCGCGCGGGCCGCTGCTGTGATCCTGGTCGCCGTCGGCACCTTCATCCATGGCTTCGACGCGCTGGTCGAAGCGGCCGACGGCGCCGTGGGCGAGCTCGGTCTGACCGGCTTCGCGCAGATCGGCCACTCTCGGGTAATTCCCCGTCATCTCGCATGGGAACGGTTCCTGCCTCCGTCGGCGTTGGCGGCCCGCATCGGCGGGGCCGGTCTGGTCATCTGCCATGGCGGGATCGGCCTGCTGGGCGAGGCGATGCGGGCCGGCAAGCCGGTCATCGCCATGCCCCGCAGCGGCCGCCCGAGCCGCGCCAGCCCAGCGGGCGACCAGACGGCCCTGCTCCGCCGTCTGGCCGAGCGGCATCCGATCCAGGTCTGCGAGAATCCCCACGAGCTGGGGCCGGCGCTGCGGGCGATGCTGGACACTGGTCCCGTCCGCCGGGACTACGACCTCGGCACGGACATTCCCCAGCTCCTGGTCCGCTTCCTGGGCGGGCGCTGAGGACCTGGCCGGCAGGTGCGTTCGTCAACCCAGATATTCCGACGTGCAGCTGAGACACGCATCCTGTTGACCGCACGCTTTCGGCGGTAGCATCGTGGCTTTCCAGAACAGCAGATTGGTCACCTGCTGGTAAAAAAATTGGGAGGACGTCAATGCGGCTCCGACTTTCTACGTTGGCGCTGAGCGCCGCGTTCGTGGTGTCGGCGCTCGCCGGGACCGGGCAAGCTACCGAGGTGACGGCGCAAAGCCTGCTCGAGGCGCAGGGCAATGTCGGCGAATGGCTGATGTATGGCCGTGACTATCGCAATAACCGGTACAGTCCGCTTTCTCAAATTACGCCGAATAATGTCACTCAGCTCAAGCCTGTGTTTGCCTATTCGACGGGCGGCAAGTTCGCTGGATTGGAGGCAACGCCCCTCTTCCATGATGGCACGCTCTACTTCACCGGCGATTACTCGCGCGTTTTCGCCCTCGATGCTCGGACCGGTACGGTCCGGTGGTACTGGGAGCCCAAGTACGAGGACGGCGTCGAGGCAGTGCTGTGCTGCGGACCGGTCAATCGTGGCTTGGCGATCCAGGGCGATCATGTCTTCGTCGGCACGCTCGATGCGCGGTTAGTGGCGCTGAACATCAAGGACGGCTCCGTCGCTTGGGAGCAGAAGCTGGAGGACTGGCAGAAGGCCTATACTTCTACTGGAGCGCCACTGGTTGTCGGCGACCTCGTGATCTCCGGCATCGGTGGCGCCGAATATGGCGTGCGCGGCTTCGTCCAGGCATTCAAGGCCACGACTGGCGAGCCGGTGTGGAAGACGTTCGTGATTCCCGGCCCCGGCGAGCCCGGCAACGATACCTGGCCCGGCGACACCTGGAAGACCGGCGGTGCTTCCACCTGGCAGACCGGTGCTTATGACGCCGAGACCAAGACGCTGCTTTGGGGTACCGGCAATCCTGGACCCTGGAACTCCGATCTGCGCAAGGGCGACAACAAGTGGAGCTGCTCGCTGGTCGCCATGGACGTCGAGACCGGCAAGATCAAATGGGCTTTTCAGTACACGCCGAACGACGCCTGGGATTATGACGGCAACAATGCGCCAACACTTTTGGACCTCACCATAGACGGGAAGCCCAGAAAGGTCGCGGTACAGTCAAATCGGAATGGCTTTCTGTACGTCCTCGACCGTGAGACTGGCGAGTTCATCTTTGCGACGCCCACCATTGAGGGGATCAACTGGACGACAGGACTCGATCCCACCACGGGCCGCCCGACCATCGACGAAGCCATGCGACCGGTAAGCGGTGGCGCCAAGGTCGAGACGGTCATTCCCGGGCTCGAAGGCGGAACCAACTGGTTTCCGATCGCAGCCGATCCCGAGAAGGGCATCGTCTATCTCAACACCAACGACTGGGCCATGTCGTTGAAGGCGTGGAAGCCCGAGGATGTCGTCTACAACGCCGGCCAAGTCTACATGGGCGTCGACTACCAGATGTATCGACACAAGGAGCATACCGGCTTCCTGAAGGCATTCGACGTCGGCAACAAGAAATGGCTGTGGGAACTGCCGAGCGCCCTGCCGATGTTCGCCGGCGTGCTGGCGACGAAGAGCGGCCTGCTGTTCACGGGCGACCAGCTCGGGTTCTTCCAGGCGGTCGATGCCCAGACCGGCAAGCCACTCTGGCGGTTCCAGACCGGCTCGGGGATCAATGCCTCGCCGATCACGTACGAGCTGGACGGCGTGCAGTACGTGGCGATCCTGTCCGGGCTCGGCGGCGATCCCGGATTCTACTTCTCGGGGCCCAAGGGCGGCATGCTCTGGGTGTTCGCCGTCGACGGTAAGGTGGCGGACACCACCAGCTTCAATCCCACCATCATCGAGACGGCACTGCCGATCTATGGCAAGCAATAGGCTCCACCATCGGCGCGGCCTTGCGGCGGCCGCGCTGACCTTGACGCTGGCGGTGGGTGCCATGCTTCCGGTCCTGGCGGAGGAGGGCATGGTCAACCCCGTGCTGGGGGACCAGGCGGCCATCGACGCCGGCCGCAAGACCTATCGCCAGCGCTGCTACATCTGCCACTTGAGCCAAGGCGGGCGGGGGCCGAACCTGTTCGCCACGACCCTGTCCGACGAGAAGTTCTTGATGACGGTCATCAATGGCCGCAAGGGAGCATCGATGCCCGCTTTCGGTCTGCAAATGTCACCCGACGAGGTCTGGGAGGTGAACGCCTACGTTCGCTCGACGGACCACTACGAGTGAGGGCCACAGGGATCGCGATCCTGCTGGCGGGTATCGCCCTCGGCACCGCCCATGCCGCCGAGGACCAGCTGGTCGGTGCCGCCAAGGTGCGAGCGCCCGACATGCTGGTGATCGCAGGGACGCGGCTGAAGCTGTCCGGCGTGCTGCCGCCGGACGAGAATGCCGCCTGCAAGGACGGTTCCGGGAGCACTGTCCCGTGCACGGATGCGGCCGATGTGGCGCTGGGCGAGATCGTGGGTGACGCCGCCGTCACCTGCATCAAGGAGCGTCGCCTCGGCCACGGCTACTTTCTCGGCCACTGCCGCACCGCGGACGGGGTGGATCCCGCCGAGGTGCTGCTCTCGCGCGGCTTGCTGCAGCTGGCACCGGACTCGTCGCTCGAGCGTTATGCTAAAGCCGCCGAAGCCGCCAAAGCGGCTGGTGCCGGCCTGTGGGGCAAATGATCCGCGACGCGGCAGCGCGCCTGCCCCCGTTCCCAGGCCGTGCCGAGCTTCCTTGGAGGGCGCGCCGCCCCTAAGCTCCGGCCGATGATCAGGAACGGGGTGTCGGCGCCATGAAGATCGTCTCGATGAGCTCCCACGTCGTGGCGGTCCCACCGCCGCACATCGGCGGCATGTACTGGATCTTCGTCACCCTGAAGACCGATTGCGGGATCGAAGGCGTGGGCGAGATCTATGCCGCGACCTTCCATCCCAAGGCCATGGTGCCGATCATCGACGACGTGTTTGAGCGTCACCTGGAGGGGCACGACCCGCACCACATCGAGCGGCTCTGGCGCCAGTGCTACTCCAGCGGCTTCACCCAGCGCCCCGACCTCACCATGATGGGCGTGCTCAGCGGGCTCGAGATGGCCTGCTGGGACATCATCGGCAAGGCGGCCGGAAAGCCGGTCTATGAGCTGATGGGTGGCCTGGTGCACGAGCGGCTGCGGACCTACACCTACCTCTACCCGCGCAATGACAAGGGCGAGTACGACTACAACGACGTCGATCTCGCCGTGGAATGTGCGGTGCGGAACGTCGAGGAGGGCTTCACCGCGGTCAAGTTCGACCCGGCCGGCCCCTACACCGCCTATTCCGGTCATCAGCTGTCGCTGGCGGTGCTGCGCCGATGCGAGAACTTCTGCCGTCGGATCCGCGAGGCCGTCGGTGACCGGGCCGACCTGCTGTTCGGCACGCATGGCCAGATGACCCCCTCGGCGGCGATCCGGCTGGCGCAGCGGCTGGAGCCGTTCGACCCGCTCTGGTTCGAGGAGCCGATCCCGCCGGGGCAACCCGAGGCGATGGGTCAGGTCGCGGCCAAGACCAGCATCCCGATCGCCACCGGCGAGCGCCTGACCACCAAGTACGAGTTCTACGATCTGCTGCGCGCCGGTGGTGCCTCGATCCTGCAGATGAACGTCGCCAGGGTCGGCGGCCTGCTCGAGGCCAAGAAGATCGCCAGCATGGCCGAGGTGTTCGGCGCGCAGATCGCACCGCACCTCTACAACGGCCCGATCGGGGCGGCCGCCAGCATCCAGCTCGCCGCCTGCACGCCCAACTTCCTGATCCAGGAAAGCATCATGACCTTCGGCGGCTTCCATGCCGAGATCCTGAAGCAGCCGCTGCAGTGGGAGGATGGCCACCTCATCCCGTCGCGCGAGCCCGGCCTGGGCGTCGAGCTCGACATGGCGGTGGTGGAGCGGCACACGCCCTACACCGGCGACCGGCTGCACCTGCAGATGCAGGCGCAGCCGGTCGACATCCGCGACGTCGCGCCGGCCAAGGGCTGAGCGCCGAGGGACCACCGTCGTGGAATACGACTACATCATCGTCGGCGCCGGCTCCGCCGGCTGCATCCTGGCCAGCCGCCTGAGCGAATCCGGTCGCCATACGGTGCTGCTGCTCGAGGCCGGCGGCAAGGACAGTTCGTTCTGGTTCAAGATCCCGGTCGGATTCGCCAAGACCTACTACAATGAAACCTGCAACTGGATGTACTATAGCGAGCCCGAGAAAGCGCTGGGCGACCGCAAGATCTACTGCCCGCGCGGCAAGGTCCAGGGCGGCTCCGGCTCGATCAACGCCATGATCTATCTACGTGGGCCGGCGACCGACTACGACGACTGGGCAGCACTCGGCAACCGTGGCTGGGGCTACCATGACGTGCTGCCCTACTTCCGCAAGCTCGAGACCCATCCGGCCGGCGAGACGGACTATCACGGTGGCAGTGGCCCCATCCACATCACGCCGATGAAGGAAGCTGCCCACCTAATCTGCCGGAGCTTCCTCGCCGGCTGTCGGGAGCTGGGCTACCCGCTCAACGACGACTTCAACGGCGCTTCGGTCGAGGGTGCCGGCATCTACGACATCAACACCCGAGACGGCCGCCGCTGCTCCAGCAGTTTCGCCTATCTGCACCCGGCGCTGCACCGCCCGAACCTGACGGTCGAGCATCATGCCGTGGCGGAGAAGCTGCTGATCAACGCCGACGGGCGCGCCACCGCCGTGCAGGTGACGCAGCGGGGGCAGAGCAAGGTCTTCCGCGCCCGGGCCGAGATGGTCCTGGCGGCGGGGGCCGTCGATTCGCCCAAGCTGCTGCAGCTGTCGGGAGTGGCCGACGGCGCGCTGCTCGGCGAGCACGGCCTGGAAGTCATCCATTATTTGCCGGCCGTGGGTCGAAATCTGCAGGATCATCTCTGTGTCAGCTATTACTACAAGGCCAACGTCAAGACGCTGAACGACCAATTCCGGTCACCGGTTAGGCAGTTCTGGCATGGGCTGCAGTATGTGTTGCGGGGTACTGGCCCGTTCTCGCTCAGCGTCAATCAGGCCGGTGGCTTCTTCCACGGCAGCCCGGACGAGCCGCGCCCCAACCTCCAGCTCTACTTCAACCCGCTGTCCTACCGCATCCCGAAGAGCAGCCGGGCCAAGCTTACGCCCGAGCCCTATTCCGGCTACCTGATCGCCTTCAACCCGACGCGGCCCACCAGTCGGGGCAGGGTCGAGATCGCGTCGCCGAGGGTGCAGGAAGCGCCCCGGATCATGCCCAACTATCTGTCGACGCAGAAGGACGTCGACGAGGTCATCCAGGGCAACCGACTGGTCCGCCACCTGGCCACAGCTCCGGCATTGCGCGAGATCACCGTCGAGGAGGTGAGCCCCGGCCCCGGCTGCGCCAGCGACGCGGATTGCCTGCAGTATTTCCGCGAGCAGTCGGGGTCGATCTACCATCTGTGCGGGTCGTGCGCGATGGGGCCGGACGCCTCGACCAGCGTCGTCGACGACCGCCTGCGGGTGCATGGCCTGCGCGGGCTGCGGGTCGTGGACGCGTCGATCTTTCCCACGGTGACCACGGGCAACACCAATGCCGCGACGATGATGGTGGCCGAGAAGGGGGCGGCGATGATACTGGAGGACGCCTGAGCGCTACGCCACGTCCAGGCCCAGATCCAGGATCGGCGCGCTGTGGGTGATCCAGCCGACGGAGATCAAATCGACGCCGCTCGCCGCCACCGCCTGGACGGTCTGGGCGGTGATCCGCCCAGAGGCCTCGGTGACCGCGCGCCCGTCGATCTCCTGGACCGCGGTCCGCAACTGCTCCGGCGTCATGTTATCCAGCATGATGACGTCGACGCCGGCGGCCAGCGCCTCGCGCAGTTGCGCCAGATCCTCGACCTCGACCTCGATCTTGACCATGTGGCCGACCGCGCGCTTGACGCGCGCGATCGCCTCGCGGACGCCACCGGCGACCGCGATGTGGTTGTCCTTGATCAGCACGCCGTCGTCGAGGCCGAAGCGGTGGTTGACGCCGCCGCCGGCGCGCACCGCCTGCTTCTCCAGCGCGCGCAGATTGGGTGTCGTCTTGCGCGTGCAGGTGATCCGGGCCCGATGGGGCTTGGCTGCCTGAACCAGCTCGGCGGTGGCCGTGGCGATGCCCGAGAGATGGCACAGCAGGTTCAGCGCCACGCGCTCGGCGCCGAGCACGGAGCGGGCCGGCCCGTCGATCCGCATCACCACGTCGCCGGCCTCGACCG
>JBATRI010000682.1:0-4296 GCA_049292515.1 Geminicoccaceae bacterium
GGCGAGCCCGGCCGGGCCGGCGCCGACGACGGCCACCTTGCGCCCGGTGGCGGGCCCCTGGCGGTAGAGCTGGCGGCCGCTCGCCATCAGCGCATCGGTGGCGTGCCGCTGCAGCCGGCCGATCTCGACCGGCTTGCCCTCGGACGTCTGGCGCACGCAGACCTCCTCGCAGAGCGTCTCGGTCGGGCACACCCGGGCGCACATGCCGCCCATGATGTTGGAATCGAGGATGGTCCTCGCGGCGCCTTGCGGATTGCCGGTCGCGATCTGGCGGATGAACAGCGGGATGTCGATCGAGGTCGGGCAGGCCTCGAGGCAGGGCGCGTCGTAGCAGAACAGGCAGCGCTCGGCGGCGACCCTGGCCTCACGCGGGCTCAATGGCGGATGCAGGTCGGCGAAATGGTCCAGGTAGGCCTCGCTCGGCAGGCGACCGGCGGCGATGTCGGGGGCATGGCTCAAGGGCTGACCTCCACGCACGCGGCCCACGACTGGCGGCCGCCTGATGGTCGCAGTCGATCAAAGCGTCACGGCAAGGTCAAGGCCGTTGCTTGGAATCGTTCCGCTTTGAGTGTGTGCTGCCGGACGCGCCGGTAGCCTGCGCCGCAGTGCCTCACGCCGGGCAGCCTTCCCGCCCAGCGCCCGAGCGGGCGGGAGACCATGATATGTGCCAATCATCCAGCTGGGCGTCTTGCACGGCAAGCCGCAGGCAGACGCCGCGCGATGGCCATATCGGTAGCCCGGTCGGACGACCCGCACGACGCTAGGCGGCATCCTCGGCATCGACCTCGGGTAGGAGGTCGACGACATCACTGTTGTCGCTGCCCCCATCGCGGTCCGCCAGTGCGCGAACCAGCGCGCAGATGGCTTCCTGACGGGCAAGGCTGGGTATGTCGATAAAGTTGCGAGTGAGTTCCAACAGCAAACGCTGCATCTTCGTCGGCTCAATCGGTCGCGGGTCGTGGAGGCCCTCGTAGAAATACGCCACTTCCACCCCCAGTGCCTGGGCCATCTGGAACAGTCGTCCGCCGGAAATCCGGTTGATGCCTTTCTCGTACTTATGCTCCTGCTGATAGGTTACGCCAATCAAACTTGCCAAACTCTGTTGCGTGAGGCCCATCATTACACGACGATTCCGCAGTCGGCTTCCCACATATCGATCGATATCTTGTGGACGTAACTGCTCGGGCGCGATATTTGGCCTCGGTTTTCTCATCGTCGCCTTTTCCATGTTTACTTCCCTGCGTTGGCACACGATCCGGCTTACACTTGTTCACATCCCAAGTGCCCAGGTGTGATCAATTATTGGCAAGAGCTGCCCTATGACAATGTCGACAGGCGCTGCGAGGACGCGGACATGCGCTTCTGGACGCAACTCCAATAACAGTTTGAAAACGATCTAGCAGCTAACATAGAAGGGTCAACTAGGCAACTTTATTTTAATAATTTATCTCCTGAATTGTTCTCACCGGAAAACATAAAATCGCAAAGAGAAACTTACGTCTCCGACGCTAAAGAAATCCATGAATCTTAACTATAAGTCGTATCTATGCTGCCGTGGACCGCCGGGTAGAAGCGTTGTCAGCATGATCGCGCTGAATGGTTGCTGGCCGTGATATGCATTGCAGCCATTGAGAGCTACGATGATGGCTTGCGTGCGCAACATGCCATCGAGTGAGACAAGGGTCGCCTCACAGGTCGCGTGCTGCAACTGACCACTAGAAATTTTCGCCCACAAATCAGGAAGATGTTTTCCTCCCAATGTCATTATATGATCAATTCGTTGACCAGAAAGTCGTTCTTCGTCGACCTGGATCCAGGTGGCAAAAGCCGCATTCGATATGATTATGCATCGATTTATATCAATGACCATTGATGGCATTGGACAACACTTGATAAGATCCATCAGCATGGATGTCTGATTGTTGGTCATATTATCTGCTGACTGATTCTGCAGCATTTCGACCCGCATGGCCAATTGGCCAAGCGCGAATGTGCGCAACGTCGAAGCGACGTTGGTGCCGTCATGCTCGCCGGACACGACTTCGTTCACGATGGTTGTCAAAGTCACATTGCGCCTGTCGGCAATGTCCTTGAGACACATCCAGAATTTCTTCTCTAGTTTTATCGACGTTCTTTTCGATCCGATGCGCATGGCCTTAGTAAGCATTTATCTTCCCCTCAGTGATAGTTCTAGAAGCGTCCTAGTTCGGACATTTTCATCGTTTGGTTTAGGTTATTAAGCAAGTGTAACGATCATACTCGGTTACTGGCAAGCGCCCAGATTCTCGTCGCAAATCGTCCTGATGATGTTTTTAGCCTCAAGATTGCCTGTTTGCGCAGAGGCTCAGGAATCTGGCGCCCTCGGCGCGCTGCTTCTCGCCAATAACGTCAGGCTCGCGTTAGAATCAGGCCATATTTCCGTCCGTAAGCGAGCCAATTAAGGTTGTTCAAAAGTGCCCCATCTCGGCCCTGGGCGTGACACGCTGACGGAATGGTTGCCGACGTTCCAGACTGCACGCGCGAAAGTAGCCGAGGCCGCAGGGCGCCGTCCGCAGCGACCGGATCTCGTTGGCGCTCTCAGCGGCACGATAGCTTGCGGCTACCCTTTCAACAGGGAACCGGTATTTCCGCCCCGGGCTCGGCCGGGCAATCCTCTGCCTCGGTGCTGCGGCACTGGGGCTCGCAGGCACCGTGACCCGAGGAGAGATTCCATGCAGAGCCATTTCGGTCGACTGTTCACCGCTGTTCTCGCCGGTATAGCACTCACGACGGGTAGCGCCGCCTTCGCCGGCGAGTGCCCGGCCGCCAAGGTCGTCGCCAGCGGTCAGGGCCAGCAGGCCGGCGCCACCGCACCCAAGGGCGTGACCGACACGGTGCTGGCCACCACCGACCTCGCCGCCGAGCCGGTGGCCGTCGACGGCCGCTTGTTCCGGCTGCGCAAGCTGGTGATCCAGCCGGGCGGCGTCGTCCCGTGGCACAGCCACGAGAACCGCCCGGCGATCATCTACGTCGTCGAGGGCACGGTCACCGAGTATGCCGATACTTGCGCCGTCCCCATCGTGCACAAGGCTGGCGATGTCGCGCCGGAGACCCACGCCACGTCGCACTGGTGGAAGAACACCGGCAAGAAGACGGCCGTGCTGCTGTCGGCCGACCTGTTCCCGACCGACGCCGCTGCCGAAGAGCACATGATGTAGCGGCGACTGCCGCTGCAAGCACCCGGTGACGCCTCGATGGAAAGCCAGCGTGGCGTCACCCGTCCATCGACCAACTTTCTCCGGGGCGGACCGTCATGACTGCCGTCAGCCATATCCAAGTCGTCGGGCACCTGCCGACGAGCCAGCGAGGCTCCAGCACGCTGCTGCGCAACCTGCTGATCGGGCTGATCGCCTTCCTGACGGTGGTCGACCTGTTCGCCACCCAGGCCATCCTGCCGACCCTGGTCCGGGCCTACGGCGTCAGCCCGGCCGCCATGGGCCTTGCCGTCAATTCCAGCACGATCGGCATGGCGGCAGCCGGCCTCGCCGTCGCCTTCTTCAGCCGCCGCATCAATCGCCGCCGCGGCATCATCGCGAGCCTCGCCCTGCTCGCCATTCCGACCTCGCTGCTGGCGGCGGCCCCGGACTTGGCGACGTTCACCGCCTTGCGAATCACACAGGGTGTGTTCATGTCCGCCGCCTTCACGCTGACGCTGGCCTATCTGGGTGAGCAGTGCAGTGCTGCCGATGCCGCCGGTGCGCTCGCCGCCTACATCACCGGCAACGTCGCGAGCAACCTGTTCGGCCGCCTGATGTCGGCGGCGCTGGCCGATCATCTGGGCCTGGCCGCGAATTTCCATGTCTTTGCCGGGCTCAACTTGGCCGGCGCGATCCTCGTCTATCTCACCTTGGGCCGCCGTATGCAGATGCAAGCCGTCGGGCCCGGCATGGGCTCTTCACTGGCGATCTGGGCGGAGCATCTGCGCAACGGGCCGCTGCGCCGCGGCTTCGCCCTCGGCTTTCTCATCCTGTTCGCTTTCATCGGCACCTTCACCTACGTCAACTTCGAGTTGGCGCGCGAGCCCCTGGCCGTGAGCCCGATGGCCCTGGGCTTCGTCTACTTCGTGTTCCTGCCCTCGATCCTCACCACCCCGCTGGCCGGGCGCATCGCCGGCCGGTTCGGTACCCGCCCCACCTTCTGGGGTGCGCTGGGCGTGGCCGGGGCCGGCCTGCCACTGCTGCTGGCCCCGAGCCTGCCGGCGGTGCTCGCCGGCCTGACCCTGGTGGGTGTCGGCACGTTCTTCGCGCAGGCCACGGC
>JBATRI010000683.1:0-4402 GCA_049292515.1 Geminicoccaceae bacterium
GTCGTGGCGGGCGCGTCGCGGCGCTGGCGTGACGATGGCGAGGCCAAGGCCCCGCGTGAGCCGGTGCGAGTCTGGTTGGGCCGGGCGGGGGGCTCGGCGGCCTTGTGGCCGGTGCGTCTCGAAGCCGCGTCGAAGTACGGCGTGGTCACCGGACGCCTGCTCCGTCTGGTGCGCGGACCGTCCGCGCAGGGCTGAACGGGTGCTGTGACCATTTGGCGACAATGAGCGCAAAAGCGGCTCGTTTGCTGCACGGCGTCGCCACGGGCGGTTGCGCCGGGGGCCCATCCCGCGCCCACGGTGAGGGATGCAGGCCGGAAAACCCGCCGCTGGCGACAGTCGGCTTTATTCTGGCGGCAGGGCGCCCCATCTAGCTGCAAGAGGCGCCGCCTCGCGAAGGCGGTTGTGTCGCCTTCCGGGCGTCGCTACCATACCTTTCCAGATTTCCGTGGGAACCAAGGTTCGATGTCGAAATCCAACGGCGATTCCAAGAACACCCTCTACTGCTCCTTCTGCGGGAAGAGCCAGCATGAGGTGCGCAAGCTGATCGCCGGGCCGACCGTCTTCATCTGCGACGAATGCGTCGAACTCTGCATGGACATCATCCGTGAAGAGAACAAAAGCGCCGTCGCGAAAAGCCGTGCCGGCGTGCCGACGCCCAGCGAGATCAAGACCGTTCTCGACGACTACGTGATCGGGCAGGAGCACGCGAAGCGGGTGCTCTCAGTGGCGGTGCACAACCACTACAAACGCCTGGCGCACGGCGGCAAGGGCGGCGAGGTCGAGCTCGCCAAATCGAACATCCTGCTGATCGGCCCCACGGGCTGCGGCAAGACGCTGCTGGCACAGACGCTCGCGCGCACGCTGGACGTGCCCTTCACGATGGCCGACGCCACGACGCTCACCGAGGCTGGCTATGTCGGCGAGGACGTCGAGAACATCATCCTCAAGCTGCTCCAGGCGGCCGACTACAATGTCGAGCGGGCGCAGCGCGGCATCGTCTACATCGACGAGGTCGACAAGATCAGCCGCAAGTCCGAGAATCCGTCGATCACCCGCGATGTCTCGGGCGAGGGCGTGCAGCAGGCGCTCTTGAAGATCATCGAGGGCACGGTGGCCTCGGTCCCGCCGCAGGGCGGGCGCAAGCATCCGCAGCAGGAGTTCCTGCAGGTCGACACGACCAACATTCTGTTCATCTGCGGTGGTGCCTTCGCCGGCCTCGATCGGATCATCGGCCAGCGTGGCCGGCAGCGCTCGATGGGCTTCGGCGCCGAGGTGCACGGCCCGGACGATCGCAAGACCGGCGACATGCTCAAGGAGGTCGAGCCGGACGATCTCTTGAAGTTCGGCCTGATCCCGGAGTTCATCGGTCGTCTGCCGGTGATCGCCACCTTGCACGACCTCGACGTGCCGGCCCTGGTCAAGATCCTCAAGGAGCCCAAGAACGCGCTGGTCAAGCAGTACCAGAAGCTGTTCGACATGGAGGGCGTCAAGCTCGGCTTCACCGACGACGCGCTGAAGTCGATCGCCGAGAAGGCGATCAAGCGCAAGACCGGTGCCCGCGGCCTGCGCTCGATCATGGAAGGCATCCTGCTCGACACCATGTTCGAGCTGCCGTCGCTCAATGGGGTCACCGAGTGCGTGATCAACAAGGAAGTCGCCGAAAGTCGTGCGGCGCCTCTGAAGATCTATGCGGACCGCAAGGGGGATGCCGCGTCCTGAGCGACGTGGCATCGAGCGGTGCATGCCGCGTAGTCGACGGTTCCGGAGTCGGCGCTTGACACCGGGCTCTAGTGCGCCACCTGATGGTTCTGTTCCCGAGGGCCGCTAAGTCGTCTGATGCATGACTTGCGGCAAGGCGAGGTCATATGAGCGATATTGCGCAAAGCACCGTGTTCCCCGTGCTGCCCCTTCGGGACATCGTGGTCTTCCCGCACATGATCGTGCCGCTATTCGTCGGGCGTGAGAAGTCGATCCATGCGCTCGAAGAGGTGATGAAGGAAGACAAGCAGATCCTGCTGGTGGCGCAGAAGAACGCGAGCCAGGACGATCCTGGTCGCGACGACATCTACCGCGTCGGCACCGTCTCCAGCGTGCTGCAGCTGCTGAAGCTGCCCGACGGCACCGTCAAGGTACTGGTCGAGGGCAATTCCCGGGCCAGCATCAAGAGCTTCGTCGACAATCCCCGCTTCTTCCAGGTCCAGGCCGAGGTGCTGGGCGAGGGCGAGGGCGAGGTGCGCGAGACCGAGGCCCTGGTGCGCGCGGTCGTGGCCCAGTTCGAGCAGTACGTGAAGCTCAACAAGAAGGTCCCGCCCGAGGTCCTGGTCTCGCTCTCGCAGATCGACGACCCGGCCAAGCTCTCCGATACCGTGGCGGCCCACCTGTCCTTGAAGATCGCCGACAAGCAGGAGCTGCTGGAGACCGGCAGCCTGGCCGAGCGCCTGGAGCGCCTCTACGGCTTCATGGAGGGCGAGATCTCCGTCCTCCAGGTCGAGAAGCGGATCCGCAGCCGCGTCAAGCGGCAGATGGAGAAGACCCAGCGCGAGTACTATCTGAACGAGCAGATGAAGGCCATCCAGAAGGAGCTGGGCGAGCTCGAGGATGGCAAGGACGAATCGTCCGAGCTCGAGCAGCGGATCAAGAAGACCAAGCTCAGCAAGGAGGCCCGCGACAAGGCCCGGGCCGAGCTGAAGAAGCTGCGCACGATGAGCCCGATGTCGGCCGAGGCCACCGTCGTGCGCAACTATCTGGACTGGATCCTGTCGCTGCCGTGGAAGAAGCAGACCCGCGTCAGCAAGGACATCAGGCTGGCGCAGAACATCCTCGACACCGATCATTACGGTCTGGAGAAGGTCAAGGAGCGGATCGTCGAGTATCTCGCCGTGCAGCAGCGCGTGAACAAGATGAAGGGCCCGATCCTTTGTCTCGTCGGCCCTCCGGGCGTGGGCAAGACCTCGCTCGGCAAGTCGCTGGCCAAGGCCACCGGCCGCAACTTCATCCGCTTTTCACTGGGCGGCATCCGTGACGAGGCCGAGATCCGCGGCCACCGTCGGACCTATATCGGCTCGATGCCCGGCAAGATCATCCAGTCGATGAAGAAGGCGAAATCGTCCAACCCGCTGTTCATGCTGGACGAGATCGACAAGATGGGGGCGGACTTCCGGGGCGACCCGTCTTCGGCGCTGCTCGAGGTGCTGGATCCGGAGCAGAACCTCAACTTCAACGACCATTACCTCGAGGTCGACTACGACCTTTCCGACGTGATGTTCGTCTGCACGGCCAACACGCTGCGCATGCCGCAGCCGCTGCTCGACCGCATGGAGATCATCCGGCTCGCCGGCTACACCGAGGACGAGAAGGTCGAGATCGCCAAGCGCCACCTGATCCCCAAGCAGCGCAAGGAGCATGGGCTGAAGGACGGCGAGTGGGCGATCGAGGACGGCGCCCTCATGGACCTGATCCGCTACTTCACCCGCGAGGCCGGTGTGCGCTCGCTCGAGCGCGAGATCGCCAACCTAGCCAGGAAGTCGGTCAAGGAGATCGTCGGCGGCGAGAAGAGTGCGGTCACCATCACGCGCGACAACGTCGACGACTATGCCGGGGTGCGCAAGTACCGCTACGGCGAGGCCGAGCTCGAGAACCAGGTCGGTGTCGTCACCGGGCTGGCCTGGACCGAGGTCGGCGGCGAGCTCTTGTCGATCGAGTCCGTGACCCTGCCCGGCAAGGGCAAGATGACGATCACCGGCAAGCTCGGCGAGGTGATGCAGGAATCGGTGCAGGCGGCCAAGTCCTATGTCCGCTCGCGCGCGCTGCTGCTGGGCATCAAGCCGGAGCTGTTCGACAAGGTCGACATCCACATCCACGTGCCGGAGGGTGCGACCCCCAAGGACGGCCCGTCGGCCGGCGTCGGCATGGCGACCTCGATCGTCTCGGTGCTGACCAAGATCCCGGTCAAGGCCTCGGTGGCGATGACCGGCGAGGTGACCTTGCGCGGCCGGGTGCTGCCGATCGGCGGCCTCAAGGAGAAGCTGCTGGCGGCCCTGCGCGGTGGGCTCAAGACGGTGATCATCCCCAAGGACAATGAGAAGGACCTGGCCGAGATCCCCGACAACGTGAAGCAGGGGCTGGAGATCATCCCCGTGGCCAATGTCGACGAGGTCTTGCGCATCGCCCTCGAGCGCCTGCCGGAGCCGCTGCCCGCGGTCGAGGACGACGCGGCGGCCCAGGTGGTGAGCGTGCCGCCCGTGGCGACCCCGGCGGCCGTGCCCTTGAACTGAGCCGGCCCTGCCGGTCCATGAACGAACGAGGCCCGCCGGAGCGATCCGGCGGGCCTTTCTGTCGAGCGGATATTGCCGGCCGAGAGGTCGCGGTCCTCAGCGAGGGCCGGTTCCGCTGGCCGTATTCG
>JBATRI010000684.1:0-5081 GCA_049292515.1 Geminicoccaceae bacterium
CTCCTGGCGGACTGGCACCAAGGGCCCGCTCAAGGCCGAGTTCGCCGCCCGACGCGTGCGGGTCGCCGACGGCTTGGCCGCCGCAGGCGGGCAGCACCTTCCTGGCGAGGAAGCCTGGCTGGTCGGCGAGCACCACGTCAATGGCGAGCGTAAGTACTACCTAGAGTCTACGGACAGAGTTGGATGTTGATGAGGGTAAAGGCGAGGCTGACGAAGCCGGCATAGCTGCGCGAGGTCTTGTCCTTACGCAAGGTGATCCGGGTGTAGTCTTTCACGCGACTCAAGAGGTTCTCGACCCGATGCCTGGTCCGATAGCGTACCTGGTCATGCGGGATCGGCACCTTGCGGTTCCGCTTCGAGGGGATCACCACCTCGACCGCGTGCTCGGCGCACTCTGTGAGCACAAGGAGGTGGGCGAGCTTCAGCATGCTGGCGACCTGCGGGTGATGTTCATTCAGCCGGTTGCGTAGATGACAAGTCGGCGCGTCGGTCGCGGCGCCGAGCCAGCGCCATGCGTGCCCGTCGTTTGCGGGCCCAGATCACCACGCCCGTGACCGAAAGCGCGGCCACCACTAGGCCCATGAGTGAGATCAAGATGCGGCCGGGCAGCCCGAGGATGCGGCCGCTGTGCAGCGGAAATTGCGCCTGGACGAATAGATCGGCCACAGTACCCTTCCATGGTACCCGCTCGCCGAGTAAGCGGCCATCTCGACCATCGAAGTAGAGCTCGGCTGGCCCGACACCGGCAGCGCCATGGTCGTCGCCGAGTTTGAAGAAGCCCACGCCGAAGACGCCGAACTCCTGGCTGTAAAAGACGGCGCCGGCAGGTTCGGACCAGCCCCGCCGTCCGGCCTCAGCCCGTGCTCGGTCGAGCACGTCGGCATAGCCGAGCAGGGGTTCGATCGGCTGGTCGTGATCGGCGATGTCGCGGACGTCGAAGGGTGTGGGCGTCACATCCGAGACCAGCGACATCACGGGATAGAAGATCTCGCGGTACAGGTTCAGCGAGAAGGCGGTGAAGGCCAGGATGAACAGCAGTGCCCAGCACCAGAGTGCGAATGCGCGGTGGATATCGAAATTGATCCGGTACGGGCTGCCCCCGGTCTTGATCTGCCAGGCGGGCGCCCAGCGCGCCCACCAACCACGGGCGAGTTGCCGGGTCACGGCGGCCGGGCGGCTCGGATCGGCCGCACGAGCCACTGGCAGCGTTAGGCAGAACCCAACCAAACAGTCCAGCATCCAGATGATCGCGACCGCACCGAGTAGCCACGTGCCGCCGTGATCGGGGAACTGCAGGCTGTAGTGCAGCACATAGAAGAACGAGACCAAGGTCTCGCTGGTGATCGGCCAAGCCGCACCCCAATAGCGCCGGCCCTGCTCCGCACCAGTGACCGGGTCAAGAAACACCTGATTGTAGCCGACTTCGTACATGCGGCCGGTCGCCGGGTTCCGCAGTGGGTCGACGAACATGGAAAGTGCATGGCCGGGCTCGGCCGCCAACGGGACGTAGGTCACCCGTACGCGCGGATCGCGCGCCTCCACTTGCGCTGCGAGCTCGAGCGACGGGATTGCCGGTCCGACGCTAGCGACCTCGTTGAGATGCGGGTTGAGCAACTCGTCGAGCTCATGATCCCAGGAGATCACGGCGCCAGTGAGGCCAGAAACGAACAGGAATCCGGCGATGGCGAGGCCGAACCAGCGATGGACGAGCGTCAGGGTGGCACGCATGCACTGGGTCCAGAAATTGAGACGGAACAGCGGCAACAGGACCACCCGGCCGATCGGGAATCGACCTCACAGATCATCGCAGCTGCATTTCACCCATTGGCCACTCAGCCATACTCAATCCTCAATTTTCTGAATTCCGAGGTCGGAACTCGACTACGGCAATGTAACAGGAATTCCGATAGGACAGTTTTCGTGTGAATGCCTAGCTTTCTAAACCAGCCAATAATAAGAATAATTCCAATCTTAGTTCTTGATAGCGACCCAAAGGCGGTTCAATTATGGTTATGATTTCTATTGTCGTCCAGGTCGTGGCAGGAGACCCGTGTTGACGTCCGTGACTGGGTCGCTAAAGCTGAACTTGGGAGCCCGCCTCCAGGCGGCGTTACGCGTGCCTTCGGCCCAGCGGCACTCCAGTTGGTGCGGGCATGGTGCCTGGTCCCGGTGCTCGACGTCGGCCGGTCCCAGGTTCCGGGACCGCCTCCCGCAGCCACTTCCGCCTTGCCCTAAATTTCGCCAAGCCAGCATCGTCTAAGCTTCGAAGGTTAGGCGCGCGGCGGCGAATTCGGGCAGCGGTACTTGTATGTCCGCATCGTGGGGACGGAGCTTCCTGTGGATAAATTGCGCATGAGCGACATGAGCCACAACCGGGCTGTGCCGCTCGACATGATCGGGATCGGGTTCGGCCCCTCCAATCTCGCACTAGCGATCGCCCTTGACGAGATGGCTGCAAAGTGTGGTCGACCACTGAATGCGCTGTTTCTCGAGCGCCAGCCCGACTACCACTGGCACGGCGACACGCTGGTTGCTCAGAGCGAGATGCAGATATCCTTCCTGAAGGATCTCGTATCCCTGCGCAATCCAACCAGCTACTTCAGCTTCCTCAACTATCTCCACCTGCATCGCAGGTTGATCGACTTCATCAACCTTAGTACCTTCTATCCATGCCGCATGGAATACAATGACTACCTCCGCTGGGTAGCGTCGCATCTGGCCCATAAATGCAGCTACGGGGAGGAAGTGATAGCGGTTGAGCCGGTCGTCGATGGCCAGCGGATCGAGCTGTTGAAGGTACGATCGCGCGAGGCACACGGGACTGAGCACGTTCGCCATACTCGTGCCGTAGTCGTGGGAACGGGTGGAACCCCGCGCATCCCGCCGGTCTTCAAGAATCTGCGCGACGAGCCGCGGCTGTTCCATCATGCGGACTATATCAAGAAGATGGCTGCTTGGTCCGGCAATTCCAACAGCGCTCTCCGAGTGGCTGTGGTCGGCGGAGGACAGAGCGCGGCTGAAGCCTTTATCGACCTTCACAACAATCGTCCTGAGGCACGTATCCATCTAATACTGCGGGCCGCAGCGCTGAGGCCGGCTGACGACAGTCCCTTCGTGAACGAGATATTCTCCCCGGCGTACACGGATATGCTTTTCAATCTGTCGGAACTGGAACGAGAGCGGCTGATTCGTGAAAATTATAATACCAATTACTCGGTCGTTGACTTAAGCTTGATTGAGCAAATCTATGGGATCTTTTATCGACAGAAGGTATCCGGCATCCACCGCCACGAGTTGCTCTGCCGACGCACAATCGAAAACTGCGTTGCTGATAGGCAGGGCGTCGAGCTGACCCTGCACGACTATGCTACCGGCGAGCGCGCTCAGCACCGATACGACCTCATCATCCTGGCCACGGGCTATGAACGCACTTCGCATCGTAGGCTGTTAGCCCCGCTGGCCGAGTATCTCGGTGATTTCACGGTTGACCGCAACTATCGCCTGCACGCGGACGAACGGCTGCAAGCTCCTGTGTTCGCCCAAGGCTTCTCCCAGCCATCACACGGCCTGAGTGACACGCTGCTCTCTGTATTGCCGATACGTGCCGAAGAGCTGGCGACAGCACTGTATGACCGGATGGCCGATGGGTACCCGGTCGACGACGCCTTCGAGGCGTCCTACAGCACGTATTAGCATTGTAATGTCTGATCTACGCAATATCGAGCGCCTGCCATTGCCAGACGGTCGCAGTCTCAACGCCGACGAAGCGGGCGGGTGGCTAACCCTGAACCTCGACTCTAGGCCATTCGAGCGTTTTACCATCGAGCGCGAGGTGCACCGCATCGTTCTGGCAAACCCGCGGTCTAATGCAGACATTGTCTTTTCGATCTGGGCGGCGAGCTACTGGCTATTCGCCCGCCATCCCCGGTGCCTGGAGGTGGAGTGGAACCTGCCCGGGGCTCCTGAGGCGGCGCAGCTTAATGGCCTGCTCGTACCTGCGGCCGGTTGTTGGCTGACCCGGCGCCAGCTGTTTTGGCAATTGCCGCAGCCTTGGCTGCGCCGTACACATCTTGACGGTGGCCGGGAGGTCGAAAGTGGCGACAGTCATAGCCGCCCACACCGGCCAGCCAAGCCGAGCGGCGAGGTCTACCGGCGATTCGATGCCAAGCTCGGACAATGGGTCTCCCTGCGAGCTCTGGACATCGATCTTGACCTGGAGCGGTTCCATCGCTGGCAGAATTCACCGCGGGTCTTGCGCTTCTGGCAGGAGGGCGGCACGCTCGAGCAACACCGCTCCTATCTGGAGAGGCTCGCCGGTGACTCGCACACGATCACGCTGATCGGCTGCTTCGACGACGAACCCTTCGCCTATTTTGAGGTTTATTGGGCGATGGAAGACCGCATTGCACCTTTCTATGACGTGGGCGACTATGATCGCGGGATGCATATGCTCGTCGGCGAGGAAGCGCACCGTGGGCCGCACAAGGTGGCAAGCTGGCTCCCCGCTCTGATCCACTGTCTATTTCTTGATGAACTGCGGACCAAGACTCTGGTCGCAGAGCCCCGATCGGACAACTCGCGGATGATCGGCTACATGCAAGAGCATGGCTTCTACAAGCAGAAGGAGTTTAACTTCCCACATAAACGGGCTGCTTTGATGACAGTTTCACGCAAAGCATTCTTCAAAGAATGTAGGCTTATGTAATTTACAAATTGTTGTGCTGATGTATGTACAAATTTAATCAATCGTACGTCATATTGATTCTACCGACTGTAATACAGAAAAAAATTTTGATTATATCAGTGAGTGCTATGAACTGAAAATAGACGCAATATATTCTTCATAGTCCATCGAGCGGACGATACAGTGCATCTTCCCCGCCGCCGCCATGACTCTTGTCGGATGGTCGATCATGCAGTGAGA
Organism: Geminicoccaceae bacterium; assembly: GCA_049292515.1. Lineage (GTDB taxonomy): Bacteria > Pseudomonadota > Alphaproteobacteria > Geminicoccales > Geminicoccaceae > Benzoatithermus. The sequence goes on from JBATRI010000684.1 coordinate 4,925, forward strand.
GTGGCGCTGGCGACATCGCGCCAAGCCTGAAAGGCGCGGTCACGGGCAGCACGGTGGTCGTTGGCGGTCAGGAGGTGGCGACGGAGCTGGAATAGATTGTGGATCTGGCCGTGACTGGAGAGGAACCGCTGAGCATGCCGCGCCGACTTGAACCGCT
>JBATRI010000685.1:0-2645 GCA_049292515.1 Geminicoccaceae bacterium
GCCTGCTAGACTGCCCCCATGCCCGATCTCTTCGCCGCCCTCGATCCCGAGCCGCAGCCGTCCCCTGGCCGCAGCGACGCCGACCGGCCGCTGGCCGATCGGCTGCGGCCGAAGGTGCTTGCCGATCTGGTCGGCCAGGAGCAGCTGCTTCGCTCCGAGGCCCCGCTGGCGCGGATGCTGGAGCGGGGGCGGCTCTCCTCGTTGATCCTGTGGGGGCCGCCCGGCTGCGGCAAGACCACGCTCGCACGCCTGCTGGCCAGGGAGGTGGGCGAGCCGTTGATGGCGCTGTCGGCGGTGATGGCTGGCGTCGCCGACCTGCGCAAGAGCTTCGAGGAGGCCAGGAAGCACCGGGCGCGTGGGCGGCGGCCGATCCTGTTCATCGACGAGATCCACCGCTTCAACCGGGCGCAGCAGGACGGCCTGCTGCACGAGGTCGAGGACGGTACGGTGACGTTGATCGGGGCCACCACCGAGAACCCGTCCTTCGCGCTGAACGCCGCCGTGATCTCGCGCTGCCACGTGCTGGTGCTGGAGCGCCTGCCGGACGCGGCGCTGCTGGCGCTGCTGGCGCGCGCCGAGACGGCGCTCGGGCACGAGTTGCCGCTGGGCGCCGACGCCCGTGCCCGGCTGGCCGAGCTCGCCGACGGCGACGGCCGCTACCTGCTCAACCTCGTCGAGACGCTGGCCGACCTGCCGCCGGAGCCCATCCTGGACGCCACGGCGCTGGCCGACGTGCTGCAGCGCCGGCTGCCGGTCTACGACAAGACCCAGGAAGCGCACTACAACCTGATCAGCGCCCTGCACAAAGCGGTCCGCGGCTCCGATCCCGATGCGGCGCTCTACTGGCTGACGCGGATGCTGCAGGGCGGCGAGGACCCGCGCTATCTCGCCCGCCGGCTGGTGCGGATGGCGATCGAGGATATCGGCCTCGCCGATCCGCAGGCCCTGCTGCAGACCCGCGCCGCCGCCCAGACCTTCGAGCAGCTGGGCTCGCCCGAGGGCGAGCTGGCGCTGGTGCAGGCGACGCTCTATCTGGCGCTGGCGCCGAAATCGAACGCCGCCTACCTGGCCTATGGCGCGGCCCAGCGCTCGGCCCGCGAGCACGGCTCGCTGCCACCGCCGCTGCATATCCGCAATGCTCCCACCAAGCTGATGAAGCAGCTGGGCTACGGCCAGGATTACGCCTACGACCACGACGCGCCGGAGCGGTTCTCCGGCCAGAACTATTTCCCGGACGGCATGGCACGACAGCATTACTACGCCCCGACCGACGAGGGGCACGAGGCCGAGCTGAAGGCGCGGCTGGTTCGGTTCGACGAGCTGCGCCGTCGGCGCACGTCGGGGCAGGAGTCATGACCGGCACCGTCGACTGGCTGCTCGACGGCGCCCCCGGCGCGCTGCGGGCGACCGACGTGATCGACCAGGTGTGCCGCCACCTGCGCGCGGACGGCGTGCCGATCGACCGTTCCGCCCTGTTCGTGCAGGTGCTGCACCCGCAGTTCATGGCGATGTCGTCCTACTGGCTCCCCGACCAGCCGATCGCGGTCAAGCCGGCTCCCTATGCGCTGGCGGCCGAGGACAGCTACCAGAACAGCCCGGCGACGCTGGTGATGACCAGCGGCAGCAGCGTGCGCCGCGACCTCACGGCAGCACCGGCGCCCGGCGAGATGGCGATCCTGGCCCAGCTCAGGGCCGAGGGCTTTACCGACTACCTGATCCTGCCGCTCCGCTTCAGCCGCGGCGACGTGCACGCCATCAGCTTTGCCACGCGCCGCGCCGGCGGCTTTGCCGACGCCGATATCGCCAGGCTCGAGGCGATCGTCCGGCCGCTGGCCAGGATCATGGAGATCATGGTGCTGCGCCGGCTGGGGTCGACGCTGCTCGACACCTATGTCGGCCGGCGCTCCGGCGAGCGGGTGCTGCGGGGCGTCATCCGCCCGGGCGATGTCGAGCGCATCGAGGCCGCGATCCTGTTCACCGACCTGCGCGGCTTCACCGCGTTCAGCAACAGCCACCCGCCCGAGCAGGTGATCGAGCGCGTCAACGCGATGTTCGGCTGCATCGTGCCGGCAGTCGACACGGAAGGAGGCGAGGTGCTGAAACTGATCGGCGACGGACTTCTGGCGATCTTCCCGTTCGGTGATTCCCCGCCCGGGGAGGTCGCGGCGGCCGCGCTGCGGGCCGCCCGGGCGGCGATCCGGGCGCTGGGAACCCTGACCTTGGAGCCGCCGCCGCGTTGCGGCATGGCGCTGCACCTGGGTGAGGTCAGCTACGGCAATATCGGCGCCGGCAGCAGGCTGGACTTCACCGCGATCGGCCCGGCCGTGAACCTGACCGCACGGCTGGAGCCGCTGACGTCCAGGCTACAGCGCCCGCTCGTGGCCTCGGCCGCGTTTGCCGCCGTGATCGACGCCGAGCTGGAGCCCCTGGGCAGCTTCGAGCTGCGCGGCTTCGGCGACGCGGTCCCCGTTTACGGGCTGGCGGCATGAGCCAGGTCAGCCACGAGACCGTCCGCGACGAGGAGGATGGCTGGCGGCTCGACCGCTGGGCCAAGCAGCATCTGCCGGGCCTGGGCTTCGCGCAGCTGCAGAAACTGTGCCGCACCGGCCAGTTCCGCGTCGACGGCAAGCGGATCGAGGCCAGCG
>JBATRI010000686.1:0-2621 GCA_049292515.1 Geminicoccaceae bacterium
CACCGGCTTCGTCCTGCTGCCACGGAGGTGGGTGGTGGAGAGGACTTTCGGTTGGCTCGGCTGCTGGCGCCGCCTCGCCAGGGATTACGAGGAACTGCCCGAAGTCTCCGAAGCAATGGTCAAGCTGGCCACAATCCGCCTCATGCTGCAGCGCCTCGCTTACCCAAACCGCAAGCTGTCGGCGCCAACATGACTTTCAAAACTGGCTGTCAGTGTGTGGAAACTCACGTCGAGCGAGTAAAATCCGGTGTAGATGAGGAACTTCAGGTTTGTAGCCTTGTGAAGTGCGCGATGAAGCTGCTACTGGCGACAGGCGCATCTGGCTCTATCTCGCCGTGGTGAGTGATCTCTTTGCCCGACGCGTCGTCGGCTGGGCGACCAGCGATCGGCTGCATAAGGAGCTGGCGTTGTCGGCTCTTCGTCGAGCTATCGTCATCCGGCGCCCGCCCGCCGGACTGATCCACCATGCCGATCGTGGCGGCCAATACTGCCCCATCGAGTACCAAGCCGAACTGTGGCGGCATGGCATCCTCTTTTCGATGTCTGGCAAGGGAAACTGCTACGATAACGCGATGGTCGAAACCTTCTTCAAGACGCTGAAGAGCGAACTCGTCTGGCGCACCGTCTTCCAAAACAGGGCCGACGCGACAGCCGCTATCGGCCGTTACATCGACGCCTTCTATAATCCCGTCCGCCGCCATTCGGCCCTCGACTTCAAGAGCCTGCTTCAGTTCGAAAGGCAGGTCGCGTAAAACCAAAACCGCTCTCCACTTTCCCGAAGCAAGTCCAGCCTCGGTACAACACGGTTCTGCGGAGTTCCAGGGGCTGGTTCAAACCTCACAGGCTTGCCGAATGCGCTGGAACGATGCATGATCGACCCTCGGGAGGCAGCCATCTGGAGTATCCCGGTTAAGGGCTTATAACTAAACAAAGACAGGCATCATCAATAAATAGAGAGAAGATTGAATGCTCCTCCAATGTAGAGTGACACCACTTCTGGCGTTCTTGGCAATCGTTATGATGACATGCGTCGCTGCTGGAGGTGGCCGGGCTGTGGATGCGGCAGACCCGGCTCCTGTTCCAGGGTCGGCAGCTGAAGCGCAGGCCTGGGGACAAATCACTGCTACCGATGATCCGGTGCAACTCGAGCGTTTCATCCGAACTTACCCGACCAGCGTCTATGTCCAGCAGGCCCGACGCCGGCTCGCGGACCTCTACGCGCAGTCCGCCGCCACATTCGAGCGGGGCACCGCGAGGGAGGACGATGTCACGCGGATCGCGAATGCTCCGTTCGGTGCGGTAGCCATCCCCTCGACGACGGCTGCCGACGGGTATGCGTCGATTACCTGGAACGAGAAGACGGTGGGTGCCGCCGCCAGTACTGCGTTGCGGGCCTGTAAGGCGCGGCGCGGCAGCTGCCGCATCGCCATGCTCTACCGCCGCAGTCAATGCGCTGCGGTTGCCGTGGATGGCGGTGTGGTTGGCTGGGCTAGGGCATTCTCAGCCAGAGAGGCCGAAGCTGCGGCCATTGCCATGTGTGCAGAAAAGGGAGGGTCCGCGTGCGCTATCAAAGAAATGCAATGCAATGCCGGCAGCACATCGTGACTGCGCCGGCAATCGAGCGGCTGAAGCTGGTGCTCGCATGCATGCTGCTCGCCAGCTGCGCCGGAGGCATTCGCACGGAAATGAAGCGGCCGTTGTCGGCTGAGCCTGCGCCGGGAGGCAAGGCTGCGGCGATGGCGGTGGTGCGCGGCGAGGGTGCACGACATTGGGGTCTAGGCATTGGGTCCAGCGAGCAGCAAGCGGCCGCGGCAGCGATCAAGCAGTGCGCCGATTGGCGGTGCATCGTCGTCCAGACCTACACGACCGGTCAGTGCGCCGCGGTCGTTCTCGGGCGGACGCAGGTGTTCTGGGGTGGCGAAGATGGCGAAACAACCGACGAGGTGCTGAGCCTGTGCGAGGCGGTCACCGACCACTGTGAGATCAAGCGTGAAGAATGCCTTTAGTCGAAGGCCTGTGGAATGGATGATCGCTACCACACTAGGGCCTGCCCTCAATTAGGGATCGATCGGCGAGTTGAGCGGTTCTGGATCGGTTTGCCACCCGGGAGGAGCTGACGGATGCGCCGCTATGCCCTACGCGATGACCAGTGGGAGCGGATCAAGGACCTGCTGCCCGGCCGCGCAGGGCATGTCGGGGTCACGGCCAAGGACAACCGCTTGTTCGTGGAGGCGGTGCTCTACCGCTACCGTGCCGGCATTCCCTGGCGCGACCTGCCGGAGCGGTTCGGTGGCTGGAACAAGGTGCACACGCGCTTTTGCCGCTGGGCCAGGAGCGGTGTGTGGGCGAGGATCTTCCGGCATCTGGCGGGTGATGCCGACAACGCGTACGCGATGATCGACAGCACCCTTGTCCGTGCCCATCAGCGCAGCGCCGGAGCGGCCAAAAAGACGGCGGCGATGAAGCCGTCGGGCGCAGCCAGGGTGGCCTGAGTACCAAGATCCACGCCACGGTCGACGCGCTCGGCAACCCGACCGGCTTCGCGCTCTCGCCGGGGCAGGCGCACGACCTGGAGGGAGCCGATGCTCTGCTGCCGGACCTCGCCGCGGGCGTGCTGATCG
>JBATRI010000687.1:0-3093 GCA_049292515.1 Geminicoccaceae bacterium
GAGCTCGCCCGGCGTGACCAGCGTCGCGTGCGCGATCAGCGTCTGCGGGCCCAAAGCACCCACGTGATGCAGCTGCTGGAGCGGCCGCCGGCCGCAGGCGACGAGCGAGCGCTCGACTGCCGCCAGATGCTCGTTGACATGGGTCTGGAAGACCGCCCCGGCCTCGCGGCACAGGCCGGAGATGTCCCGCAGCATCGCATCGCTGGCGGCTTCCGGAATCGAGATGGCGAGCGACGGGCGGACCAGCGCATCGCCCTCCCAACGTGCCAGATGCCGCTCGGCCGCCCGGCGGATCACCGCCCCCTCGTCGATCCGCCCGCTGCCGCCGAGATCGTTGCAGATCAGCCCCAGCACGCAGCGCAGGCCCGTCTCGCCAGCGGCCCGGGCGATGGCGTCGACGTCGGCCGTGGCCCGCGTGCCGGCATCGACGACGGTGGTGAACCCGCCGCGCAGGGCCTCCAGGGCCGCGAGCTTGGCCGAGAGATGGACCAGCCCGGCATCGAGGCTCGCCTCCAGCGGCACCCAGATCCGCTTGAAGATCTCGGACGGCTCGCCGAACACCAGCGACTTGCCGAGGGACTGGGTCAGATGGTGGTGGCTGTCGATGAAGCCCGGCATCAAGAGCCGGTCCGGCAGCCGCATCGGGTCGAGCCCGGGATGGCGGCGGATCAGCGCCTCGGCGTTGCCGATCTCGGCGAAGCGCCCGCCGGCGACGCGCACCGCCATGCCCGTGGCGATGCCTTCCGGCAGCAGCAGCTCGGCCGGCACGAGGAGAAGCTCCTCGTGCCCGAAACGCTCGGTCGGGCTCATCGCGCCACCTCCGCATCGGCGGCCGGTGCCGCGGCCCGCCGGCCGACATGCTGGAACAGGATGTTCACGACCACCGCCGTGATGGTGCCCATGGCCAGGCCGTTGCCGAGGACGATCTGCAGGTCGGCCGGAAAGCCGCTGTAGACGCCCGGCACCAGGATCGGCAGCAGGCCCATGGCCAAGGCCGAGGCCAGGGTGAAGGTGTTGCCGTGCTCGCGCAGGTCGACCTTGCGCAGCATGTCGATGCCCATGACGCCGATGATCGAGAACACGATGATCGCGGTGCCGCCGACGACGGCCGCCGGGATCGCGTTGGCGAGCCGGCCGAGTGGCGCCAGCAGTGCTATCGCGATCAGGATGGCGCCGGCCGTGGCGGTGACGTAACGCGAGCGGACGCCGGTGGCGCGGACGATGCCGATGTTCTCGCCGCTGGTGATGATCAGCGAGGTGCCGAAGCAGCCGCCGACGATCGAGGCCAGGGCGTCGCCACGGATGGTACGCGGGACGATTCCGTAGGGATCGCCGCGGCGGCCGACGATCTCGGCGGTGGCGATGGTCTGGCCGGTGGCCTCGGCCATCGAGATGACGCTGAAGATGATCAGCGGCAGGCTCGCCAGCAGGTCGAACTTGGGCCAGCCGAACGGGAACGGCGTCGGGACGGCGACCAGCGGGCCCGCCAGCACGGTATCGAAGCTCATCGCCCCGAGACCCAGCGCGAGCACCGCGCCGGCGAGCAGGCCCAGCAGGACCGCCAGCCGCTGCAGGAGGCCGGTGAACAGCCGCGCGCAGAGCACGGTGGCGACAATGGTGGCCAGCGCCAGCCCGACATTGACGAGATTGCCGAACTCGGGCGTGCCGGGCTTGCCGCTGATGACGACGCCGTAGATCCGCACGAGGTTGACCGCCACCAGCAGCAGCATGGTGCCGATCACGATCGGCGGGAAGAAGCGCAGGGCGCGGGTGAAGACCGGCAGGATGAGGAAATAGAACAGGCCGGTCAGGATCACCGCCCCACAGGCGGTCTGCAGGTCGGTGGCCTGGGCGATGGTCAGGAAGATCACCACCGGCGCCCCGCCGGGCACCATGATGAAGGGCAGCCGCGCGCCCAGCTTCCAGGGGCCGTAGGACTGCAGCAGGGTGCCCAGCCCGCAGGCGAGGAAGGTGGCGCTCATCAGCCCCACCGTGATCTCGGGGGACAGGCTCAGCGCCTTGCCGAGCAGGAACACGGCGGTGATCGGCGAGGCCGCCATCACCAGCACGTGCTGCAGCCCGAACAGGATCAGGCTGCGCCAGGGCAGCAGGTCGTCAACATCGTCGAGGGTCGTCTGCACGGTCATCCATCCTTCTCCTGGAGCGCAGGCCCGCCCTGCGCCCGGTGGTTGCCGGCCCGAGTTATGTTTCGCAAATCGATTTGTGCGGACATACACGCAATCTAAACCTGATGCAAATCGATTTGTGTCGGCTTATGCTGTCCGGGCAGAAGGAGAGCCGCATGGAGCCGCAGCATGGGAAGCGGGTGACGATCACGGACGTGGCGCGCGCGGCCGGCGTGTCGCCGGCGACGGTCTCGCAGGCGTTCAACGGTCGCCGCCAGGTCGACCCGGTGACGCGCGAACGGATCCAGGCCGTGGCGCTGGAGCTCGGCTACCGGCCGAACCCGACCGCCCAGCGGCTGCGGACCGGGCGGTCGGGCATGATCGCCCTGCTGTCGTCGATGCCGTTCGCCGTCGCCGCCGGCCCGTCGCGCCTGGGCTTCCTGATGGAGATCGCCGCCGTCGCGGCGGGTGCCGCCCTGTCGAACGGCCTGGCGCTGATCCTGGTCCCACCCGTCGAGCATGGGCAGCTCGCGCTCGACGCCCTGGCGATCGACGGTGCCATCCTGGTCGAGCCTGCGACCGACGATCCGGGCCTGGCGCTCCTGCGCGCGCGCGGCCTGCCGTTCGTCACGGTCGGCAAGGTCGCCGGCGCCGAGGACATCCCGTTCGTCGACCTGCACTCGACCTGGACCACGAACCTGCTGCTCCAGCATCTGTGGGCACAGGGCGCGCGGCAGATCGCCCTCATGATCGGCCGCCAGGCGCGCAATTCGTACCTCGAAGCCGAGACCGCCTACGCCGATTTCGCCGCGGACTGCCACATGCGCCGGCGCGTCCTGCGCATCGACGAGACCGGGGGCGAGACCGCCGGCCGTGCGGCCTGCCGTCGCCTGCTCGCCGAGGCACCCGAGATCGACGGCATCTGCGCCACCGTCGACGCGTTCGCCGTCGGCGCCCTGCAGGCGGC
>JBATRI010000688.1:0-2749 GCA_049292515.1 Geminicoccaceae bacterium
ACGCCCGGGAGGGCCACCGTGATCCGCGCCGCCGGCACGCCGTAGTCGCGCTCGAGCGTGGCCGCGGTCAGGCGCGAGGTGACCACGATGTGGCTGGCATGGCCGAGAGCCTCACGCTCGGCCGCCACCAATGCAGCCTGATCGGCCGCCGGCCCGCCTTCGTCGGCGAAGGGATGATGCACGATCGGGACCAGCCGGAGCCGCCCGGCCTCGCCGGCCAGCACCTCGGGCATGGTGTCCAGGGCATAATTGTCGGCGAGGATCACGGCACCATCGGGGAATCCCGCCAGGATGCGCGCCGATGCGGCCCGTGCCGCACAGTCGGGCCGCGGGAATCCGGGCGGTAGCGCGTGCTCCTCGACCGACCATCCGAGCCCGCGCAGCTCCTGCGCCACGCGCGCGCCCCAGATGTACCCGCCGGTGCGCCGCTCGCAGTCGACGGGGACGAGAAGGGTGACGCGACGTTGCATGCGGGCGTCTCCGAGGACGGGTGCCTGCCGGGCCTGTCCTCGGCCCCTGCAGGACACGCTCATACTCCAGTACCCATACAGCAACCTTGTTGCGTTCAGTAGAAGGTCACAAGCTACCTAAAGGTGTTCAGTCATCTTACGGTGCGTCCCATCGATGAGATTGGGAGATGATAATGAACACGACCACATTTTGCAGAGGCCTCGTGCAAGCGGCTGCCAGTATCGGTCGGCAGGGAGCATCGAGGTTGCGCGCCGGCTCGGCCGGGCTCGCCACCCACGGATGGTGCACCGGGCGGCGCAGCCTGGTGGTGGCGCTGACGGCCGTGGTGGTGCTGTCGCAGGCGCCGGTGGCCTGGGCGCAGGCCGCGCTGCCGTGGAAGACGGGCTCGTTCGTCGGCCCGACCAACGACGAGCTGAGCGCCGGCAACAACCCGTCGCCCAAGACTCTCCTGGCCCGCATCAAGGCCTTCGACAACTGGCGCGGCCGGAAATCGGGAGCGGCGCTCCAGTTCATCAGCTTCCATTACTTCAACACCGACTATGCCGCCTTCCTGCAGGCGCCGGCCCTGACGGCCAACCTCGCCGCCTTCAAGGCCGCCGGCCTCACCAACGTCTTTTCGATCCCGCTGGTGAACAAGGCGGATGCCGGCAGGTTCGCCTACGCGGCGGCGGGCGGCATCGATGCGCCGCACCAGGCCATCGCCAGCCGCCTGCGCCAGATCATGGGCACCGGCCGCATCTATCTCCGGCTGGGGTGGGAAAGCGACCACGGCTATCCGTGGTCGATCGCCGACCATGAGGGCGTCGGCCAGCCGGACCCAGCGATACCCGCCGACTATATCGCCGCCTGGCGGCGTATCGCTCTGATCTACAAGAACACCCTGCCCGGTGCCGTCATGGTTTGGAACACGCTCAAGAACCCACCCGTCAACTGGGCCAAATACTACCCCGGCGACGATGTCGTCGGCCTGATCAGCATCGATCTCTACGACAACGGCGCCGGCGGCTTCTTCAGCTCCAACAATGCCGCCTGGAAGAACTTCGGGCTCGGCTCCTACAACGCCGCCACGGGGCGCGTGCAGGGCATGAAGGGCGTGCTCGACTTCGCCAGGTCGCGCGGCAAGAAGATAGCACTGGACGAATGGGGTGTCACCAACAAGACCCTGCGCGCCAGCGACGGGGCCAACAACAGCTTCTTCGCCCCGGCCGTATTCAAGTTCCTGAATGACAACAAAAAGTATATCGAGTACGAATTCTACTTCAATCTCGGCGGCGGAAATACCCACCTGATCTATCCGCGCGTGAACTACAACCTCCGCCCCAGCAAGGCCTACTTGACCAAGTGGTAGTCTGGGCCACGCTTTACCGACGTGCTCATGCGGCCGCCAGTGCTGCCGCGACCGCGTCGGGCAGGCTGGCGATCACGCGCAGGTAGGACAGAGCGGCCCGGTCCGGCAGGCGGCGCCCCAGCTCCCATTGCCGCAGCGTCGCGACCGGGATGCCGTAGCGCGCCGCGAACGCTTCCTGCGAGAGGCTGAGCGCCGCCCGGAGCTTCTTGATGCTCCGTGCCATCGCGATCCGCTCCAGCTCACTGGTGGACAGCGGCGGATTGTCCGGGTCCGCATGCGCTGCCGCGGTGATCGCGGCCTCGCTCAGCGCGTCGGCGAGCTGGTCGTGCTCCGTCGGCGGGTGGAGCGGGTCGAGGACATAACTAACCTTGGCCATAGGCTCGCTCCTCCGCTCGGTTCGCCCGGCGAGCGGAGATCACCCGGTGCACGGAGCCGCGTCATGTGGTGACGACGACGTAGAGCTTACCATCGATCATGCCGATCACCTTGAATCTACGCTCATCATCCTGGTCTCGCGAGGCGTCGATCTCCACCCGCTCCGGATCGATGAACACACGGGTCGCGAACGGAAAGGACACTCGATGCTTGTCGAGATTGATCGCTGCCTTGTGCTCGTCCCATTCGAACCGAAGCAGCGGTTTCATACGTTTGATTGTATGTCATTGGCACAGTTGGCGCAAGCTCGCCTAGTGGTTGGGCGAAGCTGCGGCCATGATCGTGGTTTCGCATCATCGACCTAGGTTCGTGATCCTATTCATGCTATCCTGACGGCATCCCGCTCCTGCCTGTCGGACACCTGCCATGCCCGAACCCCGCCCGCGCTCCCCCGCCCAGATCGAGGCCGCCCGCCGCAACGGCGCCCGCTCCCGCGGCCCCGTGACACCTGAAGGCAAGGCCCGCGCCTCGCGCAACGCGCTGAAGCACGGCCTC
>JBATRI010000689.1:0-3918 GCA_049292515.1 Geminicoccaceae bacterium
CACCGGCTGCGCGGCACCGCCGGCAGCTTCGGCCTCGCCCGCATCTCCACCCTGGCCGGCGCCATCGAGGCGCGCGCCTCCCGGCACGAGCCGATCACCGACCTCCTGACCGAGCTCGACCAGGCCACCGCCCACGCCCGCGACCACTTCACCGACGCCTTCGAGGCGGCGTGACCCCGTCGCCCTACGACACGTTCACCGTGTTCCCGCGCCCACCGACGACGGCTGCCCGATTCTGGTCCCCCTGCTGCACGAGGCTCGGCCCCGCCGCCTGCTCTGGCAGCGACGCCAGCAGCACTTCCAGCTCACCCACCAAGGCCGCGTCCCCCTCCAGCAGCCTGCGCACTTGAATCCGCAGCGCCCCTTGCGCGCCGACGTCCCGCGGCGCCGTCTCCACCTCTGCCAGCGCCTCCGCCCCGCTACCGGTCAGCCTCCCCTTCAGCCACCCCAGCAGCTTCACGACCCCTGCCGCCGACTCCTTCCCCAGCGCTTTCGCGGCTTCGGTACCGCCCGCCGCCAGATAGGGGCTCAGCATCGCCACGGCCGTCGTCGCCAACTCCGCCGGATCGGTCATCCACGCTCTCCCTCGTCCTGCCCACTGTCGGGCGGCTCCACGAACGGCATCAACGCCGGTATCAGCGGCTCCAGCAAAGCCCCATCGGGCTCGCTCCCGCTCGCCTTGCAACAGCCGAGATATTGCCGCACCATCGGCAGCATCCAATGTGCGAACGCCGCCGGCAGGCGCACGAAGGCCGGCGCCAGCGTCGTGATGGCCTCCCGATTTGCAGCTAGCGCGTCCGCCTGCCGGTCGCAGCTCTCCAGGCAGTTTGCCAGTACCGCTAATGAACGTGCGAGGTCGGGCCGCAAGGCGTGGGGTCGAGCGGCGGTCAGCTCTCGGAGGATGGCAACCGCCTCCTCGGCCGCATGCAGGGCAGAATCGTGCCGGTCGAGGGCACTCAGCATGAGGGAGAGGTTGTTGTGCGCCATGGCGAGGTCGGGCCGAAAAGCGTCGGGCCGAGCGGCGGCCAGCTCCCGGTAAAGTTGCACTACCTCCTCGGCTGCATTTAGGGCGGGCTCGCGCTGGCCAAGGTCGCTGATCAAGTTGGCAAGATTATTTAGCGCATTGGCGAGGCCGGGCCGAAAGGCGTCGGGTCGAGCGGCGGCCAGCTCCCGGAGGATGGCAACCGCCTCTTCAGATACTTCCAGGGCGGACTCGCGCTGGCCGACGGCGCTCAGTGTGCTGGTAAGGTTGTTGAGCGCCATTGCGAAGTCGGGTCGAAATGCGTCTGATTGGGCGGCGCTAAGCTCTCGGTAGAGCTGCGCCGCTTCCTGAGCCGCTTGCAGGGCAAGCTTGTGCTGGCCAAGCGTGCTCAGCGTGTTAGCTAGGTTGTTGAGAGCCTTGGCGAAATTCGGTCGAAAGGCGTCGGGTTGGGAGGCGGCCAGTTCGCGGAAAAGTTGCAACGCCTCCTCCGCTGCTTCTAGGGCGGGCTCGAGCCGGCCGACAGCGCGTAGCGTGATGGCGAGGTTGTTAAGCGCCATGGCGAGGTTGGGTTGGATGGCGTTGGATCGGACGGTGGCCAGCTTGCGACAGATGACAACTGCCTCCTCAGACACCTTCAGGGCGGACTCGCGCTGGCCGAGATCACAGCGGAAACGGGCGAGGTTGTTTAGTGCCGTTGCGAGGTCAGGTAGAAACGCGTCGGGATAGGTGGCCGTCAAGTCGCGGTAGATAGAGACAGCCTCCTCCGCTGCATTTAGGGCCAGCTCGCGTCGGCCCAGAGCGCTCAGACGGTTCGCGAGATTGTTGAGCCCCATGGCGAGCCGGGGATGACCGCTATCTCCTGTAGGGTTATTTGCACGAATAATATCGACAATCTTTCTTTGTATTTCTGCTCCTAGCCCGCGCAGGCTCGTGGTGGCTGTTGGAACCACGCCTACCATCGCTATTAACTCAAGCGGATCATCAGTCAGCTGGGCGAGATGTTGTAGCCAAACGAGCGACGAATGGTTGCCGTCGGCCGGGGCATAGTCCTGAGCCGCTCGGACCACGGTCGCCATCGTCTTGGCCGGTGCCCGTCCCCAGGCACGCGCGATAATGCCCGCCTGCCCCTCCGGGCTGCGGCGGGCAAGCTCAAGAACGACTATGATCGCGGCCTCGCCAATCAGATTGGGTCGAATGGCTTCGATGATATTTACGGTCGGCCCGGATAGGGCGTCCGCAAGTGCTGCGGCAACGCTGACGCCATCGATTGACGGCTGTTGCAGCGCCTGCTGCTCCTCCAGCGCAAGGGCCGCGGCGGCGCTGTAAGCAATTCCATCGGTTAGCGTCACACAGGCCGCCAGATGCTGCAGGAATAGGCCATCGAGCCCGCGATCGCGGGCCAGCCGCCCGATCCGCTCGATCTCGGCCCGCGCGAGCGTGCGGGCCAGGTCCTTACGACCGTTGGTCAGCACGTGCGACACGCGGCTCCGCACCGCCGTGAGCCCGGCCATCATCAGATAAAGCGGCTCGTTGTCGATCAGGTCGTCGCCGAGCCGCGCCTCGAAATACGGATCGGCACCCGGCGCCGGCGGCCACAGCGGCGGGTCGATCCCGTCCAGCGCGCACGCCGCGGTCATTACCGCCCCCAGCACCTGCCGCCGCTGCTCCAACGTCCGCAGGCTTGGCAGCGGCACCGGTGGATCGACGAGATCCATGAGGCCGGCGCTGCCGAAGCCGCCGAACCTTGTCAGCTCCGCCCACCAGCCGGCCTCGGCGCTGGCGTGCCGCTCGAGCAGCAGCAGTCGCAGCCTGGGCGTCTCCTCGCCCTGATGCTCCGCCAGCTGCTCCAGCCAGGAGCGCAGCACCCGCGCCGACGCGGCGGCATAATCCACGACAATCAGGGTCGGCTGCGGCCAGCGCCAGCCGGCCAGATGTTGCCGCTGCTGGAACGCCACCAGCTCGTCATACGCGACGAAGCCTGGGAGCCAGCCCAATCCTTCCGCTCGTACGCACAGCTCCAGTGCCAGCCGGGTCTTGCCGCTGCCGGCGCGCCCGGTCAGGCACCGCACGTTGATCGGCGCCGGGTTTTCGAGCCAGACCTCCAATGCCGCGAGATCCTCGGCCCGGCCAACCAGATTGATCGCTCGAGAGTAGGGGTCCAGCAGGTCCAGATGCTTGCGCGGCAGGCGTCGCCTTTTATGCCGCTGCAGCAGTGTGAGCCGCGCCTGCCCATGCGCGACGGTGACGCTGTTGTTGCTGCCGTCGATTTGGACGGCGATGTTGCCCGATCCGTCCTGGGCAATTCCCATGCACTATCCGCCCCATGAATATGTCGGGCAGGTTAACGCAGGCTCGACGTACCCGATACTTCAATCCGGTCGCCTTGGACGATCAAGGATGAAATTCCTTCTAACTGGATGATATACTCAGAACAGTTGCAACCGCGCCGGGAAACCCGACCGTGAGCCCTGATCCAATCGATCTGCCCGTCCCCCGCACCGCCGCCCAGGCCGAGGCCGCCCGTCTCAACGGTGCAAAATCTCAGGGGCCGGCCACCGCGGCCGGCAAGGCGCGCGCGGCGCTGAACGGCACCCGGCACGGCCTGTGCTCGGCCGAGTTCTTCCTGCTGGCCGACGAGGACCCCGAGGCCTATGCCGCGTTCTCGGCCGACATGCTGGCCTCGCTGCGGCCCCGCGACGCTGCCGAGCAGCGCGTGGCGACCCAGGCGGTGCAGGCAATGTGGCGGCAGATGCGGGCCGACCGGCTGGAGGCCGACATCATGGGCGAGCTGTTCGCCGCCCGCCGGATCGAGGACCCCGAGCTCGCCGCCGCCACAAGCGAGCGGGCGATGAAGGCGCTGGGCACGCTCTTGCGCTACCGCAGCCGCCTGGAGCGCGAGCATGACCGGGCGATGCAGGATCTCGACGCGCTGCGGC
>JBATRI010000690.1:0-21745 GCA_049292515.1 Geminicoccaceae bacterium
GGACATTGCCGCGTCGATATCGTCATCACTGGGGTGATCGTTCTCGGCGATCAGGGCTGCGGCCGACATGATCTGCCCGGATTGGCAGTAGCCGCACTGCACCACCTCGAGGTCGAGCCACGCCTGCTGGATCCGCTGCCCAGCCGGCGCTTCGCCGATCGCCTCGATCGTGGTGATCGCCGAATCACCGACGCTGTCGATCGTGGTGATGCAGGAGCGGACCGGCTGACCGTCGAGATGAACGGTACAGGCACCGCACAGCGCCATCCCGCACCCGAATTTCGTGCCGGTCATGCCGAGCACATCGCGAAGCACCCACAAAAGCGCCGTGTCGCCGTCGACATCGACCGAATGCTCGGTGCCATTGACCTTGATGGCGTAAGCCATGACTGCCTCTCCAAGGGCTGGTGAGCTTGGTGCTAGCAAATCCTGGCGAAACCGGTCTTTCGACTTTGCATGGCTCCCGCGTCCATTGCCATCGACGCTTGGAGATGAGCCGTCGGCAAGGATTCAAGACCTTCGTCAGCGCAACGCCAGATAGACCGACAGTGTTTCGTAGAAGGCCAGCAACATGGGCGGGAAGGTCTTGTCGAACGCGTAGATGTCCCAGCCGCCCTTCCAGGCCCGCCGCGCCCAGAACTCGACCAGGATGAAGATGCTCTCGACCGAGCGGTAGAAGCACGTGCGTTCCAGAACGCGCTGGACGTCATGCCGCCGGAGCGGTGATGCCCGTGCCGGGCATGCATCTCGGCATCACCCATCACCCGACCACCGTAGACAATATTCTCTATCTGCTGCTCGAGCGGCCATATGGCTGAGCTGCCGAGGAGGACGGTTCCGACGGCTTAGCCGGCCGCAATGAGGTGCAGCGTGTGCTGAGCGATCATCAGCTCCTCGTTGGTCCGGACGACATAGGCCCGAACCCGGCTGGACGCGGTGGAGATCAAGCGCTCGCTGGCAGCGTTGGCTGCACCGTCGAGTTCCAGACCCAGCCACGCCAGCCGCTCGATGACGCGGCCGCGGATCTCCGGGCTGTGCTCGCCGATGCCGGCCGTGAACACGATCCCATCGATGCCGCCCATGGCTGCGGCGAGGCCGCCCGCCTCGCGCACGATGCGATAGACGAAATAGTCGAGCGCGAGACGTGCCCCAGCCGTGTCGCTGGCCAGCAGGTCGCGGACGTCGTTGCTGATCCCGGACAGCCCCTTGAGACCGCCCTCGTTGTAGAGGAAACGCTCGATGCGCTTCGCGTCGAAGCCCTTGTCCTGAAGCAGGTAAAGAACGACGCCGGGATCGAGCTGGCCGGTCCGCGTACCCATCGGCAGCCCATCGACGGCGGTGAAGCCCATCGTGCTGTCGACGCTCCGCCCGGCCTGGATCGCGCACATGGAAGCACCGCTGCCCAGATGGCAGGCCACGACGCGGCCGGCTGCCAACGCGGGATCGATCTGCGTCAGCCGCTGCGCGACATACTCATAGGACAGCCCGTGGAAGCCGTAGCGGCGTATCCCTGCCCGGTAATAGTGGTCCGGAATGGCGAAACGGTCGGCGACCTCGGGATGACCGCGATGGAACGCGGTGTCGAAGCACGCCACCTGGGGAACGCTAGGATATCGCTCGCGGATCTCCCTGATCGGCGCCAGGTTGTTCGGCTGATGCAAGGGCGCCAGCGGCACAAGCTTCTCGAGCTTGGCCAGCACCGCATCGTCGATCAGGATGGGTGCGCTGAACTCGGGGCCGCCATGGACCACGCGATGGCCGATGGCCTCGGGAAGAACGCCCTTCAGCTGGCCCTCGAGCCACTCCTCCAGCTGATCCAAGGCATCGGCCACACTCGCGACCTGGCCGCGCTCGAAACTGTCGTCGACCAGCACGTTGCCCTGGGCATCCTTGGCGACCAGATGCGGCCGGGTGCCGATACCCTCCATCTGCCCCTTGAACTCGAGCTCCAGCTCGTCGCCCGGCAATCGCTCGAACAGCTGGAACTTGATGCTGGACGAGCCCGCATTGACGACCAGGACGGTTCCGCTCATCGCACCTACTCCGCGGCCAGGGTGGTAGGCTCGACCGCGGCCGTGGCGGCCGGGCGCAGCGAGTGCGCATAGAGGGCAGCCACCGCACATGACGCCATCCGGGTGCGCACGCTGTCGGCGCGGCTGGTCAGGATGATCGGTACCCTGGCCCCGAGCACGATGCCGGCAGCATCGGCGTTGGCCAGGAACGACAGATTCTTGGCCAGCATGTTGCCGGCTTCCAGGTCGGGTACGAGCAGGATGTTGGCCCGCCCGGCCACCGGCGACTTGATCCCCTTGATCGCGGCGGCGAGTGGGCTGATGGCGTTGTCCAGCGCGAACGGGCCATCGACCAGAGCGCCCGTGATCTGCCCACGGTCGGCCATCTTGCAGAGGGCGGCCGCCTCCAGCGTGGTCGGGATCTTGGGATTCACGGTCTCGACCGCCGACAGAATGGCCACGCGCGGCTGCTCGATCCCCAGCCCAAGGGCGAGGTCGATCGCGTTCTGCAGGATGTCGACCTTGGCCTCGAGGTCGGGGGCGATGTTGACGGCGGCGTCGGTGATGAACAGCGGCTCGGGATAGGTCGGCACCGACATGATGAAGACGTGGCTGATCCGCCGGCTGGTGCGCAGGCCCCTGTCCTTGGACACGACGGCGGCCAACAGGTCGTCCGTGTGCAGGCTGCCCTTCATCAGGAGCTGGGCCTTGCCGGTCCGCACCATCTCCACGGCAAGCACGGCCGCATCGTGCGCCGTGGGAGCCTCGACGATCTCGCAACCGGCGAGATCGATCTCGTGCGCCAGTGCCTGCTGGCGCATCAGCTGCGCCGGCCCGACCAGCACCGCCTTGAACAGGCCGGCCGCCGTCGCCTCGACAGCACCACGCAGCGAGCTCTCGTCACAGGGATAGGCCACCGCGCATGGCGCCGCCGGAATGCGACCGGCACGGCGCAACAGTTCCTCGTAGACGTCATGGGTCTGCACGCTGAAGGTCGGCCGCTCGACGACCGGGATGGCGTCCTTCACGGTCGGCGCCTGGACCTCGACCGTGCCGTCGAGCACGACCTCGCCGTGCTGGTTGCTGCATCGACAGTCGAGCCGCACGATGTTGCCGTCGGCTTCCTTGCCGGTCACGGTGACCGTGCCCGTCACCGTGTCGCCCAGAAATACCGGAGCGCGAAAGCAGATCTCCTGCCGGATGTAGATGGTTCCGGCCCCCGGCAGCTTGTTGCCCAGCACGGTCGAGATCAGGGATGCGGTCCACATGCCGTGGGCGACCGGTGCCCGTAGCCCATGCGCGCGGGCATATTCCTCATTGAGATGGGTCGGGTTGAAATCCCCCGAGACGGCGGCGAAGCCTTCGAGCTCTGTTTTGGTCAATCCCGCCGAGACCGCTGCGGTATCGCCGATCTGGATCTCGGCGAACGTGCGGTTTTCCGTCATCGTGGTGCGCATCGGTCGCTCCTAGGCGGGCAGCTGGATTTCCTGAAACAATCGTGTCCGCTTCAGCAGGGTGCCCAGGCCCGTGGGCGTCAGCACGCCACCCAGACCGAACCCGGGGCGTCCCAGACGCGTTCGGCGAGCTGGAGGCCGATCTCCAGCTCGCCGGCGGTCATCTGCCGCTGCGTTTTGGCATCGATGTGCGAGACGATCACGCGCGTGCAACGCTCCGAGCGGCCGGTGGCCATGAGCTCGTCGACCAGCCGCTCGGGCGTGCCCACCCTCAGGCGCTGGCCGCAAGGTCGTCGTCGGAGCCGGCCACCTTGAGCGTCGGACGCTTGGCGGGTGCCCGGCCTTCGGCCTTGGCCGCCGCGACGGCCGCGTAGATTGCTTCCACCCGCTCGAGCCGCGCGGCCGACTCGTCGGGTAACGGGCCACCCGCCCTCACCACCTCCTTCAGCACCGCCACGGCTCCGGCCGGATCGCGAACCTTGCCGTCGAGCAGCGCAGGCAGGCTCTGGATCGCCTGCTCGGGGTCGAGCAGCACCAGCATGAACTGCTCGCGGAACAGGTCCTTGAACTGCTGGAGGCTCATGTCCTTCGCATGCTCCTCGCGGATCTGGCGCAGCATCAGGTAGCTTCGCTCATCAGCCGCGAGCTGCGGGATGCGAATATAGATCACCGCCCGCACGAACCCCTCTCGCGGGCCACCTTCGGGGAAACGCTGCCGCAGCTCGGCCGCCTGCCGCTCGACGAACGCGATCTCCTCCGGATCCCGGCCGGGGCGCGGGCGGGCCACGCCGTCGTGACCGCGCACACCCGCCAGGGCCTGCACCACCGGCGAGCCGTAGATCGTGTGGAAGGTTGTCTCGACCAAGCTGTCGCGCCAGTCGCGATAGGCGTCGAGACCAGCCACGATCTGCTTGGAGACGAGCTCCTGCATGCCGAGGAACGGATTGTCTTTCGGCACGGGCCGACGATGCTCGCGCACCATTTCCGCCAGCGACCCGAGTGGCGCCAGCAAGGGGTTGCGGTCTGACACGAGCTCGTATTGCAGGCGCGAAGAGCCCAGTCGGCGCGCCGTCTCGGCCGCCTGCTCGGTCACGGTGGCGCGCAGCCACGGCTGCAGGAGCGTCCGGTAAAGCCCGAGATTGATGTCCGAGACCCGGGCCACGGTGGCGAACTTCCGCTCGTCCTCGGCATCATTGCCACCCAACGCGCGGATGGCATCGATCGAGCGATGCTCGAGACGCAGCTCGAAGCCCCCGATCGCCAGCCCGTCGTCGGTAAGACCCGGGTTCCCCACCGGCGTGATCACCGCTTCGTACAGGCCGGGCGGCAGGCAGTCGATGAAGTCGATGTTGCTCGTGAACTCCTGGTGCTCCTTCTTCGCCACGCTGCCGGAGACGAAGATGCCCAGATGCCCGATCTGATCGTGGATGCAGTAGACGATGGTCTGGCCGTTGGCCCGGATGTCGGCGACGCTCTCGTACAGGTCCGGGATCCAGCCCAGAGCCTGCTGCGGCGGCGTGATGTCGTCGCCTTTGGAGCAGAAGCAGATGATTGGTGAGCGGATGCTGCGCAGGTCGATGCGCACGCCGTCGCTGGTCATGATCTCGGCCGTGGCCAGCCGGTTGCCGACAAACAGGTTGTCGACAATCCACTGCATCTCCTCGGCGTTGAGCAGCACATGGCCGCCCCACCATTTCTCGAAGCCGAGATAGCGCGGCCCCTCGGTATCGACGTTGGCGTACAGGTTGTATTGCTTGGACCACAGCGTGTTGGCGGGGTTCATGTTCTCGAAGTTCGAGACTAGGTTCGACCCGTCGAAGATCCCGGCGCCGAGGTCGCCCGTGAGTGCCGTGAGCCAGCTGCCACCCAGCAGGCCGCCCGAGTAGCGCATCGGATTCTTGCCGTGCACCCCGGCCCAGTAGGAGAGGGGTGCTCCGGCGATGATGAGCGGGCCGCACAGCTCGGGATGGGTCGCCGCCATCATCATGGTCGCCCAGCCGCCCTGGCAGTTGCCGATCACCACCGGCTTGCCCTCGGCTTCAGGATGCAGCTCGTTGACCCGCGCGAGGAACGTGGCTTCCGCGGCCATCACATCCTCGATCGTCTGCCCGGGTACCGGCTGCGGCAGGAACCCGACGAAGTAGCACGGGTGGCCGGCGCCCAAGGCGACCCCGATCTCGCTGTCGGCCTTGAACCCGCCAATTCCCGGGCCGTGCCCGGCACGCGGGTCGACCACGACGAAGGGACGCTTGCGTGGATCGGTCACCACGCCGGCGGGCGGTTCGATGGCCACCAGGCCGTAATTCACCGGGCGCGGCAGATTGCGGCCATCCACGACCAGCTTGGCCTGAAACTGCAGCACATTCGGTACCTGCATCGCCATGTGCTCGAGAAACTGATTCCCGCGCTGTCGCAGCACATCCCAGAACAGGATCGACCGCTGCATCGCATCGATCGCGTAGGCGCTGAACGGATCGAGCGGCAATCGCGGGTCCGCGCTGTCGGACGGCAAATGACTATGCTGTTTCATTGTAGCTCACCGCAAGTTTGGGCGAATCAGGAGCAATAGCACAGTCTCGACCTCGCACTGCGCTGCAACATGAGCAGAGATTGTAGCACTTCTGCGACAACGGAACACGACTGCGGCGATGGGCCGCCAGCGTGGCGGGGAACCTTGCTGTGTGTCAGGCACAGGTCCATCGCCGGGCCGCATGAAGCCGGCCATGGTGGCAACCGGATCTTCCACCGCGGCCGGCACAGGCGTAATGCTGTGCTAACCGCAGCGTACGGACTGCCATGGCCACCATTTTGCTGGTCGAGGACAACGAGCTGAACCGCGACATGCTCGGGCGGCGCCTGACCCGGCGCGGCTTCGCGGTGCTGCCAGCCGCCAATGGGCTGGAGGCCGTCACCATGGCGCTGCGCGAACGCCCCGATCTCGTGCTGATGGACCTGAGCCTGCCGGTCCTCGACGGCTGGGAAGCCACGCGCCGTCTCAAGCAGGCCCCCGCGACCGCCGGAATTCCGATTCTGGCACTGACCGCCTATGTTTCAGCGAACGACCGCGCCAGGGCGCTCGAAGCCGGCTGCGCCGACCTCGACACCAAGCCAATCGACCTGCCGCGGCTGCTCGGCAAGATCGAGCGCCTGCTCGGCCGTGGGGACCGGGACGATGGCTGAGCCTTCCGAGCGGCGCGACCAGCTGCTCCAGGACAGCGCCAGACGCGCCCGGGTACGCGAGCGGTTCGTCGTCCCCGCCAATGCGATCCTGGCCTACAGTCAGGTGCTCTACGACGCATCGCTGCGCGACGGATTAGAGCAGGGCCGCGAGGACCTCGGTCGGATCGTCGACTGCGCCCGCGAGGTCACAGCGTTGCTGGTCGATACCGAGGCCGCCCTAGCCGACGAGTCCCAGCTGCGCGACCTGCACCACGACCTGCGCACACCCCTTTCCACGATCAAGGGCTATGCCGAGCTGCTGCTCGAGGAAGGCAACGCTCCGGCGCTCGAGCTCGAGCGTCTGATCCGCCGTGTCCGTGAGATCGAGGCTGCCATCGAAGGGCTGGGCAGCACCGACCCGGAACACTCCACTGGGCCCGATGACGGGGCCAACGAACTCGCCGCAGCACTGGCCGCCACCGCTGATCGGCTGGAGCCGCTGGCTGCCTTGCCGACAACCCCCGGCCATCTGCTGGTGATCGACGACCACGAGAACAACCGGCTGCTGCTCCAGGATATCCTGACCCTGGCCGGCCACACGGTCGAAACCGCCGCCTCCGGTACGGCGGGCCTGGCACTTCTGGACCAACAGCCGGTCGATCTGGTGCTGCTCGATCTCCTGATGCCGAAGCTGAACGGGCTCGAGGTGCTGATGGCGATCCGCGCCAGACCGGAGCTGGCCGATCTGCCGGTCGTCGTGCTCTCGGGCGTCGACAATTCGGACATGATGGGTCAATGCCTCGCTGCCGGCGCCCAGGATTTCATCAGGAAACCGTTCGACGCGACGATCCTGCGCGCCCGCATCATGGCCACGCTCGAGCGCAAGCGGCTGCGTAACCGCGAGCAGGTCTATCTGGGCCGGCTCCGCACCGAGAAGCAGCGCGCCGAGGCGCTGCTCGAGAGCATCCTGCCAAAGGCGGTGGTGGCCCGGCTGGGCCAGGGCGAGCGTCGGATTGCCGACCGCATCGAAGATACGACGGTGCTGTTCGCCGACATCGTGGGCTTCACCACCATCGCGGCGGCGCTGCCCGCAGCGCTGCTCGTTGCCGATCTCGACCGCATCGTCAGCCGCTTCGACGAGCTGGCGGCCGAACTCGGCGTCGAGAAGATCAAGACCGTGGGCGATGCCTATCTGGCGGTGGCTGGGGTGCCCGAAGCCCACCCGGCCCACGCGGATGCCGCCGCAGAGCTGGCCCTGCGGATGACCGAGGCCGTGCACGCCCTGGCACCCGACCTCAACGCCGCCTACGAGTTACGCGTCGGCTTGCATTCCGGGCCGGTGCTGGCCGGCGTGATCGGCCGCCGTAAGTTCAGCTACGACGTCTGGGGCGACACGGTGAACATCGCCTCACGGCTACAGACCCAGTCGGCTCCTGGCCATATCACCTTGTCCGATGCCACCCGCACGCTGCTGCGCGGCCCCTACAGGACCGAACCGTTGGGCGCTGTCGACCTGCGCGGCCGTGGCCGGTTTGCGACCCATCGATTGCGCCGCACCGAGACCTGAGCCGCAAGGTCCGACCAACCGCTAGGCGACCAGGGCCAATGTGACCCCGATTGCCAGCCACATCGCCGCACTTGCAGCCAGCGCCAGCCCGAGCCAGGGTGCCGGGCCGCGATCCGCGGGCCGCCGGGCATGAGCGCGTGCGCCGAGCCCCCTCCGAACCATCACCGTCGCCATGATCGCCGTCCAATTCAGGTGATCTCTGGTTTGGGAAATGCACTACCAGCACTTTCCGTTCCATGGGCGCCTCGATGACAAACAGGACAACCGCAAGGACGGGGCGCCGGGCAGCCCCGCCGTCAGGGTCACGCTTGACGCCCGTGCGCCCGCCCGCAATGCAGAGCGGTGGCGGGTCGTGATGCGTTGGGGCATCGGTCCTGACGAGCTATCGTGGTCTCGAGGTGGCTCGGGCCGTTGGCGAACACTGGGGAGTTGACAATGGATCTGGGTCTCGAAGGCAAGCGCGCCATCATCACCGGCGGTAGCAAGGGTATCGGCCGGCGCTGCGCCGACATTTTCGCGGACGAGGGCGCCAATGTCAGCATCTGCGCGCGAGGCGCGCCCGACGTCGACGCGGCACTGGAAGCGCTGCGTGCCAAGGGCGTGAAGGTGCATGGGGCTGCCATCGACGTGGGTGACAAGGCAGCACTCGAGAACTGGATCGCCGAATCGGCGACGGCGCTGGGTGGCATCGACATCGTGGTGGCCAATGTCAGCGCGCTCGACATGGCCGACACCGAGGAGGCCTGGCGGCATCAGTTCGAGATCGACCTGCTGCACACCGTGCGCCTGGTCAACGCCGCCATGCCGTGGCTGGAGAAGTCCGAAGCTCCCGCGATCGTGATCGTCTCCAGCGTCTCGGGACGCGAGGTCGACTTCACCAGCCCAGCCTACGGCGCCACCAAGGCTGCGCTGATCCACTACGCGCAGGGGCTGGCTTACAAGCTTGCGGGCAAGATGATCCGGGTCAATTCGGTCTCGCCGGGCAACACCTACTTCGACGGTGGGATCTGGCAGTGGATCGAGCAGAACAACGCCGAGTTGTTCAGCCAGGCTCTGGCTATGAACCCCACCGGGCGCATGGCGACGCCAGAGGAAGTGGCCCGCGGCGTGGTGTTCCTTGCCAGCCCAGCATCCAGCTTCACCACCGGCACCAACCTCGTCATCGACGGAGCGCTGACCAAGGGCGTGCAGTTCTGAAATCGAGCGTACGTCGCGGCGGTTGTCGGCGCCGCGACGCGTGCTTCCCTAGCGCTTTGCCCGTGACCTGCTCTTAGCCACGCCTTTGATACGCTTGCTGATCGGGTTCTCGGCCTCGCCGCTCGGGAGCTGCTCAGCTGGCGGCACCGTCTGATCGACGTTGGCTTGCAGGGCGGCCTCCTCCCCGGCGGCATCACCCGAGTTCAGCGCCTCGCCCGGCGGAAAGTCGTCGACGGCGACCAGAGGATCTTCCTCGCCGGCCACCGAAAGGCCGATGAGCTCGCCCTCGGCCTGGAACCAATAGGCGAGTTCGCTGCCCTCGGGCTTTCCAGCCTGTTCCCATAAGGCATACGCACGTTCCTCGACGGCCTTGCGCAACTTGTCATCCATCCTTCGTCTCCGCGATCGCCCCATTGAGAATGATAGTAACGGACCGGGACCGCCTGCGCGTCACGCGACCGACCGTCGCATCGGCGCTGTCAGCCTCCCTACCCTACCCGCAACCGGGTCCGCTTGCCGTCGACGAGCGTCTGCGTGGCTCCCAAAGCGGTCAACGTGTGCACCCCGTCCGGATACGGTCCGTTCGGGTCCGGCTCGATCCGCGCCACGCGCGTTTCGTGGAACCACTCGGTCGTCAGCACATCGATACGCTGGAGCACTACTGCCCCGCCATAGTGGCGCGAGCAATCCTGGGTCGGGCGATAAAGCCGGCCTTCGTGCAGGAACGGCGGACCGGCCGGACGCGCGTTGCGCACGTCGCAGCGCACCGGATTCCACGGATGCGGCTGCCATGGGCCCAGCAGATGGCCGGCGTGGAAAAGGAACAGTTTGGCCACGTCCTGATCGGCATGGTTCATGGCCAGCATCCACCAGCGGCCCTCATGGCGGAAAGGCGTGCAATCGACGCCGGCGAAGTCGTCGAGCAGAACAGCCACGGGCTCGAACTGTTCGGGGAACCGGGCGGCACGCAGCAACGTGACCCGGCCAGCGCTCGAGTTCTCGGGCAGGCAATAGAGCTCGCCGCCATCCTCGATCAGGCACGGGTACGAAAGATGTCCCGAGAGCCCGGTCCGGACCGGGTCCAGCGAGCCCTGCTGCAGTCGCAGCGCCACGATCTCACCGCACCGTGTCTCGGGCACATAGGCCTCGGCCAGCACGATCGGCCCGGCCGGCGTTTCCATGCCGAACGGGTCGGCCAGGAACCCACCGCCGGCACGTTCCGGCAGCCAGACGACATCGTCGAGCTCGGGTCGCTCCAGAAAGCTTGCCACCGGGCGCGGTGCGATACCGATAGCCCAGGTCTCCTCGGTCAGCATGTCCCGCACGCGCTCGACCGCATTGCGGGCGGCGTGCAGCGGCAGGCCCAGCCAGGCGGGAGCTCCGGCGGCACCCAGAGCTGCGTCGGGCAGCTCCCGTGATACCAGCGGGCTGCCGTCGGCCAGGGCTCGTGCCGGCCAATCGGCGCAGGTCGTCAGGATTCGCTGCACGGTCATCTGTGGTGCGAGGCCGCTGGACTTGACGGCGCCTGCCACCAGCTGCCGTAGCGGCCCGCCACGCGGTGACACGGCCACCAGCAGCAGCTCGACAGACCGCCCGGCGGCCGCCACGGTTGGCAGTTCCAGCCGGCGAGGACCGGCGGCGCCACCGATCGCCAGCGTCAGCAGCGGCGCTTGCCACTGCCGTGCGAGCGCAGTCGCTGCCGGATGGGAGACGAGGCTGACCACGGCCTCCACCGGTTCCTCGCCCTCCGTCGACATCCCGACGCGCGCCAAGGCGCGCTTGGTGGCCTCGTCGACGGCCGCTTGGCCGGTCGGGACCAGGCGCACGGCACCCCGCCTTGGTGGACCAGCATCGATCATTGCGCTGGGCCCCCGGCCGTGAGCGACGCATAGACGGACCGCAGGCGCTCGGCCGCCAGCTGCCAGGTCCAGTTTGCGGCCACTTCATCCCGCCCCGCCGCACCCATGATCCGGCAACGCCCCGGATCCGCCAGCAGCGCCAGGATCGCGCCGGCCAGCGCCTCCGGATCGTCGGGCTCGACCAGCAGACCCGTCCGACCATCCTGGACGAGTTCCGGGATACCGCCGGCACGGCTGGCCACGACCGGGCGCCCGGCCGCCATGGCCTCCACCACCGGCAGACCAAACGGCTCCGGGATCACCGAAGGCGTCACCACGACCCTGCTACGGGCATAGAGCTGCGGCATGGCGCTGTAGGGCACGGCCCCGAGGAAATGCGTGCTGCGACGCGCCTGGGCCGACAGAAGGTGCACGATCCTCCGTCGGTAGCTGCTGCGGCTGAAGATCACCTGGCGGATGACGCCCGTGATCGGATCCCGGCCGTACAGATCATGGAGCCGCTTGATACGCGCGTCCTGGCCGAACTGACGCAGGATCGAGGCGGGCAGGTAGCCTGGGCGCCCGACGAGGTCGAGCTCCGCCGCCGGCCAGCGCTCGACGACACGGTTGAAGGCGCTGGCCAGCACATGGACGCCCTTTTCGGGCGAGATCCGACCTACGTAGAGGAGACGCGGCGGCAAGCTTTCGTCGAAGTCGGGCTGGCCGGCAAAGAAAGCTGGATCGACCCCGTTGCCGATCATGCTCATCTTGGCAAGGTGGGTCGGGAAGTGGGCCGCCATGCGCTGCGCTATGTGCTCGGAGCAGGTCACGACCGCATCGACGGCATCGAGCGCACGTATTGCCGCGTGCGGCGCAAGCCCGAGCGGGTGTGGGTGATGCAGGTGCAGCACCAGAGGCGCCCCCGCGGTACGCAGCATGGGTGCATGCTGGAGATAGGTGTGGAGGTGAACGAGGTCGGGCTGCTGGCGTCGGATCAACTCGGCGGCGTGCTCGAAATAGCTTCGATGGAAGCCAGGCGAGACCGAATGCGCGGGCAAGCCGGGCAACAGGCCGGACAGCAGCTCGCGGCCTTGCTCGATCTGCTTGCCCGTGACCGGAATCTGCACGACCCGACGGCCACCGGGGCCGGTCGTCGCTCCTGCTCCCTTGCCATCAGCGCCGACATAGAGCGTAAGCTCGATCCCGGCACCCAGATGGCGGGCGAGTTCGGCAGCGACGATGCCGGCAGAGCCGCTCAACATGCCGTCAGCCAGCAGCCGATCCTGCGGCTGGCACACCATCGCTACCCGCATCCTTCCCCTTCTCCGGAACCCGAGGCCGGGCCTTCCCGCGCACGGTCGGCACCGGCGCGGGGATCAAGGCCATGACGTTGCACATTGAACACCGGCGCATCGCCGCATCGTTTTGCCTCGATCGCTGTGCTCGCTCCGCCTATCGTGACGCTAGGTTTGGCGGGCAACCGGGTGTAGACGCCCGCCATATAGTCGTCCACGTCCATCCGCGTCACAGGCCGGTTGGCCAACCAACTACGGCAGAGGTAAGGTCTAGGTGAAGATAGGCTGGGTCTATCCCCATTCGCGTTTTCCTTCCGCCGATTTCCAACTGTTCGATGCGCTGGCCATCGTGACCTACGAGCTCACTAGAAGGCTGGCTCGCACCAACGACGTCACGGTCTATGCGCGTCAAGGCAAGGGCGACCGACCGAACGAGACCCGTGAGCGGGTCGAGTACCGCAGGTTTCCGCAGACGCTGGACCGTCTGATCTGGTCGCTGAACGTCGTCGATCGCTTCGGCCTCACCCCACCGACGCGGCCACTGCGCATGACCGACCTCTACTACCGCGTCTTTGCGGAACGCGTGGCGCGGGACGCAGCCAGGCGGCGCCTCGACGTTATTCATGTCTACGGCACGACCAACTTCATTCCCGTGATCCGGCGCCACAATCCCGGCGCGGTGATCGTGCTGCACAGCCACGATCATGCGCTGGTCGACTTCGACCATGAGCTCACCGCTGCCCGCCTCGCCGAAGCGTCGCTGATCCTGGGCTGCAGCGAGACGCTGACGCGCGCCGTGCAGTCCACCTTCCCCAGCCTTGCCGGGCGCGCCCATGCGCTGCCCAACGGCGTCGACGAGCGATTCCTGAACGTCGCCAGCGACCCTGCTTCGAGCAGCACGGTCATGTTCGTCGGCCGGCTCGCCCCGGAGAAGGGCGTCCACCTGTTGCTGCAAGCCTTTGCCCAGCTTGCACCCACGCGGCCGGAAGCACGGCTGGAGCTAATCGGCCCCCGCGACCTTTCCCCCAAGCAGTTCGTGGACCCCTTCGAGCGCGACCCCCTCCTCGTTTCGGTCAGCGATTTTTACAAGGCGCCGGAGAGCTTCCGCGCCCTGCTGGACACCACCGCCGCACCGCTGGACGCACAGGTCACCTTCCGCGGCCCCATTCCCAATGGCGCCATGCACAATGAGCTCGCCCGCGCCGGCGTGTTCGTCTTCGCCTCGCTGTGGGAGGAACCGTTCGGCATGCCCGTCATCGAGGCGATGGCCGCAGGCCTTCCTGTCGTCGTGACGCGCTCCGGTGCACTGCCCGAAATCGTCGAGGACGGCGTCAGCGGCATCATCGTCCCGCGCGGCGACGTGTCGGCGCTGGCCGCCGCGATCGAGGGCCTGCTGTCCGATCCGGCCAAACGGGCAGCCATGGGTCAGGCGGCCCGGATCCGGGCCCGGGAACGGTACGGCTGGGACGAATGCGCCACGCGTCTGCTGGCGTTCTACGACCAAGCCAGAACCAGCGTGGAAACCACGGCCCGCAGTGCCTGACGAAGTCAGGCTAGGGCGGTAATCTCCGGCTGCAGGCCCAGGCGCCGCAGATCCTCGCGGATCTCGGCCGTGTAGATCGCGTTCATCACCAGGACGACGTCGGGCCGCAACGCCACCAGGGCTTCGGGGCCGACGATCTCGTGGCCGGTGCCGGCCAGGAACTTGCCGTGCTTGTGCGGGTTGATGTCGACCACGGCCGCAACCTCGTCGCTCAGGCCCAGGGTGGTCAGGTAGCTAACCGCCTTCGAGCCGGAGCCCCAGATCGCCACCGTCTTGCCCTGCTCGCGCCATCGCGCGGCCTCGGCCCGCAGGCCGGCAAGCCGGGTGGTGATGTCGGTCTCGAACTTCGCAAC
Organism: Geminicoccaceae bacterium; assembly: GCA_049292515.1. GTDB lineage: Bacteria > Pseudomonadota > Alphaproteobacteria > Geminicoccales > Geminicoccaceae > Benzoatithermus. Next base: position 14,419 of record JBATRI010000690.1, read on the forward strand.
CTGGGCCGTCAGGCGAGCAAGATCGTCCTCTGCCGCCAGCTTCGGCTCGGTCGGTCCTGCTGCCGGATAGGCCTCGATCATCAGATACTGATCGTCATAGGCCTTCCACAGCTCGGTGACCTCGAACCCGGTGCGGCGGAAGAGCCGGGCCAGCGAGCCCAACGTGAAATACGAGCAGTGCTCGTAATAAATATCCCAGAACGCACCTTCGACCAGCACGCGCTCGAGATCCGGCAGCTCGAAGAATACCGGCACCTGCGGTCGGTCGCCGATCGCCGAGCGCACCAGCCGCATGAACTCCAGCACCTCGTGGATATGCTCGAGCGTATGCCGGCAGCAGACATAGTCGGCCTGCAGATGGCCGTACTTGGGGCCGTAGAAGTCCTGGATGAAGGTCAGCCGCGAGGCCGCCGGGCTCTGTGTCCGCTCCGGACGGTAGCCGGGATCGATGCCGATGCCGGCACACCCCGTACGCTCGCACAGGGCGACCAGGAACTCACCCTTGCCGCAGCCGATCTCGAGCGCGGTCTTCCCGGCAAGATCGTATTTGCGCTGCTGGTCGTCGCAGATCTCGGCCACGAAGCGCTGGAACCGCGGCGAGAAGATCTGCGTCTCCTCGTAATCGACCGAATAGCGGTGCGCCGTCGGGTCGAACAACAGGTTCTGCACGAATCCGCAGTCGTGGCAGAATCCCAGCTCCAGGTCCTGACGCGGGAAAGCCAGCGCTGCGGCGCGACTGTCCAGCATCAGGCAACTATGAACCGGGATATTCTCGACTCGGTAGAAGGCGCGGACGTTCGTACCGGCACAGGCAGTACAGGTCTGGCTTGGCGTCATGCGTCTCTACAGCACCATTGGCTCGGGGATCGGAACGATGAATCGGCCGCCGCGCTCGACGTAAGCCGCCTGCTGGCCGACAATCTCCTCCTGAAAGTTCCAGGGCAGGATCAGGACATAATCGGGCTGCCGCTCGATGAGGGTCTCTGGCGCGAGGATCGGCAGTCGTACGCCGGGGATCCACTTGCCCTGCTTGAACCGGTTCCGGTCGACGACGTATTCCAGCGTCTCGGGACCGATGCCGACATAGTTGAGGAGGATCGTGCCCTTGGCGGCGGCACCATAGCCGGCAACGCTGGCCCCGCTCGCCTTGAGATCACCGAGCAGCTTCTGCAAGCTGTCCCGGATCGCCTCCACCCGCCGGGCGAACCCAGCATAGTAGGCGAACCCGTCCATGCCGAGCTCGCGCTCCTCCCGGAGCAGGGCATCCACCGATGGCTCGCGGGCCGGGCGTCGCTCGGCGAACACACGCAGCGAGCCGCCATGGATGTCGATCCGCTCGACGCGGTTCAAGAACAGCCCGTGCTGCGCGAACAGGCGGTCGAGTGCCGTCACCGAGAAGTAACAGAGGTGCTCGTGGTAGATGGTGTCGAACTGACCCTTGTCGATCAGGTCCCGCACATAGTGCATCTCGAGCACCGCGACGCCGTCGTCCTTCAACAGCGTGGCGATGCCGCGCACGAAACCGTTGGTGTCGGCCACATGCGCCAGCACATTGTTGGCGTGGATCACGTCGGCCCGCCGCCCGCCACCGGCCAGTTCATCCGCCAGCTGCTGGCCGAAGAACGCTTGTAGGCTGTCGATGCCTTTGGCCCGCGCCGCGGCCACGGGCCCCGGCGTCGGATCGATGCCGAGCACGCCGATGCCGGCGGCGAGGTAATGCTGCAACAGGTAGCCGTCGTTGCTGGCCAGCTCGATGACGAGACTGTCCCGCCCGAGCCCCCGCTCCTCGATCCGCGCCGCGACATTGTCCGCGGCATGGCGCACCAGCGCGTCGATGACCGACGAGAAATAGGGGTAATCGGCTGCGAACAGCTCCTCCGGCGGCACCGTGTGCAGGATCTGCACCAGGGTGCAGTCGGGGCAGAAGGCAACGTCCAGCGGATAGCGCGCCTCGACACGGGCCAGCGCCTCGGGGGCGATGAACGCATCGGACGGCGGCAGATCGCCCAGGGCCAGGAAGGTCTGGAGCCGGCTCGAGCCACAGGCGCGGCAGGCGTCGATCGGGGCCAGAGCGGCCGTCATGCGGCCTCGCGATGGTAGCGCATGCTGCTGCCGTCGACGCGGCCGGACGCCATCAGATTCTTCAGATGCTGCACGCGCATCCAGCTCGGGCCGAAGAACTGCTCGGCCGTGATCCCGGCGTCACGATAGGCCGCATAGATTTCCTCGACGCCGCGCCGCACGGTCCATTGCGGCTGGTAGCTCGGCAGGACGCGCCGGATCTTGTCGCAGTTCACACGGTAGTTGCGCCGGTCCGGGCTGGCGTCGCTGGCGAACGAGACGGTAGCCCCCGGAACGATCTCGGCCACCATCTCCGCGACCTCGCGGACGCGGTAGTTCTCCTCCGTGGCACCGACGTTGAAGGCCTGATTGTGCACCTTCTCGCGCGGCGCCTCGAGGACCGCGAGGTAGGCGCGGGCGATGTCCTCGATGTGCACCAGTGGCCGCCACGGCATGCCGTCGCTCTTCATCGTCACGCTGCCGGTCGTGAACGCGTAGCCGACGAGGTTGTTGACGACCAGATCGGCGCGCAGCTTGGCCGACATGCCGTAGGCGGTGCCGGCACGCAGGAAGACGGGCGTGAAGGTGTCGTCGGCCAGCGGGGCGATGTCGCGCTCGGACAGCACCTTGCTCTCGGCATAGGGCGTCACCGGCTGGAACTCGGCGCTCTCGTCGATGAACCCGTCGGTGGAGGCGCCGTAATTGCTGCAGGAAGAGGCGAACACGAAGCGCTCGACGCCCGCCGACTTGGCGGACTGGGCCAAGCGCACCGCCGCCAGATGGTTGACCTCGTCGGTCATGGCCGGGTTTAGATCGCCGAACGGGTCGTTGGACACGCCCGCCAGATGCAGCACCGCATCGAAGCCCACCAAGGTTTCCGGCACGACGTCGCGCACATCCTGCCAGATGACCGGCAGTTCCGGCCGCGGCTGTCCAGGAAACACGCAGCTGGCGAACAGGCCGCTGTCGAGGCCAGTCACCTCGTGCCCGGCACGCTGCAGCAGCGGCACCAGGACTTGGCCGATATAACCGTCGCAACCGGTGACGAGCACACGCATCAACTTATTCCCAAAGCTTCCACGGTGCTTCGCCGCTTTCCCAGAGCTCGTCCAGCCGCGCTTTGTCGCGGATGGTGTCCATGCACTGCCAGAAACCGAAGTGCCGATACGCCATCAACTGGCCCTCGCTCGCCAGCCGCTCCAGCGGCTGATGCTCGAACGGAGTCATATCGTCGTCGATATAGTCGAAGATGCCGGGCTCGAGCACGAAGAAGGCACCGTTGATCCAGCCCTCGCCCGTCTGCGGCTTCTCGGTGAAGCTGACCACCTTGTCCGCCTCGAGTTCCAGGCAGCCGAAACGGGCTGGTGGCCGGACGGCCGTGACCGTGGCAAGCTTGCCGTGCGAGCGGTGGAACGCCAGCAGCTCGTGCAGGTCAACGGTGGAAACCCCGTCGCCCCAGGTGAGCATGAACGTGCTGTCGCCGAGATAGGGCCGCAGCCGCTTGATCCGCCCGCCGGTCATCGAGCGCTGCCCGGTATCGACGAGATCCACCTTCCATGGCTGCTTGTGCCCCGAATGAGCATCCACCGCACCCGAGGAGAAATCGACTGACAGATCCCGATTCAGAAACCAGAAATCCATCATGTATTTCTTGATGTATTCGCCCTTGTAGCCCAGGGCGATCGCGAATTCCTGAAAGCCATAATGGCTATAGTGCATCATGATATGCCAGAGAATCGGTCGCCCACCAATCTCTACCATTGGTTTCGGCCGGACCGCGGTCTCCTCGGACAGCCGCGACCCCATGCCCCCTGCAAGTATCCCGACCTTCATGACACCCTCCAGCCTATTCGCAGCCGTCCACAGACATTTCACTTGGAAGCGGCCAAACGAAGACACGAAACCGTGACCGGCAACGCACTGCAACTTGCCGGCACTTTGTACGAGTGATCCAGCGTGGGACCATCACTTTACAACTTATGATTGATTTTCATCTCGGAGACTAACGCTGAAGTACCAACGCGGAACGCGTATTAAAATCCATTGAGATTGCTCGGCGTGGTCGTGTCAACCGGTCATGCTGCAACTGCGTTCGCCCGCAGGTCGCCGTTGCCGACACACCACATTTAAACCTGCGAGCAAGCTCCGCTCACGGCAAAGGCCATGGTTGTGGGACCCGCAGGCACCTGCCAAAACGCGGTGCCTGCGAACACCGGACCGAGCCGACCTGGAGCATCCGCGGACCGGGCTGCACCTGTGTCACCGGCCGCGAGATGACGCACCCATGAGTCTTGCCCGATCGCTCACGTCAAGCATGGCCCTGCTCGCCGCGGGCCGCGTGCTGAGCATTCTGATCGCCCTGGCCACCATCGCCGTGCTGACACGGGCGCTGGGTCCGGAAGAGTTCGGCTATTTTCGTACCGCCGTGGCCTATCTCAGCCTCGCCATGCTGATCGGCGGGCTCGGTCTCAACACTATTGTCGTCCGCGAGCTGTCGCGTCCCAAGGCCGACCAGCCGCGCATTCTGGGCAACGCGCTCGCACTCCGGCTCTCCCTGTCGTCGACTGCCGTCGCCGGCGGCTGCCTGCTCGCCTGGCTGCTGCCGCTGGACCCCGACGCCCGTCGCTGCATCATGATCGGGAGCTTCGGCTTCGTCTGCTACGCCGGCCATATGATGTTGCTGGGCTTCTTCCAGCAGCGCCTCAGGCAGGCTGGGGCGGTGCTGGCGGAAATCGTCGGCGCCTTGGTGCTGCTCGGCGCGGTTCTCCTGCTCGCCCGGATCGGCGCGCCGGTAACCTATTTCGTGCTGGGCCAGGCGCTGGCCTTCGCCGCCATGCTGGCGGTCTCCTGGATCGCCGCTTGGCGGATCCAGCGGTTTCGGCCGCGCGCCGACCTGCCGTATTGGCGCACCATTCTCGGCCGTGCCGCGCCGCTAGCCGGTGTGGACACGCTGAACCTGTTCTACGCCCGCACCGACACGCCGCTGCTGGCGCTGTGGGGCACGTCCGCCGACGTCGGTCTCTATGGCGTGGCCTCGAAGATCTACGACACCTGCCTTGGCCTCTCGATGCTGTTCGTGGGCCTCCTGGGTCCGATCCTCGGGCGTCGCGCCCATGTCGACCCGGTTGGGTTCCGAGAGTTTCTCGCCGCCGGGTGGGGCTTGCTGATGGCAGGCGCCGTCGGCGTCGCCTTGATGTTGTGGTCGTTCGCGCCCGAATTCGTCACCATCATCGCCGGCAGTACGTTCAGCGACAGTGCCGGGGCCTTGCGCGTCTTCAGCCTGCTCATCGTCATCGGACCCACGCGGGTCCTGTTCCGCGACGTCGCGGCGATGCTCGACCTGCAGCATCGGTTGATTGCGGGCTCCATCGTCGGGGCTGTGGTCGGTCTCGCGGCCTACGCCCTGCTCATTCCTCGTTTTGGCGCCGTCGGTGCCGCCACGGCCCTGCTGCTCGCCGAACTCGCCGTATGCGCGCAGGCTGCCATCGTGCTTTCCAGTGCCGGCGGCACGCGGCTTTCGTTCCGGGCACCACTCTTGGCCATCGGCTGTGGCCTTGCCGGTGCACTGGCCATCGAGGTGATGCGACGACTGGGTCTCGCCTGGCCGGCGGCGCTGGTATTGGGTGGGCTGGGCTATGCTGCTCTGCTCGTGGCGACCGGAATCGTTCGCCCGCGCGAGTGGTTACTCGTCCTGCGAGGGCAAACCCGATCGGAGCCGAAGGCCGGCGCCCCTTAAGCCTGACGACCATGCGCCGTTGCCGGGATATGTTCGACTTGTTGCAGGGCGCCAGTGTATCGAGCGAGCGGAACGGACGGCAGGTGGCTGCACCGACCGCAGCCGGAGGATGGCCATGACGACAGGTGACGTGTTCGAGGGCTGCGCGCCGATCTTCGTCGTCGGCGCCGCGCGCTCCGGCACCACCTTGATGCACCGGATGCTGCATGCGCATCCGGACATCGCGATCATGGACGAGGCGGCCTACTTCGAGGGCATCTTGAAGGTTCGCCCGGTGCTGCCCGATCTGCAGGCCGATGGTGCCGTCGAACGCTTCTTCGACCTGTTGCCACGTATCCAGCACATCCAGCACTGGAGCGGGATGGACGAGGTGCTGGCCGAAGTGAAGACCAGGCTGGCCGCCGATCCGGCTCCCAGCTACGGGCGCTTCTACCTCCTCTTGATGGATGCGTTGGCTCGGCAGAACGGTGCCACCCGCTGTGGCGACAAGACGCCCGAGAATGTCCGCTACCTGCCCGAGCTCGCGGTGATGTTTCCCGGCTGCCAGATCATCCACATGATCCGCGATCCGCGCGGCAATATAGCGTCGCGGTTGAAGCTCGAATGGGCATCCGACGACGTCATGAGCAATGCGGTGAAGTGGAAGCTCGACGTTCGCGCCGGACGTCGTTTCGGCAAGACCGCAGCTGCGGGGACTTATCTCGAGGTCAGATACGAGGATCTGGTGGGCGCACCGGAAGCGACCCTGCAACGAGTGTGTGCATTCCTCGGCGAGCCCTATCGGCCAGAAATGCTGAGCTTCTACAAGTCCAGATCCGTGCTCTTCAAGAACGAGCCATGGAAAGACACCACCTTCGCACCGGTCACGACCGACTATATCGAGACGTGGCGCAAATCACTGAGCAATGGCCAGCTCCAGCTCATCGAGCTGATCGTCGGTGCGGACCTCCGCGAGCTCGGCTACCGCCCTGCGGCATCGCACCCCGCGGGCATGCTTGCAGCCGTACCGCAATTCGGTCGCGAACTTGTGACCTGGATTGCGCACAAGCGACGTGAGCGACAGCTGCGCCGGGACCAACCGAATGTGGAGTTCTTCGTCGGCAATTCCCTTACAGCCAAGCTGCTGCAACAGGTACGTGGACGCGATTCCCACTGAGTAAGCCGCAGTCGGCAAACGGACCGACCGCCAACTGGTGCAGCGAGAGCGGCTTTTCGCCGCTCATACCGGGGTGCAACCAAAGGAATTGGCTGACAGCATTGGCCGAAGCTCGTGATAAAATGAGTATTTGTTGCAAGGCTGTGTCTTTTGCCGACAGAACGCCACGTGCTAGACGGGGGTCGCAGTTCAACGTACGGTCGCGCATGCGGCACTGCCGAGTGCCGGCCGGCAGGTCCCGCGTCTGAGGAGCCTCATCTTTGCCCCGTGTGAGCATCGGCATCCCGGTTTACAACGGCGAGAACTTTCTCGAGGACGCGATTCGTTCGGTGCTGGCGCAGACCTACCAGGATCTGGAGCTGGTCATCGCCGAC